>NZ_SNWA01000002.1:310381-620763 GCF_004361815.1 Paraburkholderia sp. BL10I2N1 | reverse complement strand
TGCGCCGTAGTTCGGCGTGCTGGTCGTCAGGATCGCGCGCGCGGTGTTCAGGAATGAACCGCCGTTCACCGAGATGCCCGAACCGTTGGCTATGACGACTTCGGCCCGGCTTCCCGCGACTTCGAGCGCGCCGTTGATCTGGCTCGCGGCGCTGCTGTTGACCTGGTTGACGATGATCTTCGCGGACTGACCGGCGGCATAATTCGGGTTGCCGTTGATGTAGCCCGCCTGCTGCGTGTTAACGAGCACAGGCGAGTTATTCAGGATCGCGCCTGGCTTCTGCACGTCGAACTGCGAGTACGTATTAACGGACACGCCAGCCCCCGACGGACGTGCCACGTTCACCTGCGGCAAACCGTTTGGCGTCTGGATCACCTGCGCGCCGGAGCCGGGCGCGGTAACAATTTGCGCATAGCTGGCAGGAAGCACGCCGAGCAGCAACAGGACAGCGAACGCCATCTGACGCAACGCAAAGAACGGCGTCTGCGAAGCATACGGGCACGCCCGCACAACGCTGGTTTCGCCCCGACTGGACTTGCCGGTTCCTGTGGCGGTTTCCTCAACCGCGACGAGCATGCCTCGCAACTTGCTGAATACAAGCCGATAGCGCGTGTTATTCATTGTTGATGCTTTTGTTGATTCGATGTCAAGCGCGCGAAGCTACATTACCGGCGAAAGCGGATCGTCAACAATTGCCAGGTTGTTAACTCTGCGCAACGAATCTATTCAAATCGGTTTTGTCTGATTCACATTGAGCCGCAGGCGTGCGTCCGTCCGACTCAAACCGGTTGGCGCTAAGGAGAACAAAACTATCGGTTCGCAAGCGCGTCGGCGCGTTTATCGTGACTAATGCGGGTTCTCCATAAATGGCGCGCAGATGCCCGGATCGGGATCACTGACACCGTGACCATGCCCCGGATCGGCCACGCCGTACTGCATCGAAACAGTCGCGCACATAGTCCGTCGGCGCTTCGAAGACGGCGTACACGCCCCAGCGCAGATCCCGGAAGACCGGACGCCCGTCCCGTTCGAGCGACGACACGACTTCGACGCTGCCGCGATGAGGCAGGATGCCACGCACCGACACGGGCCGCAGAAGGTTCGGCAGATCGTCGACGCCACAGGCGGGGAAGGCGAGGCCGTCCGACGGCGGACGAAGATCGCACGCATTGGCGACGGCGGCCATTTCGAGTGCGGCTTTTGTGCCATCGAGGAACGAATTGGACATCTGCGCGTTGAAGTCTCCGGAGCCGACCTGTTCTTCGGTGAAGCCGTAGTAGCCCCAGACAGTGTCCGGCGTTGACTGGTGGTATCGAGCAGGGTTGAAAGCAAGATAGCAGCAAGTTTTTTGCAATAGAATGGGCGATTCAACAACTGCTCTGTGCAAAAATCCCCATGCGCGGATTCGATTGGGACGACATTCAGGCTTTTCTGGCCATTTCGCGCGCGGGCCGGCTCACGGTTGCCGCGCAGCAGATGGGCGTGGATCATTCGACGCTGAGCCGCCGGATCGCGGCACTGGAAGCCCACTTCGGCGTGAAGCTCTTCGACCGTCGCTCGGTTGGCTTCCTCCTGACGCCGGAAGGCGAGCGCGTTCTGAGTGATGCCGAGGCGATGGAAAGTCTGGCGATGCGCATGCGGCATCGGCTGGAAGACGTGTCGGTCGGGTTGACCGGCAGTGTGCGGGTGGGAACGCCTGAGGGTTTCGGCACCTACTTCCTTGCGCCGAGCGATTGTCGGTCGGCCTCTGCGTGATCGCGCCCCGAGTTGATTTGCCCCAGGTTGTCACCTAGACTTTTTGCGAGTGCCCTCTTTAGGAAACCGAAGACGTGGCTTCGAACAGCGAAAAACCGGTCACGTCGTTCGCTCCACGGGGGATGCTCAGCCTGTGGGTCGTCCTGTTCACGGTCTGGATGATCGCCAACGCGTCGCTGGCGGTGGAACCGGCACTCACCGGCGCTGCAATCACGCTGGTGCTGGCCTACGTGTTCGCCTCTTCCAGCGACGCCTGGGGCCGGATTCGCTGGACGCCGCGCAGTCTCTATCATTTCGTTGCCTATGGCGCGACCTTCGTCGTCGAGCTGGCGCGCGCCAATCTCAACATGATGCGATACGTCTATGCGCCACGTATCGACATCGCGCCGGGCATCGTCAAGGTCCGCACCCGGCTGACATCGCCCATGGGCCGGCTGGCGCTGGCCAATTCAATCGCACTCACGCCGGGCTCGCTTGTGATGGATCTTCAGGGCGACATACTGTTCATCCACTGGCTGGACGTCAAGACGACCGACATCGATGCCGCAACACTGACGCTCGTCACGCCTTTCGAACAGCATCTGGAGAAGGTCTTTGGCTGAAATCATGCTCGAGATCGCAGCCGTACTGATCTTTTTCGCCATCCTGTTCGGTGTCATTCGCCTCGTGCTCGGCAAGACCCTTATCGACCGGGTCGTCGCCATCGACATGCTCACTGTCATTTCGATTTCGCTGATCGGGATTTATGCTCAGTTTTCTGGTCGTTTCGTCTATATCGACGTGGCTCTCGTCTATGGACTGCTAAGTTTTCTGGCCGTTCTGGCGATTGCCCGCTTTCTGGAAAAGGGGCTTTAGACCGTGCTGGAACTGCTCGTCCTGCTCATGTGCGCCAGCATACTCGTCAGCGGAATACTGGCCGTTTGCCTGAAAAATCTCATGGCCGCGATGGTAAGTTCAGGGCTGGCCAGTCTGTTCGCCGCGGTGGCCTTTCTGCTGCTCGCCGCCCCCGACGTGGCGATGGCCGAAGCGTCGATTGGCTCGGGCCTTGCGACCTTCATTTTTCTCTATGCGATCCGCAAAACCGGCTATGAGAAGGGCTGACGCATGACCGAACTGATCGGCAGCGGATTCATCCTGATGGGGGCCGTATTCCTGTTTTCCGCGGGGCTTGGCCTGTTGCGCATGCCCGATGCCTATACGCGCATCCAGGCGGGCACCAAGGCTTCGACACTCGGCAACATGCTGGTGCTGATCGGCCTCGCGTTCTATCACCCGGACTGGACGTTCCGGCTGATCCTTGTCATCGCTTTTGTGCTGGTGACCAACCCGGTGTCCTCGCATGCGCTGGCGCGCGCGGCCTGGCTCAACCGCACACCGATGGCGCCGTCCACCGTGACAGACGCGCTTGCCGAAGAGCACGAACGCCGTGCCGGGGAGAGCGAATCATGATCCGACGCGTGCTGGTGCTGGTAACTGTCTTGCTGTTCGCGCTGATCTTCTGCCGCCTGATCGGTAGCTATACCGAGTTGCAGGAACTCAGGCCGCTTGCCCTGCACTATGTGATGCAAGGACCGGCCGAACTCGGCGCGCCGAACATCGTCACGGGCATTCTGATCACATACCGCGGCTTCGATACGCTCGGCGAGGTGGCCGTGCTGTTCATGGTAGCGGCGAGCGTCGGTGTGCTTCTGAAGAACGAGAGTACCGCTGGCGCCGCCGCTGTCGATGACGACTGCGACCCGCGCCGCGAAGCCGGCGAGGTTGTCAGGACCGGAAAGCAGGTTCTGCTGCCGATGATCCTGACCTTCGGCGCCTATGTGATCGTGAACGGCCATCTGTCGGCCGGCGGGGGTTTTCAGGGCGGCGCCATCGTTGCGTCCGGCGGCATGATGATGATGCTGGCCCGGCCAGGCGCCGCGCTCAACGTCGCGCTGCTTGGCGTCATCGAATCGCTGGCCGGCGTGTTTTACGTGTGTATCGGCATTTTGGGGTTGGTGCTGGCGGGCGGCTTCCTCGATGCCCGCTTTTTGCCGCGCGGCGAATTCGGCGCGTTTTTCAGCGCTGGCGCGATCCCACTGATTTCCGCGTTGCTGGGCATCAAGGTCGGCGCGGAACTGAGCGTCATCATCGACCGGTTCAGAAGCTGAGCGAGGAGGGCGGGGCATGACGACAGGCCTACCGGTTTCGACCATTCTGCTGATCACGGGCTTCACCCTCTCGTTGATCGGCCTGTGGGGAATGCTGACCCATCGCAACATCCTGCGCATCATCATCGGCTTCGCACTGATCGACACGGGGCTGCATCTCGTCATGGTTGCGACGGGCTATATCAGGGGCGGCACGGCGCCGATCATCGACGCCGCCATGAGCAAGGCAGACGCCGCGCATCGCGCGATCGATCCGATTCCGTCCGCGCTCGTGGTGACCGCGATCGTGATCGGTCTGTCGGTCACGGCGGTCATGCTGTCTTTCGCGATTCGCCTCTATGCGGCTAAAAAGACGCTCTCCATCGACGCGTTCACGGAGTCGAAATGGTAGCCGGGCTGTTCCATCCGCTCTACATCTTCATTCTTGGACTGGGCGGCGGCTTCGTCATTCCATTGCTTTACCGGCTCGGCAAGCCGTGGCTCACCGGTGGCTTCTTCGTCGCGCTCGGCGGCATCGTGCTGGTCAGCGGCGTCTCGTTCCTCGGCCTGTTGCAAGGCGGCGAGACCATCGAAGTGCTGACCGCGGGCGCGTTGCCGCCGGTCTCCATCGATCTGCGCTTCGGCCTGTGGGAGGGGCTCTTCACCTTCAGCGTCAATGTGGTGTCGCTGCTCGGCACGCTGCATCTGTGGGACCGCCTGCGCGGCAATTACGCGGCGTTGCTGCTCTATCTGATCCTGGTCATGGGCATCGACGGCATGGTGATGACCCGCGACCTGTTCAACCTCTTCGTGTTTCTCGAAATCGTATCGATTGCCACCTATGGGCTTTTCAGCCTGGAGCGCGCGCCGGCCGCGCTGGCCGGCGCGTTCAAATACATCATCGCGACGGTAATCGCTTCGACCTTCTTGCTGCTTGGTGCGGTGCTCCTCTACTACGTCACCGGCACGCTGAACATCGATGACCTGATTGCCTTCCGTGGCCAGATCACTGATCCGATCGGCGAGACGGCGCTCCTTCTCGTGCTTGGCTGCCTCGTGATCGAACTCAAGCCGTTTCCGGCGAACGGATGGGGGCTCGACGTCTACGAAACCGCGCCGAGCGGCATTGCCTCGATGGTGTCGGTCGGCGTTTCCGCAGGCGTATTTTTCGCGCTCTTCAAGCTCCTGCCGCTTTTCGACGATGAGCTTGGCATCATCGCCGTGTCCGGCGGGATCACCTTCCTGTTTTCCAATCTGCTTGCCCTCAAGCAGACCGAACCGCAGCGGGTGCTCGGCTATTCGTCGATCGGCCAGATGGGACTTCTCATGCTGGCGCTCGCCCTGTTGCGGCAGGTCGGTGCGGATGCGTCGATCCCCCTCGTGGTCGGTGGCCTGTTCGTCAACCATCTTCTCGCGAAGGCAGGCCTCTTCTGGCTTGTCGGCGTGCTCAAACGGCACGGCGCCGATGCGCGCGCCATCCTGTCGCGCAGCCCGCTCCTGATCGGCCTGCTTGGGTTATTCATGGTGGCCATAGCCGGCCTGCCGCCCTTTCCCGGCTTCTGGGCGAAATGGGAACTGGTGATCCAGCTGACCCGTGCCGGCAAGCCGTACTGGATCGGGCTGATCCTGACCGGTTCGCTTCTCGAAGCCGCCTACATGTTCCACTGGTTCGTGCGCGCGCTGCGTCCCTCCGGGGACGCGGTCAAGGCGGGACCCGGTCTGGTTGCGCTGTTGCCGCTGTTCGGCGCGGCCATCCTTCTGATCGCCGCAGGCTATGTCGCCGCGTCAGTCTCGGGCACGGAATCGATATGGATCTTCTCGCCGCTCATCGCGGGCGCCTTGTTCTACGCGGGGGATCGCCTGCCCGGCCGGGTGAAGGGCGTCGCCATGCTGATCGTCGTCGCGCTGGCTGGCTCGTGGCTCGCCGAAGGCACGAGCGGAATCGCCAGGCTCGTCGCGTGGCTGCTGCTGACCGGCAGCTTCGTCATCGCGTCGGCGAGCCTCTACCGCAGCGACGTGCGCCCCGGCTTCTATCCCATGTTGGTGGTCCTGCTGCTTTCGATCCCGGCACTGCTGCGCTCCACGACCACGCTTGAATTCTTCTATAGCTGGGAGATCGTGACGCTGTCGTCCTGCTTCCTGATCGCGAAATGCCGTAGTGCTGGCGCGCACGTGCTGACTTTCCTGCTGTTTTCGCTACTGTCGGCTTTTTTTCTGCTGGCCGGCTTCGCTGCCGCTGCCGCAATCGACGGCAGCATCGAGCTGGCCGGGCTTGTCAGGTCGGGCCCGGACGCGAGCCGGGCGTTCGTTTTGCTGGCGGTCGGCTTTCTGATCAAGGCGGGCGCGATCGGCGTGCATGTCTGGCTGCCCGCCGCCTATACGGAAGCGGAGGACGACGTGACCGCCATGCTATCGGCCGTTGTCAGCAAGGTAGCGATTTTCGGCCTGCTGATCGGCACCTATCTGACGATACGCACGGAGGTCGGCCTCGAGCTTGCGCATGTCATGGCGTGGATCGGTGCGCTGACGACCCTGGCGGGTGCGTTCATGGCGCTGCGGCAGAATGACTTCAAGCGCATGCTCGCGTATTCGAGCATGAGCCAGCTCGGCTATATCGTCACCGCGATCGCGCTGATGAATCACCTTGGCTGGGTCACGGCGCTCTATCTGGTCGCCAACCACATGATGGTGAAAGGCATCCTGTTCCTCGCGCTGGCGGGCGTCACGCTGCGCACGGGCACGCACGGCGCTGCCGGGGTGGGTGGGCTTGCCCGCGCGATGCCATTCACTTTTGCGATGGTGCTCGTCGCCATTATCTCGATGTCCGGCTTGCCGCCGCTCATGGGCTTTGGCGGGAAATGGCTGCTGCTCGTCGCCTTGACGGGCAAGGGCTGGTACGGGCTGACCGTGTGCGGACTGGTTGCCACGTTCGCCGGTTTTCTCTACATGTTCCGCTTCATCAGCGGTCTGTTCTTCGGACCGCGCGCGGCGGGACAGACGGAGATCCGCGAAGCGCCTGTACTGTTGCTCGCGCCGCAATTGATTCTGGTCGCCGGAATTTTCCTCCTGTCGTTCTTCCCGAAGGTGCTGATCGAACCGGTGTCGGCGGCGATCGACCCGCAATTTGCGTCGACGCTGATCTGGCAAGGCATGTCGCTGGAGAGCATCTATGGTTTCTGGAACCCGACGCCCGTCGTGATCGTGGTCCTGGCGGTGACCGCCGTGCTGTTTGCATTTTTCCTGCTGCTCTATCGCAGCCGGCGTCGCGATGCGGGAAGTATCTCCGGCTTCTTCAGGTTCTACCGGCCGGTGCTAGCCCGCACGGTCCCGCCAGTCGCGACAATGTTCTGGCGCGGTGTTTCAAGCGGTGCGCTTGCTGCCGCGGGGACCGCTCGCAAGGTCTACACCGGCAACGGCCAGGCCTACGCGCTCTATGTGCTCGGCTATTTCCTTGTGATTTATGTCGCAAGCACGGGGTTCGGCGGGCTTTGGCCCGCAGGATGACGGCCTGCCGAAGGCGCGGCGGCCCACCAACGCCGTCTGGACTAGCCAGTTTCAGGGTGCCTCATCCAGGTGTCGCCGGACAACCAGCGGGGAAGCCCGGCATAGATGCGCTTCATGCGTCGACTCGATGATCGCGTCGAACGGTTTCGGCAACTGGCAGCGGGAGAACTCAACATGAGCGAACGTGACCGCGACGCGGGCAAGGCATGGCGCCCGGAAGTGATGGGCGCGCGATTCGTCGAGCGCGCGATGGGCGATCTGGAGCATACGGTCGCGAACAAGGTTGAAGCGGCCTATCACCGTACCGACCTGCTGGAACAGCGACGGCCACTTATGGAAGCATGGGCGGCGCATGTCTGCTCGCCGGTGTTGGGGCGACGCGGCGGCGCGAGTTCGACGACCGTCCCTTCCCGATTCGTTATGCGCCGCCCAGTCAATACGTTTATTGGTTCGCGTCTTGCCGTGAAAACTCGAACGAGTTTTCCGGACTAGTGAAGCGAAGTCGAACCACGTTGTTGGTCGGCTTAAAGCGCCCGTTCTCAAACGTGAGATATGAGACAAGCAACCCGACGCGCGCTTCTTCTGCTGCCGCGCCTCCTGTTTTTCTGGACACAGATTTGGGGTAAAACGTGGGTCCCAAACTGGAGTTGTTGATGTTGAAGAAAACAGATGTAAACGGGGTTGCGCCAGAGGCGCTGGAAGGAGCGCGTAGCGCGACTGGAAGCGCCTCTGGCGCCGCCGAAGTCAAGCGTTGGTCGACCGGTCGCAAACGCGGCGTGGTGCTTCGGTTGCTGCGTGGCGAACCCGTCGACGCCGTGTCCCGTGAAGTCGGTGTGACGATCGCCGTGCTCAAGCAATGGCGTGAGCTGGCACTGGCCGGCATGGAGGCCGGCCTGAAGGCACGCACCAGCGATCCCCTGGAAGCCCGGCTCAATGACGCCGTGCGGCGCGTCGGCGAGTTGTCTATGGAAAACGAGATCCTGCGCAAGGAACGTGAACTGCAGGCCCGTCGCCCTTTGACCGCTCGGAGATCGTCGACATGAGCCGCGCGATCTCCGTTAGTGCGAACAAGCCCTTTGGATTGCAACGGGTTTGCCAGGTGCTCGGATTCCCCCGCTCGACGATCTATGCTGTCCGCGCGAGGACAGCGGACAACGTGGTGCCGATCATCCCGGGCCGCCGCGGCCCGAAACCGAAGATGCCCGATGCTGACCTGCTGAAGGCCATCCGCGACGATCTGGTGGCTTCCCCCTTCATCGGCGAGGGGCATCGCAAGGTCTGGGCGCGCTTGCGTATCCTGCACGACATCCGGGTCTCCCGGACCCGCGTGCTGCGACTGATGCGCGAGCACAGCCTGCTGTCGCCGCACCGGCAAGCGCGAGGCGAACCCAACCTTCACGATGGCCGGATCACAACCGATTGCCCGAATGAGATGTGGGGCACCGACGGCGTGCGCATCGCGACCGTGGACGACGGCATGGTGTGGATCTTCTCGGCCGTTGATCATTGCGACGGCATGTGTACCGGCATTCATGCCGCGAAGATTGGCGACCGCTTTGCTGCCCTCGAGCCGATCTCCCAGGGGCTGCTGGACGAATTCGGTTCCGTGCTCGCCGATGCGGGCCGCGGGCTGTCGCTGCGTATGGATCACGGTTCGCAGTACACGTCGGACGACTTCCGTAACCAGATCCGGTTCTGGGGCATCGCGCCGAGCTATGCCTTCGTCGCCGAACCCCAGACCAACGGCGTCGCCGAGCGATTCAACCGGACAATGAAGGAACAGGCTATTCATGGACGCATCTTCAAAAACCTGGAGGAAGTTCGTGCCGCCGCCATCGCGTTCAAGGATCGATACAATCGCGACTGGCGTCTTGAAAAGTTGGGCTTCAAATCACCCCTCGAAGCCCGTCAGGAACGGCTGATGAAGCTGGCCGCCTGAGCTGCAAAAGCGTGTCCAGACAACCGGAGCCGGTACACGCGCTTCTTCTGCATTGTCGAATAGGTAGCTGTTCTTTGGAAACACGAGCTTTGCGTCCTTTGTCAACAGTACAGCACGGCACGAAGCAAACAGACTTGGTAAATGCAGAAAGGTCGGCTTGCCCTTTCGTGCAAAGGGGTTCACCAGCAGGTAGACTTGCTTGTGTCGATCAGCTTCCCCTGACCCGACAGTATCGCCTTGCAGGCACATGATGCTGATGGGGGAGCCCGTTGGTGTCGCAAGAAATACATCTACGCTTTGCGGATTCAGGTTTGATCGATGCTCTCCGGGGAATGTCGTTGCGTCCGCAAAACGATAATTGCTTCCGTTAATCGTTATGCTCCGGTCGGCGATCCTGATACTTACCTTTTCCCCGTTCAGCGCACCTTGCATTTCCGTATAAACGCCTCGTTCGCCTGAGTCGGAATAGACAACGCTAGAGTCACGTTTAACTGGGTCGCTAAAGACGGCGCCGGGTTGTGCCGCGTAGAAAGAATCGTAGTTGCTATAGATTCGAGCCGCCTGAGAACAGACGGCAAAAGCAGCCAGGATGGCCGCTGACACTATCTTGAATCTCATCGGTAGACCTTGCCCCCAGTGGCTTGTAAATAGTCGGGATCATGAAGCCAGAATACTGTGCTACCGTGCGCAGCCGTCGACACCCACACCGAAACGTAACGACCGCGCTCGCCGCCATCGACAATTGTCCCGGTCTTTTTGTTTTTGACTTTCCAGCGCACGACAATTTCGCGTCGTTTATCTGGCACGCCAAAAATGTTGTGGGACGGGTCACCCCATCTGAAGCCGTCTCGAACTTTCGGATGGTTAGCGTAGTTCGTCCTGAAGTCCAGGCCGTCCCACCAGAACCCCCCGTTCGACGGATCGGGCCCACTGTTTGCCAAAGTTTTCTGAGCCCACTCAACGGCCAATTTCATTCCCGGGTCCCGCTCTATCTCACCATCCGATGTTCGCATCAGTTTGTTGAATCGGGCGTTGGAACCGTCCCATGCATACGAATAGTTCGGGTCAGCCGCGCGCAACTCCGATACTGTCTTGTTTCCCCATGCCCGGCATCTGTTAGCTACTGCGAACGCAATCCCACCGATTTCTTGAGGATCATTCGCCGGGGATGCTTCCCCGTAAGCAACTGCCGCCAGTAGGCGCACCTCCTGATTGGTCGCGTCACTCATCGTACGTCTCCTGGCCGCCACGCGATGAACGTCAGATCTGGATGCTCGTTCTTCGAAAACGCCATCGTTTTCCCGGCTACAAGCGCCTTATCACCGACAAGCGCAACACCCTTGCTAAACAGCTTGTAAGTCATTCCTTCGATTGGTGCGCCCGTCAACGCATCCGTAATTTCAAAATAGTGTTCTAGTTTGTCCGCTGCGATGGCGGATTGCGCCGCGCTAGCCGTGCTGCTCGCGCTCGCCGAACCGTGGTCCGAATTGAGAAAACATCCCGGATTGCTACCGACGATTACCCGATTCTTTCCGCACGGGCAAAGTACGGAATCGCCATCAACCACCACCACCCGTCCCATGTCCGACATTCCCTTGCCGGTTCCGAATATCCTGTATGTACCCTTGCAGTTGCCACAGGTGGCGTAATCGTCAATCAGGGCAACCTTCTTCCCCTTATCGTTAATGCGGGTCGAAGTGCCAATGACAAAACCGCCCGTTGTTGTAGGGTCGCCGTCGCGCACCGCCGCCTTACGCATGGATGCTCCCTCCGTCCGTGACGGCACTCCGGGGTAGCGTATAGGCCGGAAGGCCGGGAACCGGTTCACGGTCGTCGTACGTGACGATATCGCCGACACGGGCCAGCGCCATCTCTTGATATTCAGCCATGGTCGTTATCCAGGTGACGCGTCGGCCGCGCTCAGTGCGCGAACCGATGGTGACAAAAAGGTACGTCGTTTCGTTGTTCTGCTGTTCCGGCATGTTTAAGTATCCTACGTGAATGATCGCCGTACCCGAAATGGTGGCCTCGCCAGAGTAGCCGACATTTCTCAGATGTATTGTCAAGAATTGTCGGGCGATAACAGACGTCAAAAGCTATCGGGCGAATGCCCGGCCATGCCGCAAACAAAAAAGCCGACCCTTGCGGGGTCGGCTTCCCAATGCTTTTTTGGGCGGAAGATTGCCACTTCACCGCATGGACGCCGTTTCACAAAATGGTTAATCGACGCTGGCGGATGCGAACTTACGGAACCGGCGCGAAACGCGTGCCGCCTTGCGTATCAGGGATTTGCGGGCGGCGCTGGTGCAAACTTATTCCGGCGATAAGTTTGCGCCGCTGTCATTCCGTATGGCGCAACCATCGTGGAGATTCGCGAGGTCTTGCTGCATGGCGCGGTGTATGCCGGCGCGCCTGCCGCCATCGAAGCGTTCCGGAATGCCCGGGAAGTATTCAACGAACTCGGGCTTCGGCTTCCTGACGAAGCGTAGCGATAGCGGGTTGCGTTGGTTTTCCCGTGCGCCGTCGATCGGCGAGCGACGCATCAACCGGCCGTCGTCAGGGCGGTCATGCGCCTCGTCATGTCTGGATGGTTGTTGAATGCGAAGCCCTTGTGCTGGAACGAAGTCGCGAAGAAGAGCACCTGATACTGGATCGCATTGGCCCAGTACTGCCACGTGTGGCCGCCGGGACGTTCCGCGTAATCATGCGGTACGCCCAGTTCGACGAGTCGTTCGTGCAGCGTGCGATTCGATTGGACGAGCGAGTCGTTGACGCCGCAATCGATCGTCAGGTCAATATGGGCGTTTTCAAAGCTTTGGGCGTTTTCGACGATGACCTTGCTGTTCCAGAACGCAGCGTGCCGGGCTGGGGTGCCGAACACGCGGTTGATACCGGGTTCGTCTTCGCACGCACGCGGATCGACCGCGCCGCTGATGCTCCCCACGGCGCCGAATGTATCCGGCCGGTCGAGAGCAATGCTTAACGCGCCGAAGCCGCCCATGCTCAAGCCCGTAATCGCGCGTGCCTGCTTTGCGGCAATCGTGCGGAAGTGCGCGTCGATATACCCAACGACTTCCACACCCACGAACGTTTCGTAACGGCTGCGCGGATTGACGGGGCTGTCGATGTACCAGCTTTCATGACCGCCGTCCGGCATCACGAGGATCACGTGATAGCGGTCTGCCAGCTTGCCAATCGGCGTATTCGCGGTCCAGTCGGTGTGGTCGCCGCCCGAGCCGTGCAGCACATAGACAACCGGGAACCGGTCGGCCTCGTCGCCTCGCGCGTACTCATCGGGCAACACCACGGTCGCGTCGAAAGACTTATGCATCGCAGCGCTGGGAATCGCGACGACCCTGGACTGAAACGCCCAGACAGGGTTCGTGAAAAGCAGCACCACAATGAGCCAGAATGCACGCGCTGTGTTCATGGGTTGACGCTCTTGTCCTTTCTGCCTGTCCGCAGGGAGTCCGTCCGGCATCCGGCGGCAAAGGCTTTCGAGGACTGTAGCAACGGCGACTTACAGCCAAATTTCAGCGAAACATACGGTGTTGTCAGGTTCGGTATCCGGATTCACTCAGATCATGTCTTTCAGCTGCCTCACGATCGCCGCAGTCACGGCCATCCTGGCGTGCCACTGCGGCAAAGGTTCGGCGAAAGCGTAGCGTGCTCAAGTCGACCTCGACGGCGGCGGATCTGGATGCGAATCGCTGTTGCGCACCGATATCGGTAGCCCGGTAATCCTTGTGCAGCGCGTGGCCTTCGATTTCGCGGGAACGCCCATCGAATGGCGCACCACGCAAGGTTCCGCCACCGCGTTCCAGTATCAGGTCGATATTCGCTGACCGCGCCCCATCGGTGCCGTCGCCGACTGCCCGATCGGCATCCGGCGCGCGACCTGCGCCGCGGTTGCGCTGTGAACCGCCTTGCGCGCGTGGCATGGCGGCTGATGCCCCTGCTGATCGTCATGTTCCTCATCTCTTTCATCGACCGCCAGAATGTCGGCTTCGCGAAACTGGAGATGGTGCATGCGCTCGGTATGACCGAGGCGGCGTATGGCCTTGGAGCATCGCTTTTCTTCATTGGCTACCTGCTGTTCGAAGTGCCCAGCACGCTGGCGCTCCATCGTTTCGGCGCCCGCACGTGGCTCGCCCGCATCATGATACGTGGGGCATCGTTACGGTGCTGATGGCGTTCACGAGGTCGCTACCGGTTTTCTATTCTTTCCGCTTTGCACTTGGCGTGGCCGAAGCGGACTTTTATCCCGGCGTTATCTACTACCTGACGCAGTGGTTTCCGCAAAGCTATCGGACGCGCGTGCTCGGCTTCTTTACGCTGGGCAGTTCGCTCGCGAACATGCTTGGCTCGCTGGTAGGGGGGCTCCTGCTTTCGCTGGGCGGGACACTGGGGCTGGCGGGTTGGCAATGGGTCTTCATTGCTACCGGCATTGCGGCAATTCTGATCGCGTTCGTCGCACTTAAGTATCTGCCCGGCTCGGTCAGGGAGGCGGCGTTCCTCTCGCAGAACGAAAAACATCTCGTGCTGACAGCGCTCAAGCGCGAGGCTTCCGTTCAGGCGAAAGCGTCCCGGCCGTGGGCTGCACTGGTTGATCCGAAAGTTCTTCTATTCGCAGCGACCTACATGCTGATGTCGACGTCGCTATACGGTGTCACCTACTGGATGCCTACGCTGGTCAAGAGTTACGGCGTTTCGTCGAGCGTCAACGGCTTGCTCAACATGATTCCGTGGGCACTTGCGACGCTGCTTCTGCTCTGGCTTCCCGGGAAGCTCAAGCGCGAGCGGGTGGTGTTGAGGGCGATGACTGTGGTCGCAGGGATTGGCGTCGTTTGCTTCGCATCGAGCCTCGTGCTGCCGACGATTTCCCTGCGCTTCATCGCGCTATGCCTGGGCGGGGCCTGTATCCCGCTACTGTATCCGTGCTTCTGGTCGCTTCCGCCGCGTTTCTTCTCCGGCGCCCGAGCCGCGGCGAGTGTCGCCGCCATCAACTCTATCGGCAACCTCGGCGGGTTCTTTGGGCAGAACCTGACGCCCTATGTCGGCAAAGTGAGCAACAGCCATGTCGCGCCGATGCTCGTTCCGACCGCATGCCTGTTAGTTCTCGCAATCGGGACCGCGGTTGCGTGGTCGGTCGGGGCCCGTCGCCGGGCGACGCTCGCGTCTGCGACGGTGTCGCTTTGAGATCGAAGGGACTCCTCGCCACGGCTACTCGGCAGCAGTAGCATCTGCAGTAGGAACGAGGTATTGCCAGGGTAGGTTCGCTGAACCATTCGAGTGCATCCCCGCCTCGTGCGATCACCATGAATAGGCTGACACTGTCTGTCGCGATGGCGCTGGCTGCGCTGGGCGTCGTAGGTCTGTTCTTTGTCCCGTTGCCGCGGCAGCTTGTCCTCGACACGCGGATCGTCACGGTCACGTCGATCGAACGGCCCGACACGCTCGTCTTCGACTACGTGACGACCCCGACTCACTGGCCTGTGTGGCACCCGTCATCGCTCGCCGTCAGCGGAGCAACGGATCACTCGCTCGACGTGCGGGAGCAGGTCACTGAAGAGTTTCGCGTAGCTGGCCGACGAGGGCGCGTCGTGTGGACCGTCGCTGAGCGAGACCGTCCTCGCAAGTGGGTGATAGAAGGGGCGATTGACGGCAGACCCGCCGGCACTGTCACCTACACCTTGACACCGACAGCGCACGGTACTCGGTTCATGCGCGAATTCACGTATCGCGCGCCGTCGTTGTGGTTTGCGGCACTGAACGAACTGTTCCTCCGCGCACGGATTCAATCGGAGTCGGATGAGGCGGTCTCGCGTCTCAAGACGATTCTTGAAGCGGCCCCGCAGGCTTCCACTGCGCTGGCACATGACGGCCAGGTCATTACGTCAATGCCGTTGATCAGAAACCTTCGCAAGTCACGCCGCAGCCCAGAACTGGCCAACGACGTGCGCAAGCTCGCGCCGAAACTACAAACCGGATATCACCGCGTGGTCCGGTAGTTCTTCCGGTTGTCTGGGTAGCCGCCTGCCAACCTCAACAATCCATGGCTCCCTGAGGCTGAAACCGCCGCCGGCAGCATGTTGGCCGGTCATCGCCGATAAATCCAGTTCGAACCGCAACGCCGATCTACAGGGTCGGGGGCGACGCGTCACCCCGTCCGAAGCTCGAACGGCGGCAAACAAAGCGATGCGCTACTTCTCCAGAAGGTTTTTTGTCTGAAATCGCGCCGCGCGAATTCCTCTCCCTTCGCTTCTGATCATGCTCATCCCTCTCCAGGGCAATTGCCTGGTTGACAGCGGAAGTTTTGGCCTCCTACTATGCATGCAACGTTGCACACATCACAACATACATGATTGTGTGGCGCCGGAGAGTTTATCTCCGGGATTACCCTTAATTGAGAGGTCAAAATGGTTCGGATGTCTCGCTTCATTCGTCACGCCGTTCTGTGTGCAACAGCCGCTGCATCACTGTTCGCGAGTGTTTCTTCGCATGCCGAAGACGCCGGTACGTGGCAAAGCGTAAAGAAAGCAGGAGTATTGAGGTGCGGCGCCGCAGTGGCTCCCCCGTACGTCATGCGGGATCCCAAGACAGGCTCATATAGCGGCTTCTTCTCCGAACTGTGCCGGGACTTCGGACAAAATGTCCTCAAAGTCAAAGTCGAGTTTGTCGACACGACCTGGGACAACATCGTGGCGGGCCTTCAGTCGGACAAATGGGACCTTTCGCTTGCGCTGAATGACACCCCCGAGCGTGAAAAAGCCATCGGATTCTCCGCACCCGCGACCGACTACAACGTTTCGTTCGTCTTCAACAAGAACAACCCAAAGATCCCGAAAAATCTGCATGCGGCGGCCGATGTCGACAAACCCGGCATTGTCATCGCGGTGATGTCAGGCACGTCTCAGGACAAGGCGATCTCGGCCGTGCTCAAGCAGGCGCAGATCATGCGTTTGCCGGGCAACGATGAAACCCGTCTGGCCTTGATCTCAAAGCGCGCCGATATGCTGGCAGACGCAAACATCACGAACATGCTGCTGACCGAGGCTCATCCTGAATGGGCCGTCAGCTTCAATCCGACGCCGGCGCTCGCACAGCAGGAAGTTGCCTTTGGCGTGCGTAAGGAGACACCGGCGGCCGACATGGACGTTCTCAACAAATATCTCGGCCAGCAGGTCAAATCCGGCGCCGTGAACCGGCTCATCAAGACCTCCGTCCAGGCGATGCTCGTGCCCGGTCAGTAAGTCCGCGAGCGCGGCGCGCTGTGCTGCCGCGCGATCCAGTCATTGGCGAGCTTCGCGCTCGCCGTCGCAGGTAGATCGGCTTTCCGTCAGGCGTTCGCGGCCATGCGATGCGACGCGGGGTAGCGGCTCGCCAACGGCGAGCCAGAGGGCAGAACGATCAGGCGTGCTCCAGCAGCAACGGCAACGCTGATCAGGTTTCGATCATTTGAATTCGTACCCTGAGCGCCTGCAGCGCGCTCGCTGGAGAAAGTGCATATGTCTTCGCCTCAAATCATGCCGACGCCGACCCACATCCGTCAGACCCCCGCTGAAACAACGGGCGATTTCGTTCAGTTGCGCGACGTGTACAAGTCGTATGGCGAGAACCTGGTCGTCATGGATCGCATGAGTCTGAACATGCGCGCCGATGATCGACTAGTGATCATCGGCCCCAGCGGCAGCGGTAAAAGCTCGCTTCTGCGTGTCATGATGGGGCTGGAAGGGATCCAGGACGGCGGCATCGAATTTCAGGGTAAGCCGTATATCAACGGATCGAAGACCGGCCGCGGCAAGCGGATCGACCAGCGCCTGCAAAAGCAGATCGGAATGGTGTTCCAGCACTACACGCTGTTCCCTCATCTGTCGGTGCTCGGCAATCTCATCCTTGCGCCCGTGAAAGTGGGCGGAGTGTCGAAAGGGGAGGCAAGCGAGCGCGCTCGCATGTACCTGGCTCGTCTTGGTCTGGAAAGCAAGCTGCATGCGTACCCGAGCCAGTTATCGGGCGGCCAGAAGCAGCGTGTCGCCATCGCCCGCGCGCTGATGCTGGAGCCGAAACTGATGCTGTTCGACGAAGTCACGTCGGCTCTCGACCCGGAGATGGTGATCGAAGTCCAGAACGTGATGCTCAAGCTGGCTGAGCAGAAGATGGCCATGATCATCGTCACCCACGACATGCACTTCGCCCGCGACATCGCGACGCGAGTCGTCTTTTGCGCCAACGGCAAAATCGTCGAGGAAGGACCGCCGGCAGAAATATTCAAGTGCCCGAAGGAAACCCGCACACGCGAGTTTCTGGAAAAAATCCTGCACCTTGATTGAGGTCGACGCCATGAACTACCACTTCGACTTCGGCTTCCTCGCGGGAAACTTCGGCGCACTGCTGGCAGGCCTCAAGGTCACCATCGAGCTGGCGATTGCATCCAACGTCATGGGTCTCGTGCTGGGCTTTTTACTGTGTCTGCTGGCGATGAGCCGGTGGACGATCGTACGATGGCCCGCGCAGCTTTTCATCGAGTTCTTTCGATGCACCCCCGCACTCTTGCAGATTGTCTGGTTCTTTTACTGCATACCCATGATGGTGGATGTGTTTATCGATCCGATCGCCATGGGCGTGCTCGCGCTCGGACTCAACCTCACGGCATTTAACGCCGAAGCGTATCGCGCTGGAATTCAGGCGGTTCCGCGTGAACATCTGGACGCTTCGACAGCGTTGGGGCTGCGATCCTGGCAACGCACTGTTTTTGTCGTGTTTCCGCAGGCACTTCGCAGCGCGCTGCCCGTCTTGATGACGAACGGCATCGGCAGCCTTCAGCAAAGCGCGCTGGTCGCCATCGTGGCGGTCGCCGACCTGATGTACGTCGGCAAGAGTATTGCTACCGAAGCATATCGGCCGCTTGAAACGTATTCGGTCATTGCGCTGATTTACTTCGCGCTTTCTGTGCCCATCGCACGACTGGTACACGTAGTCGAGCGCCGTCAGGACGCCGCGGTGCAGCGCTAAGGAGAACACCATGAACCTCAACTTTTCTGTGGTCTTTCCCTACTGGCTGGTGTTGCTGAAAGGCCTGGGGCTGACGCTGTCATTCACGATGACCTGCGCCATCCTCGGCAGTCTTGCGGGCTTTGTGCTGAGCCTTCTGCGCATGTCGCCGGCTCGCTGGCTGAAAGCGCCGACGACCCTGTATGTCGAATTTTTTCGCGGTACGCCGTTGCTGATCCAGTTGTTCTGGGTGTTCTTCTGCTTTCCAGTGGTGTTCCGGCTGCCCATTCCGCCTTATGCGTCGGTTCTGATTTCCCTGACGCTGTACATGGCTGCGATTACGAGTGAGACCTTTCGTGGTGCGCTCAAGTCGATTGCCGGCGAGCAGCACGACGCATGTACCGCGCTCAATCTGACGCCGCACGCGAAGATCCTCTATGTGATTTTTCCGCAGGCGCTTCTCAGGTCGATACCGCCTCTGTTGTCGAACGTCGTCAGCCTGTTCAAGGAGAGCGCGCTCATCTCTTCTGTGGGGGTGGCTGACCTCATGTTTGTCGGGCAGAACATTTCGAACAGCACTGCGCGGCCTGTGGAGTTTCTTACTTCCGTCGCAATCATTTACTTCCTCGTCGCTTTCCCGCTGACGCGTCTCGTCGGTGTGGTTGAGTCCCGGATGCTCAGGCGCTACGCCTGCTAACCCAATTACCTGCTGTCCGTCACACGTCACCCGTTATCTGGAGAAATCTCATGCAGTTGAAAGGTATTCTGCCCGCCCTCGTTACCCCGTTCGATGCATCAGGCGCAGTGGACCATGACACGCTGGCTTCGATTCTCGAGTTCCAGCTCAAAGCTGGCGTAAGCGGCTTCGTGCCGCTTGGTTCGACCGGCGAATACTACGCGCTCACCAATGAAGAGCGTCGCGCGATCATGAAGACCGTGCGCGAAGTGGTCGGCGACCGTGGCCTGCTTATCGCTGGGGCCAATGGATCCTGCACACGTGAAGTGATCGAGCAGGTGAAGCAGACGCGCGACGCCGGCTACACAAACGTGCTGATCGCGCCGCCGTACTACGCGTTGCCGTCGCAGGAAGAACTGATTGGTCACTATGACGCGATCCTGGCCGCAGTGCCCGACGTCAATGTGATCCTCTACAACTATCCGGTCCGAACCAACGTCGAGGTCGGCTATGGCGTGCTCGACGCGTTCAAGGATCACCCACGCGTGATCGGCATCAAGGAAAGCAGTGGCAACCTGCTGCGCGCAATCGAAATCGGCGGCAAGTACAAGGACAGTTACCAGTTGTCTTGCGGTTCAGACGACCAGGCACTCGACTTCTTCCTGTGGGGCGCGAGCAGTTGGATCTGCGGGCCGGCGAACTGCTTCGCTACTCAGGTGGTCGACTTCTACAAGAAGTTCTCTGGCGGCGATCTGGCCGGTGCGCAGGCTGTCATGCGTTCGCTGTTCCCGGTGATGGCGAGCATGGAAGCAGGCAAGTTCATCCAGAAGGTGAAGTATGGCTGCGAGCTTGCTGGCTTCAAGGTCGGTAACGCCCGTATGCCGCTGCAGCCGCTGTCGGATGCAGAGAAGGCTGAATTCCGCAAGGTATTCGAGGCGACCCAAATCTGATGGACTTCACGCACCGGCGCCGCAGGATGTCGGTGCAACCGAGCGAGACCCCGAAAATGACGAGACACAGCTTCACCTGCATCGAAGGCCACACGGAAGGAATGCCCGTCCGCATGGTGATCGACGGCGGCCCGGCGCTGGATGGCTCCACGATGAACGACCGCAGGCTGGACTTCATCGAGCGGTATGACTGGATTCGTCGCGCGCTGATGTTCGAGCCGCGCGGTCATGCTCATATGTCAGGGACGATCTTTTATCCGCCGCTCAGTGCGAACGCTGACTTCAGCCTTCTGTTCATCGAGACTTCGGGCTGTCTGCCGATGTGCGGGCATGCGACGATCGGCTCGATTTCATTTGCGCTGGAGACGGGTCTCGTTGTTCCCAAAAATCCGGGCACGGTAACGGTCGATGTGCCTGCGGGACAGATCACGGCGCGCTACGAGCAGGACGGCGAGCGGATCACGTCAGTCAGATTCACCAACGTTCCGAGTTTCCTGTTGCATCGCGACGTCGAGATTGTTTTCCCGAAGTTGGGCCGGCTGTCAGTTGACATCGCTTATGGGGGAAATTTCTATCCGATCGTCGAAGTGCAGGCGAACTATCCGGGCTGCGAGCACTTTGCGCCGGAAGTGTTGCTGGAGTGGGGCCGCGACATGCAGCGCCTGGTCAATCACGCGGTTGACGTGGTTCATCCGGACAACCCCGCCATACGCAGAGTGAAACACTGCATGTGGACCGGACGGCCGATTTCTGCCGAAGCTGACGCTCGCGCTGTCGTGATTGCGGGGGACAGTCTCATCGACCGCTCACCCTGCGGAACAGGAAGTTCGGCTCGCGTGGCGCAACGCTTCGCGCGAGGGTGGCTGAAAGAGGGGGACGCGTTTCGCCATGAAAGTCTGATCGGCAGCCGGTTTATCGGGCGCGTCGAAGCGCAGACCAGCCTGGCGGATGGCACCGCCGCTGTGTTCCCCAGTGTCGAGGGTCGCGCCTGGATTACCGGTCGTGCCCAGCACTTTGTCGAAGACGGACAGCCTTACGCGCACGGCTTTAGCCTGCAGGAGTTTGTCAATTGAATGCCGTTCCACGAGAACACACCATGAGCGCGCAGGATACGTCACCACGGCAGAAAGCGGTCGTCATCGGCGGAGGGATCGTGGGTGTGTGCTGCGCACTGTATCTGCAGCGGGATCGGTATGCCGTGACGCTCGTTGACCCGGCGGCGCCCGGAGACAGCACCGCAAAGTGGAGCTGTGGCCAGATGGCCGTGAGCGAGATCATTCCGCTGTCCAAGCCCGGCATCCTGATGAAAGTGCCAGGCTGGCTCATGGATCAGAACGGGCCGCTCGCGCTGCGGCCCAGCGCATTGCCGGGGATCCTTCCATGGTTCTTCCGGTTCGTCGCTTCCGCGCGGCATGCGAAGATCGTAGATATTGCGCGGGCCATGGCCACGCTCACGCATGACGTGTACACAGACTATTCGCCACTGCTGGACGCGTGCGAGAACAAGGCGCTGATGGGCGAGCGTCCAGTCATTGAAGTGTTCGATCATCCGTCCGGCGTTGAGCACGAGAAACCGCATCTCGAACTTCGACGGTCGCTCGGCTTCAAATCGCAGCAGCTCAACGCCGCGGAAATCGGCGATCTCGAACCGGCGCTGGCCGGCCGTTTCGCGCATGGGCTTCTTTTTCCCGACTGGCGCGCAGTCAGCGACACGGAAGGTTTCATCGCGGCGTTGACGGAGAGCTTTATCGAGCAGGGCGGCGTTCGCGTCCGCATGGAGGTGCGGCGTATCGATCAGACGTCCGGGCGGGCGACCGGCGTAACGCTAGCAAACGGCGAGTGCATTCCGGCCGACCACGTGGTCGTTGCCGCCGGCACGGGTTCGCGCCAGTTCTTCGACGCGCTTGGCGTGAACATTCCGCTTGAAGGCATTGCCGGATATCAGGTGCTGCTGCCTGAACCCGGGGTGGACATCCGACACTCCGTCATCTACGCGGACGGCGGGTTCTGTTTCAGCCCGATGACACGTGGCCTGCAGATTGGCGGGACCATCGAATTCGCCGGCCGAAACGCCAAACCCAACTTCAGGCGCGCGGACATCATCCTGGAAAAAGCGAAGCGAATCCTGCCCGAGCTTCGAACGGACAAGCTGGAATACGGTGTCGGGTATCGTCCGTTTTTACCCGATACCAAGCCGGTCATCGACCGCTCGACGCGACTCCCGAACGTCTTCATGGCGTTCGGTCACGGACAGCTCGGTCTCACGCTGGGCGCCACGACCGGTCGTCTGATCACGGAGATGGTGGCGGGTCGTCCGACCAGACAGGACCTGACGCCGTTCAGCGCTCGCCGCTTCGCCTGACATTGAGAGAACTCATGAAATCGTACGAACAACTTTTCATCAACGGCCGCTGGATTGCGCCGGTTAAAGGCGGTACGTTCGAGACCGTCGACCCGAGTAACGAGCGGGTCATCGCCAACGTCGCGGCCGCAACGGCAGAGGACATCGATCTCGCCGTCAAGGCCGCGCGTGAAGCGTTTGACGGAGGCCCCTGGCCGAAGATGCGCGGCGCGGAACGAGGCGCGATCCTGCGCAGGATCGCGAAGGGTATCCGCGACCGTCTGCCGGAACTGGCGGAGATCGAGGTGCGCGACAACGGCAAGCCGCTGCCCGAGGCGCTGTGGGACCTCGGCGATGCGGCCGGCTGCTTTGAGTTCTATGCCGGTCTCGCAGATAAGCTGGACGACGCTGCGGAGCAACCTGTCACGCTGTCCGATGACCGTTTCAGTTCGGTAGCGAGAAAGGAGCCAGTGGGCGTTGCAGGCGCGATCATCCCGTGGAACTTTCCGATGCTGATGGCCGCCTGGAAGGTGGCGCCCGCTCTGGCAGCCGGATGTACCATGGTTCTCAAGCCCTCTGAGCTCACGCCGTTGACGGCGCTCGAACTGGCCGACATCGCGCTCAAGGCGGAACTTCCGCCGGGCGTGCTGAATATCGTCACGGGCCTCGGCCTGGACGCTGGCGCGCCATTGAGCGAACACCCGGGGATCGACAAGCTCGCCTTTACCGGCAGCGTTCCGACGGGAAGCCGCATCATGCAGGCGGCGGCGCGCGATATCAAGAACGTAAGTCTTGAACTGGGTGGCAAGTCACCGTTTATCGTCTTTGACGATAGCGATCTCGAGGCGGCGGTCGAATGGATCATGTTCGGCATATTCTGGAACCAGGGCGAAGTCTGTTCCGCGACATCGCGAGTCCTCGTGCAACGTGGCCTCTATGAGCCGCTGCTGGAACGACTCGCACAGGAGGCCCGAAAACTCACGATCGGCAGTGGTCTCGAGGAGGGCGTGCTGCTTGGCCCGCTCGTCAGTCGCGGCCAGTACGACAAGGTCCGCGAGGCGATTGCGCGGGGACAGCAGGAGGGCGCGCGGCTGGTCACCGGAGGAAATCGTCCGACGGGCCTCGAGAAGGGTTACTTCCTCGCGCCGGCCGTGTTTGCCGATGTGCCTGAAGACAGCTGGATCTGGCAGGAAGAAATCTTTGGCCCCGTTGTGTGCATCCGCCCGTTCGACGACGAGGCTGAAGCGCTGCGCTCGGCGAACGACTCACGCTTCGGTCTCGCGGCTGCGGTGATGTCGCGCGATCTCGAACGCTGCGAACGAGTGGCGCGTGCGTTGCGCGCGGGCATTGTCTGGATCAACTGTTCGCAACCGACGTTTACCGAGGCGCCGTGGGGCGGCTACAAACAGAGCGGCATCGGGCGTGAACTGGGCGAGTGGGGCCTGAACAACTACCTCGAAACCAAGCAGATCACGCGTTACGACAGCGACCGGCCGTGGGGCTGGTACATCAAGTAAAGGTACGTCCATCATGCGCTGGAAAAAAACGCTGCAGCTGGTCGATGTTCATTGCGAAGGCGAAATCGGCAAGGTGATTACCGGGGGCGTCATCGACGTGCCCGGCAAGACCATGCTGGACAAGATGAACTACATCAACGAGGTCGACGACAGTTTGCGACGGCTGGTGATTCTCGAACCGCGAGGCTGTCTGCAGATGTCCGTCAACCTGCTGCTGCCGCCGACCCGGCCCGAAGCGCACGCAGGCTTTATCGTGCTGCAGGCTGACAAGGCGCATCCGATGTCGGGCAGCAACTGCATATGCGTAGTCACTGCGTTGCTCGAGCTCGGCATGGTTCCGATGCAGGAACCGGAGACGACGGTAGTGCTGGACACGCCAGCCGGGCTCGTCACCGCCCGGGCCACATGCAGTGACGGACGGTGTCTGGGGGTGTCGCTGGATATGGTTCCTTCGTTTGTCGAGCGTCTCGACTTCGAGGTCGAGACCGCCGAATTCGGACGCATCAAGGCCGATATCGCTTTTGGGGGTGTCTATTACGCGCTGATCGACGTCGATCAGATCGGTTTGGAGATTGCGCCTCAAAACGCAAGGGAACTGGCGACGTATGGCGTCAAGCTCAAGGAAGTGATCAACCAGCAGATCACTGTTCAGCATCCTCTCTTTGAGCAGATCAATGACGTCGCCTACGTGATGTTTCGCAATCGCATCAGCGACGACCTGTACCAGACCTGCACGACGTTGCCGCCTGGGCGGGTAGACCGGTCGCCTTGCGGGACGGGCAGTTCTGCGAACCTCGCG
This sequence comes from Paraburkholderia sp. BL10I2N1, assembly GCF_004361815.1. Taxonomy (NCBI): domain Bacteria; kingdom Pseudomonadati; phylum Pseudomonadota; class Betaproteobacteria; order Burkholderiales; family Burkholderiaceae; genus Paraburkholderia; species Paraburkholderia sp. BL10I2N1. Next base: position 596,165 of record NZ_SNWA01000002.1, on the reverse strand, counting down.
ACACTGGCCGCCCGTGATCGCATCAAGGTTGGCGGTCGCCTGACCTCGCGCTCGACGATCGGAGGCGAATTCAAGGTTGAACTGCTGGGCTTAACCGAAGTGGCAGGCAAGACAGCGGTGCTGCCGCGCATTCACGGGCGTGCATGGCTCTACGGAATCCAGCAGATCGGCGTGGATCCCGACGATCCGCTAGCCGCCGGTTTCATGTTGAGCGATACGTGGGGCTCGGGGTTCGCCGGGACTGGAAGGTAGGCGCGCAATGTTAAACTTGAAAGCGCGCCCGGCCTTCCGGGCCAACGACGAACGTGGTGAGCCAATGAGCAAAGAGACCGTGGAGACAGAAGGAACGGGCCGCCGTCATGGGGGGCGGTACATCTACGAGGAACTGCGCAAACAGATCCTTACGCTCAAGCTGAAACCTGGTGTGCAGCTCGACGAGGTTTCGCTTGCGGCCCAGTTCGGATTGTCGCGCTCGCCGGTACGGGACGCGCTCGCGCGCCTGAACAGCGAAGGTCTCGTCACGATTCTGCCCAACCGGACTACGCTGGTGACGCCCTTCGAAATCGAGGAGTTCCCCAAGTACATTTCCGCTTTGGACCTGATTCAGCGTGCGGTTAGCCGCCTCGCGGCGACGCAGCACACTGCCGCCGATCTGGCCCGCATCCGCAAGGCCGACGACGTGTATATGGACGCCGTCAGCAGCGGGGATTTCCAGGCGATGTCCGAGACGAACAAGGCGCTGCATATGGCCATCGCGCAGGCCGCAAACAATCCCTACTTCGTTGGCTACTACGAGCGGCTTCTCGGAGAAGGGCAGCGTCTGCTTCACCTTCACTTCGATTTCACTGTCAGTTCTCCCACGGCGGCCAAGCTTGGCCGCGACCACGAAGATTTGATCGAGGCGATTGCAAGCCGCAACGCCGATGCAGCTGAGAAGGCGGCGCATGAGCACACCATGCTTTTCCAGAAGCGGTTCCTCGATTACATGCAGCAGAACATGACGGAAAAGATGGCCATCCTCTAAGGTGGATGTCGGCGGTGCGTTTGCACCTGTAGATGTGATTCCGCAGGGTGATTGGGGGGCAGCCGGTTTTTCCCCACTTGTGCCCCCCTGTCTGATCATTTTGGGCCGCCCGGTCCGGGCTGCATCTCAGCAGCGCCAGATTCTGCCGAAGCGTATGGCAGGAACACCTGGAAACGACGCCTATTATTTGCATGCTTGTCGCGCGAGCGCTTTTCATGCTCATCGCGTGTCAGCTTCATCAGTTTCGAATTCGCACACTCCGCGAACAGGCCCGCTCGCGGCAGCGCATCGGGCGCGCGTTGCGCTTAGAATCAGGCAACGGTCAACACACCCTGCCGGGGTATCCACATGCGAATTCTGGTCATCGAAGACGAGCCGAAGACAGCGGCTTACCTGAAAAAGGGGCTGGAGGAATCCGGTTATCTCGTCGACGTGGCGAATGACGGCGCCGAAGGGCTCATCCTCGCGCAGGAAGAGAACTATGACGTCATCGTCCTCGACGTGATGCTGCCGACGATGGACGGCTGGGCCGTGGTGAAGAAGTTGCGCGCCACCCGCACGACGCCCGTGCTGTTCCTGACCGCGCGCGACGACGTCAGCGACCGGGTGCATGGTCTCGAACTGGGCGGCGACGACTACCTTGTGAAGCCTTTCGCGTTCGTCGAGTTGCTGGCGCGGGTGCGCACACTCGCGCGTCGCGGGCCGCCGCGCGAAAGCGAACTGCTCAAGGCCGGTGACCTCGAAATCGACGTCAACCGGCGACGTGTGCGCCGTGGCGCCACGCGCATCGACCTCACGCCGCGCGAATTCGCATTGTTGCAACTGCTCGTGCGCCGTCAGGGCGAAGTGCTGAGCCGGACGCAAATCGCGTCCTATGTGTGGGACATGAATTTCGACAGCGATACGAACGTGGTCGAGGTGGCGATCCGTCGGTTGCGGGCAAAAATCGACGACGACTATCCGGTCAAGCTGATCCAGACGGTACGAGGTGTCGGCTACGTGATCGAGGCGGTCGCCGACAAAGAGGCGGACTGATGGCCGGCCGCTCACTGACCGCCACACTCGCACTTGCTTTCGCCGGAACCACGCTGGCTGTTTTCGCAGTCGTTGGCAGCGTCGTGTATTTTGCGCTGGATCGCCAGGTCAAAAAGCAGGACGACCTCGACATCGTCCTGATCGCGCGACATACGCGGCGTCTGGCCGGGGAGCTCGATACGCTGGCCGACCTGCGCAGCCACGTCGACCGCCTCACGAGCCAGGTGCTGGGCAATGGGGCGCTTGCCATGGAGGTGCGCGACCCGGCGCAGAACGTTCTCGTCCAGCACAACATGGAGAGCGTGGCCGACCCGGGAACCCCGTCACCCGCACTTTCGCGAAGACTCGGCGCATCGCAGCGGATTACCGGAGACGCGATTTCCGAGTGGCGCACGGCTCGCGGTGTTCCGGTACGCGGTCTCGCGGCTGATGCCGTCCTGCGCGACGGTACGACCGTCACGATGATCATCGAACGCAACATGACTGACCGCTGGCTGCTGCTCGATCGCTACCGCGAGCGCCTGTACGTCGTGGGTATCTGCGGCATGCTGCTCGCCTTTCTGATGAGCTGGATACTGGTGCGGGAATCGCTGCGGCCGCTGCGGGAAATCGCGCGAAGTGCCGCGACGGTCACCGTCGACCGGCTGAACACCCCTATCGAAGTCGACAACGTTCCCAGCGAACTGGCAGCGCTCGTCGCATCGCTCAACGCGATGCTGGACCGGCTGCATGGCGGATTCCAGCGTCTCTCGCAGTACACGGCCGATCTCGCCCATGACATGCGCACGCCGCTGGGCAATCTGCGGGGCTCGACGGAAGTGGCGCTCGCGCGGCCGCGTTCGAATGAAGAATACCAGGCCCTGCTCGAGTCGAACCTCGAGGAGTGCGAGCGGATCTCGCGCATGATCGAGAGCGTGCTCTTTCTTGCACGTGCCGAACATCCGCAGTTCGTCACCACGCTGCGCGATCTGGATGCGGCTCACGAACTCGCGCGGATTGCCGAATACTTCGAAGGCGTTGCCGAAGAAGCCGGTGTCCGTTTGCACGTAACCGGCGGCGGACGTCTGCGGGCCGACGCGGAACTGTTCCGGCGCGCCATCGGCAACCTGCTCGCCAATGCACTGCGCTACACGCCGCGCGGCGGCGACATCACGCTGGAAGCCGCGGAAACGCCGGACAAGGTACGTGTCACCGTTTCCAATCAGGGCAAGCCGATCGATCCTTCCCTGCTCGAACGCATTTTCGACCGCTTTTACCGCGTCGATCCCTCACGCAGGAGCGACCCGAAATCCGCGGGTTCGACGGGACTCGGACTCGCGATCGTGCGCACCATCATGGATCTGCATGGCGGCACGGCGCATGCCGAAAGTGACGCGACCAGCACGCGCTTCATCCTGACGTTCGTGCGCGCGTAAGCTGCGCGGTCCCGGCAGCCCATGACAGCCCCTTTGCAATCGGGCGCCAGGATATTTCCCGCCCTTCATCCGGAAGCCTGCGCCGGATCGAGTGACGCGCTGTTCCAGCCGCCGCCTAACGCCTTCAGCAACAACACGCTCGCATCGACGCGACGGGCCTGGATCTGGTCGGCGGTACGCTCGTTGGTCAGTGCGATCGTCTGGGCGGTCACCACGTCGAGGTAGTTGACCGCGCCGGCCTGGTAACGGTTCGTTGTCAGCTTCAGCGAAAGCTCAGCCGCCGATGTCGCGCGTTGCTGGCTGTCCGCTTCGCCAGCGAGCGTATGCAGCGCGGACAGGTTGTCTTCCACCTGCTGGAAGGCGACCAGCACGGTTTGACGATAATCGGCGACGGCGCCGTCATACTGGGCCGTCGCGCCCTTGAGCGTCGCGTCCCGGCGGCCGCCGTCGAAGAGCGTCCCCGCGAGCTGGGCGCCGATTGACCAGAAGAGGCTCGGTGCAGTCAGCCAGGGCGCGAAGAAGGTACTTTCGAGCCCGGCGGTTGCAGACAGGGTGAGGTCCGGGTAGAACGCTGCACGTGCTTCGCCGATCTGCGCGTTGGCCCCGGCGACGCGGCGCTCGGCAGCGGCGATGTCGGGACGTCGTTCGAGCAGTTGCGAAGGCAGGCCAGCCGGAATCGACGGCACGCCGACCGGGTCCAGTTTCGCGGGCAAGTTGAACGACGAGGCCGGCACGCCGACGAGCGTCGCAATTGCATGCTGTAGTTGAGCGCGTTGCACGTCGATGTCGGTGTCCTGCGTACGCGTGCTCTCCAGCTGCGTCTCAGCCTGCGCGACGGCGGACGCGTCGATTGCGCCGTCCTTCATCTGCTGCTTCAGGATGTCGAGCGCCGCGGTGTAGGCGGTGACCGTATCGTCGAGCAGCCTCTTCTGGATGTCGAGCGAGCGTAGGTCGAAGTAGTCGATCGCGAGATCGCTCGCCATCGACAGGCGTACCGATTGCAGATCTGCTTCGCTTGCCTGCGCGTTGTCGCGTGCGTTCAACGTGGCATTGCTGACGCGGCCGAACAGGTCCGGCTCCCAGCTTGCAGCGATGCCCGCGGAGTGGTCGGGCACGGTCTGGCCGGCCAGCGAATGTCCCAGCACATTCTGCGACAGGCGCGTGCGCGATTGAGCCACGCCGGCGGTCACCGTGGGGAAGAAGCCCGCGCGCTGGTAGTTGATCATCGCGCGGGCTTCCTGCAACTGCGCAACCGCTTTCTTCACGGTCTGGTTCGATACGTCGATGCGGGCTTCGAGGCCGTTCAGGTCCGGATCGTTGAACAGGGTCCACCACGGCCCGCGCGCCAATCCATCGGCGGGCGCCGCGACCGCCCATCCGGGGGCGGCCTGCGGCGCGCCGGCAAAGTGGTCGGGCACCGCCACTTCGGGCTTCGTGTAGGGCGGAAGGGTCGAGCAGGCGGTCAGCGCGCAGGCGACGGCGATCGCGGCAGTCCTGCGGACAAAGGGAATGGGCAGCGTAAGCATGGTCGGGCCTCTGTTGATCCGGCTTTAGCCGTGGGCGGCCGAAGGCGCGGACGCGGCCGCCGGCGCGGCGATTCGCACGGGCTCGCCGTCGCTGATCGAATCGCCCGGGTTGTTGATGACGCAGTCGGTCGCGGCGATGCCCGTGGCGATTTCGACATAGGTGCCGAAATCGCGGCCGATGGTCACGTTCTTCAACTGGACCTTGTTGTCGTTGCTGACCAACGCGACCGTTACGCCGTCTGGGCGAAACAGCAGCGCGCTGACAGGCAGATCGAGCGCAGGCCGCGATGTGAGCAGCGCGAGGTGCACCTGGGCATACGCGCCGGGCATCAATGCGCCGTCGTGGTTGTCGACGTCGATCTCGACGCGCAGCGTGCGGCTCACAGGATCGATCGCGTCGGCGCTGCGCGCGACCCTGGCCGGGAATTGCCGGCCAGGATACTGCTGTGTCGTCAGATAGACCTGGGTGCCGGGCGTCACGTCGCTCGCGTCGTCCTGCGGCACGTTCACGAAGATGCGCAACGTGGCCGTCTGCTCGACGTGAAAGAGTTCGCCTGGCATCGCCGCGAGACCGGGCGAGCCGCCCGCCGTCACCAGGGCGCCGACATCGACGTTGCGGCTGGTAATCACGCCATCGAACGGCGCAGTCACTTTCTCGTACGACACCATCTCCGAAAGGCGCGCAACATTGGCCTGTGCCGATTCGAGCATCGCGCGTTTCGCCTGCATGTCGCTGGTTTTCGTATCGGCGTCCTGCTGCGATACCGATTGAGTCTGCAACATCTGCTGCCAGCGCTGTGCGGTGCTATTCGCGTAGTTGTAGTTTGCCTGGGCACTCGCTTCGTCTGCGCGAGCCTGTTTGAGTTGTGCATCGAGCTCCGGTGTTTCGATGACGGCCAACGTCTGGCCTGCTGTTACCCTCGCGCCGATGTCGGTGTACCAGTGCCGGATATAGCCGCTCGTGCGTGCGTAGATGGACGCGTCGGCGTAGGGCATCACCGATCCTGGCAGAAGCAGTTCCTGCGAGGCTGGCGCATGGCTCGGCGTAACGACTGCCACGTTCAACGCGCTTTGAGCCGCGACCTGTTGGGTGAGCGCGGTGCTCGCGTAGAGCCGCGGCACGATGCCGACGACGAGCAGGGCAGCCGCCACTGCCGCGAGGGCGACGGGCACAACGTACCGGCGCGGGCGGGTTTTCGTGCCGCCTCGCGCTTCATCGCGGTTCTCTCGAACGACATGAACAGGTTCGGTATGCGGCGCAGCGTCACGACCGGATGGAACATGGGGCGCATTCATGGCGGTTCCTTTTCTATCGATTTATTGAGCGTATCTGGGGGATGAGGTATCGGCGGCGCGTTGCGCGCGGCGGTTCGCGAGCCACGTGTGCACCATACCGAACACGACCGGGACGAATAGCAGCGTGGAGACCGTACCGATTCCGAGGCCGCCGATCACGGCGCGCCCAAGCGGGGCATTCTGTTCGCCGCCATCACCGAGGCCGAGCGCCATCGGCAGCATGCCGATCAGCATCGCGAGCGCCGTCATCAGCACGGGACGGAAGCGGCTGAAGCCCGCGTCGAGCGCGGCGACGAGCGGTTCAGACCCGTCCTGCAACATTTCGCGGGCGGTATTGATGACGAGAATGCTGTTGGCCGTGGCGATGCCGATACAGAGGATGGTGCCGGTGAGCGCCGGCACGCTTAGCGTGGTGTGCGTGGAGAACAACATCCACGCAATGCCGGCGAGCGAGCCAGGCAGGCCGCTGACGATGATCAGCGGATCGAGCCATGACTGGAAGTTCACGACCATCAGCAGATAGACGAGTGCAATGGCGAACACGAGGCCCGTGCCCAGTCCCACGAAAGACTCGTTCATCGACTGCACCTGACCGCGAATCACGATCGACGAGCCGGGCGGCAACTGCGCGCGGGCGGAGTCGACGAGGCGCGCCACGTCCGAGGCGACGCCGCCCAGGTCGCGACCCTGCGTCGAAGCGAAGATGTCGAGCACCGGCTGCACGTTGTAGTGCGATACGACGGCCTGCTGCGTGGCGCGCGACGTCGTGCCGAGCGTGCCTAGCTGGTTTTGCGGATTGACCGTGCCCTGGTCCGTCGTCACAGGAATGTTGGCAAGCGTTTGCAGCGAATGAATGTCGTATTGCGGCACTTCGGCCATCAGCGGATAGCTCACGCCGTTCTTCGGATCGAGCCAGAAATTCGGCGTGGTTTGCGAACTGCCCGACAACGCGATCAGCAGGTTCTGCGCGACGTCGCGCTGCGTGAGGCCCGCCTGGATCGCTTTCGTCCGGTCGACGTCGACGTTGATTGCCGGTGCGTCGCCCGGCTGCTGGATGCGCGCATCGACCAGTCCGCGAACGCTTCGCAGTTGGGCAAGCAGGCGATCGGCGACCACGCGGTTCTCCGCGAGCCTGTTGCCGACGATCTGCACGTCGATCGGCGCCGGCAAGCCAAAGTTCAGGATCTGGCTGACGATGTCGGCGGGCAGGAACGCGAACGTGACGCCGGGAAAGGCTGCGTTCAGCGTATTGCGCAGTTGCGCGACGTACTCTGCCGTCGGACGATGGCCGGGTTTCAGCGTGATCATGATGTCGGCGTCTTCCGGGCCGATCGGGTCGGACGAGTCGTAGGTGAGGTTGATGCCGCTCACCGGCACGCCGATGTTATCGAGCACCGCGGCCTGCCCGGACTGGGGGATCACCGTGCGGATCTTTGCTTCGACTTCATCGGTGAGGCGCGCCGTCTGCTCGATCCGGGTGCCGGTGGGCGCACGCAGATGCAGGCGGATTTCGCCGGTGTCGACCGCTGGAAAGAAGTCACGGCCGGCAAACGGGAGCAGGGCGAGCGATCCGAGACACAGCAGCAGGAACACGACTACGAAGCGGCGGCGATTTTCGATCGCCCGTCCCAGCACGGCCCGATAACGATTTCTCAAATCCTCGAAGCGGCGCTCGAATTCCGCCTGAAACCGCACGATCGCGCCGAAGCGTCCCTGCGCCGCCGCGCCGTCCTTCGACGGTGCGCGCATCAGATACATCGCGAGGGTCGGGACCAGCGTGCGTGAGAAGAAGTACGACGCGATCATGGCGAACACCACGGCTTCGGCCATCGGCACGAACAGATAGCGCGCAACGCCCGACAGCAGGAACATCGGCACGAACACGATACAGATCGACAGCGTCGAGACGAAGGTCGGCACCGCGATTTCGCCCGAGCCATTCAGAATCGCGTCGTGCAACGCCTCGCCGTTCTCGAGGTGGTGGGAGATGTTTTCGATGGCGACGGTTGCATCGTCGACGAGAATGCCGACCGCCAACGCCAATCCTCCGAGCGTCATGATGTTGATCGTTTGCCCGAGCGCGGATAACGCGATCAGCGAGCTCAGCACGGCAAGCGGAATCGACACGGCGATGATCAGCGTCGCGCGCCAGCTGCCGAGGAACAGCAGGATCATCGCGGCCGTCAGGCACGCGGCGATGAGCGCTTCCCGTATGACACCCGAGATCGCCGACTTCACGAACACCGACTGATCGGAAAGCGGGGTGACGTGGAGCGCCTTCGGCAGGCCGGCGGCGATCTTCGGCAGCATGTCCTTGACCTGCTGGATGATCGTCAGCGTCGACGCGCTGCCGGTCTTTTCCACCTGCAGCAGGGCGGCGCGCTTGCCGTCGCTGCGTACGATGTTGGTTTGCGGCGCATAGCCGTCGATCACATGGGCGACGTCGCGCACGTAGACGACGCCACCCTTGACGGTCTTGATCGGCAGGTTATTGAGCGCCGCGACGGTCTGCGTGCTGCCGTTCATCTGGACGTTGTACTCGCGCGAGCCGATCTTCGCGGTACCGCCTGGCAGGATCAGGTTCTGTGCGTTGACCGCATTGACCACGTCGATCGGCGCGAGGCCCTTGGCCTGCAGCGCCGTGGGATCGAGCTCGACCATGATCTGGCGGATCTTGCCGCCATACGGCAGCGGAACCGCTGCGCCCTGGACCGTCGCGAGCTGTGTGCGGATAAAGCTGTTGCCCAGATCGTAGAGTGTCTGTTCAGGCAGCGTGTCGCTCGACAGGCCGAGTTGCAGAACCGGCACGGTCGACGCGTTGTACGTGATGATGTTCGGCGGCAGCGTGCCAGGCGGCAGGATACGCAAGATCGACGCGGAGTTCGAAGCCGCTTCGGCGATTGCGCGGTTGATGTCGGCGCCAGGGTGAAAGAAGATCTTCACCACTGACACGCCGTTCAGCGACTGCGATTCGATGTGCTCGATGTCGTCGACGTCGCTCGTCAACGCACGCTCGTAGTTCGACGTGATACGTTTGGCCATGTCTTCGGCTGAGAAGCCGTTGTACGACCATACGATGCTGACCACCGGAATATCGATGTTGGGAAAGATATCCGTGGGGGTACGCATGATCGCTAGCGGCCCAAGAATGAACAGAAGAACGGCCAGCACGATGAAGGTGTACGGACGGTGCAGGGCCAGTTTGACGATCCACATGGCGGTTTCCTTGGGCGTTTGGCTGTGGGCTGTCGGAGCAGCCTGGCTGCGGGATCTTGCGGCAGGCTCCGTGATGGCGAAGTGTGCCGGGAGCCCACTTACCCGCCAGTGACTGGAAAATTACAAGTCCGTTATCTGGCGGCGGGCGCGAACACGTTCGCCTGGATGCCTTACGTGGCCTTGCATGAGGAAGCGTTCGCTTCGGCGTATTGCACCGTGTGAGCTGGGGCTGCGGCTGGTGTGCGAGGTCGCCCTGAACGCGACCGGACAGGAACTGTCGCGCCCGATGCGCGAGCGGCGCAGAAGATAACGGTGTTGTAATGCACGCGACAGCGTGAGGTCATCCTTCATTGCGCAGAATGAAGTCGACTCTTCATCGACGCAGGTGAGGAGCCTGAGGGCCCCGTTCATCGTGAATGAGGCCGCTACTCCTTCAAAGGTGAACCATCATGAAAGCAATGTTTCGGACCGTACTCATCTCATGTGCTCTGGCTGCGCCTGCATTGGCATTTGCTCAAAGCAACAATGAACCTGTGACCCGTGCCGAGGTGCGCGCCGATCTCGTTGGCGTCGAACAGGCGGGTTATAACCCGAGCGCCCACGATCCCCACTACCCCGCATCCATTCAGGCAGCCGAGGCGAAAATCGCCGCGGACCAGCCGTCGCCCGCAACGACCTCCGTTGGCGGCGTGGCGCTGACCGGTACCTCACAGTCTGGCTCGACGGCCACGTCGACCGACACCCGGTCGATCTACTTTGGGCACTGAATTCGCCAGTGAATTGACCGCTACGGGCTGCGCCGTACGCGCAGCAGCGAACCGCGACGTGATGCCCGGAGGCGGTTCTTCACGGAACTTCATTCCACGACCGTCTTCCGGCAGTTCGTCGTCGAGGCGCTGGGCGCGTCAGGAAGGTTGCAGCAACTGACGCTCACGTCCAGTACTTCGAATCGTCGATCGATCGCTCGTAGCCCGGCGCGCGAAGCATCGAATCACGCGCCTGGGTTCCGGCGCGCCCATCTTCTCTTCACGTTCGTGCGCTTGCCTTCGATGGTTGAGCGATTGGTGGCTGCTGCGTCGGCGTCCGTGAGACCACGGCGACGTCCGTCGCATCGCCGCTGTCGATCGATATCCGTTCGAGCGGCAACTGCGCGTCGTTTCCAACTTCGGAGACGACGTCGAGGAAACCTCGCGCGTTCAGCGCGCACCAAGCGCCAATGGCCAGGCAAACGGCAGTCAGCAGAAAGCCGGTTCGGAACCGTTTGAATCTGCGTGCGTTCATGATGTGTTCTCCGAGGGCACTCCCTCGGGGGAGCGCATCTAAAGGCGATCGGGCATTGAGTCGGTATCGTTGGGTTAGCGGGTGCGTTCTTTCTTCACGGCACGTTTGCTTTTCGATTTGCACCCGGGCGGCTACAGGTTTTGATTGTCATTCTCACCGCCCCTCGCGGTTGTTGATCAAACGCTCGAGGAGCCGGTGCCCGCATCGGTCACTGGCCGGAATCAACCGGGTTCTCCGTCATCCCGGACGCATGTGTACCAGCCTGCGACGTGCCATTCGGCGACGCCCCGCCAACCGCCTCGTTTGTCGTGCGGTCGCCGTTTTGCGCCGCTATTTTTGCTTCGGCTGCCTGAATGTCGGATGGGTAATTCGCATCGTCGCTTGCGCCAGGGTTATAACCGGCTTGTTCAACACGCACGAGATCCTCATAGACCTGCGCGCGGGTTAGAGGGGCGGCGGACTGTGCAAATGAAAGGGCGGGGATGACAAGCGCGCTGATAGCCAGCGGAAGGCGGAAAAGCGTATTCACGGTAAATCTCCTTTGTTCATTAAGGGTCGGCACCTGACAGATAGATGGAGCCGGAAGCGACTTCCCATCAATCGACAAGACGTATGCAGATCATAGATAGCGATGACTGACGAGAACCGGTCGTCAAGATGACATTGTTGCCATCTCCGTGCGACCGTCGGTTCCGGGTTTGGGGGCCGTATTGGTGAGTGTCCGCACGCACCACCGAAGCTGCGTCTCCTACCGCTGCGACCCGTGCCCGGTCATGCTGGAGAGAACACCATCACGCCGGATAAGACCATGGAACAAGGCAGCCGCGATATGCATCGACACAATGACGAAGAGCGAGGCCGCCAGCCATGTATGCAAGGCACGCAGCAGCGCATAGAGCCGTTCGTCGTGCGGCATGACAGGCGGCAGGTGTAGCGGACCGTAAAGCGTGACAGGGTAGCCCGCAGCAGACAGCATTGCCCAACCGATTAAAGGCATCGCAGCCATCAGCACATAGAGCATCAGGTGCGACAGCCTGGCGACGAGACGCTGCGCAGGCGGAATACCGTCAGGCAGGGCTGGACTGCCGCGCCTGATCCGCACACCGGCCCGAATCAGCACCAGCACCAGCAGGGCTACGCCCAGTGGCCTGTGGATGGCAACGAGCGTGTCGTGAGCGCGGGACACTGTCGCGACCATCCCAACTCCGATGAACAGCATCGCGAGTATCAGTGGCGCCATCGTCCAGTGGAGCAGCCTCGCGAGGGGACTGAAATGTGCGTGCGCTGGCGTCATGACCGGTCTCCTTTCGGTTGTTGTTGATGAACGTCGGGATGCAGCGCTTCTTCGCGCGTGCGACGGTTGTAGGAAACGGAATAGGCGGCCGAGCGCGCAGCGAGCAAGGGATCATCCGATGGGAGGATGCCATCCGGCAGAACCGTTGGATCGAAATTGACGTCGCGGCATGCGCCGTCTTCCTGCGATGTCGCGCGTTCGATCACCAGCGTACCGGCATCGATATGCTGACGGTTGTCCGGCCATTGGACCGTGGCGTCGTTCGTGGTGTCGCCGGGCGCGGCGACAGTCACGATCAGATGCCAGCGCTGACTGCCGGCCTGCAGCCGTCGCGCCAGATCCGCCTGGAGAAAGTTCTTTCCGTTCTTCTCAGCGTCGGTGAGCGGAGCATAGGGCGTCTCGGGAACCATCGCCCAGCGCACGGCCTGGCTCTTGCCCGAGCTGTCGATGAAGCGGAACGCGTTGATGCTGTAGTACGCAGCGTTCGCCAGACTCGACGATGGTGGATGCGCTTTCACCCAGTCCTGAAATGGACGCGTCTCCGGATTGGCAGCATAAAACGCTTTCAATCTGGCCGGGTCGGGTCTGCCCGTGGCGGGGTCGGGCTGCGCCGCGACGAGCTGCTGATAGAACTGTTGCGGCGTGTGCACCACGAAGAGCGGCGCCGAATTCATGCCGGTGCGCCATTGTTCGCCGTCGCGCAGCGTGAACAGCAGGGCCATGCTGCGAACTGGAACGCTGATATCGGGTGCGGACGGATTGCCACCCGGAATGGCGAAGCGGCCGATCACCGGCGTGCGCCCCTGGGCGAACACTTCCGCGCGCGACAATGCCGCCGCGCCGCCGTTGCTGTCGAAGTAACCCGCCACGCAGATGCCCTTCGCGTGGTTGCGGCGATAGCCTGGATGAGGCCCGGCATTAGCCTCGAAAGCGTTGACGATGCGAGGCGCGGTCAGGCGTGCCGGGGTGAGCCAGCCGCCCACATACGCGAGGCCAGCCACGAGGCTCAGGACGATGGCACCGATTGCAGTGAGCCGGCATGGCACGCATATGCGCTCGGGTGCCGGGGATAGGGGCTTGGTCACAGGTGTTCCTTTGCGTTTGTTCAGGTTCACAACCACAGGTGAGCAAACACGCGGGAAACGCGTCTATTCCACGGAAAATGTAAATTGCTGGTCGGTCGTGCCTGGCGGCGCGTGCAGGTGCCGAGCCGGGAATTCAGGCGTGTGGTCCCTCGCAGCCGGCCCGATTCGCCCGGCTTCAGGCCCTCGGGTGGGTAGGAAGCATGTCCGCTGCAAGGCCGTCCGGAGACACCTGGGCGGTCGCGCGGAACGCATGGCCGGCGCCGCTCAGGGAAGGTGTCCCGTGCGGCGGAGCGTGCCGCATGGACTCATTGTCCGCCGTATTGCGCGTTCAGTTGATCCAGCGTGCCGTCTTTCTTTGCCCGCAGAAATTCCTGGTAGACCTCGGCACGCGTCTTGCCGACCGGCGCGCCGCTGCCGCTGCTACCTCCGGCCGGGGCTCCGACTGATTCCGATGCCATTGTGGCGTTACTATGGGACGCGGCATTCGATGTGCCCGCGTCGTCGCTCGCATAGGCCTGCGTGACGCATAGTGCGAATGCGGCAATAGGGATCAAGGTCAAAGTCTTCATCGTGTTCTCCATCATCTTGCGTGGTCATGTCTGAAGCACATCGATCCGGCAGGATATGCGTCGGGCGTTTCGCGTCGCTTCAATAGAGGGAACCGTGGCTGGTGCGAGGAAGCGGAGCGCGCTCCTGCAATACGACTTTCGCGCTTCTTTTATTCCCGACAAACCCGTTCTTCTCGCGGCCCGGGAGAACGGGCGGAGTCAGGTTGTCGCGCGAGCCAGATGGAGAACGTGTAGCGACCATCGGGCCTGATTCATCGATCCGTTGCCACTTTCGGATGCTTGATGGTCGGCGTATCCGGAATTCACAGCCTTCCTCGTTTTGTGGAGGCTGCCGGTAGCGTGAATGCGGCTAGTGTCGCCAGCCGTGGCCATAATAACCGCCGAACCCCACGCCCACGCTGACAGCCGGCACCGCGTAGTAGCCCGGCGCGTAGCCGTATGCGGGGGCGGGCGCGTAAGCATACGGTGGAGCGACGATGCATCCGCTGAGTCCCGCTGCAAGCGCTAATACACTCAAAAGTCTGATCATGATTACTCTCTGGTGTTGCATCGCAGGAAACGTTGCGGGCACTGTCGGCAATGACGTGTCCAGGAACATCGGCCCGTGCGTCAAACAGGCGGCGGCATTCCGGTAGCAGATCGCGGCAAACGCATCGTGCGTCTGTTAGACCGCGCAACCCAGGTTCGGTTTCACATGGGCCGCGTGACTGGCGAGTGCGCCAGCCGCTTCACAGCGTCGCGCGCTCATCCAGCACATCGGTGGTCTAGTAACGCTCCAGCCGGTTGCCGTCGATGCGCACGTGGTCGCCCTGACGGAGATCGCCGAGGTTTGCGACGTCGAACGAGCGTGAGGAGCCGTCACTGACCTGCACGACGATCCGGTAAGCACTCGGTGTCGCATTGCTGTACTGCTGGCCGATCTGATTCCCGGCCACCGCACCGCCAAGAGCCCCGACGACAGTCGCGACGTCGCGGCCGCGTCCACCGCCAAACTGATTGCCGACCACACCGCCGACGACTGCACCCACCACCGTGCCCATTACGCCACCGGTGCTCAACGCGTTGGCAGCGGCAAGCGGCTGGATCGTCGAAATGACGCCATATTGGAGACCATAGCCTGAGCCTGCGGGAGCCGAACCTCGATATGCGTCTGTGCTATCGACGGGCTGTGAATAAGCCGGTTGTGTGTAGGCCGGCTGGGCGTATGACGGTTGCACGTAAGCTGGCTGCGTCGGCATTGAGGCGTAGGGTGCGCTCCCTCCGGGAACCACACATCCGCTCAAAGACAGGGCAGTGCATAGTGCGATGTAGAACGTGGGCTTAACAGATTGAGTGTTGTGCATGATGTTTGCGACATCCTCGCGCCGTATGTCAGATTGTCAGTTTGCTAGTTGGCCTGGTTTCAGGTTCGGCGAGGAGTATAAGGATGCGTCGTTCGATATGTTTGCCGCGGCGCGTAACAGTGTGTAAGTTGTTTCGCCGCAGGCGTTACACGTGCAGGCGCGGCTGGCGTCCCATAGCGAGTCGTCGTGGTCACCAGGGTCTGTCATGGATGGACAGTCGCGACACGAAGACGCCAGAATGGCTCATCGCTGGCTTGTGAGGAGGCGGCAGCATGAAACACTTTATTGCGGGACGCTCGGCAGGGGCCATTGCGGGTCCGTTGCTGCTGGCGGCTGCCATCTGTCTGAGCGTTGCGCATGCTCAGCCCGTCGAAACTGGACCCATGAGCATCGGGGGCTCGCTCCTTGTCGAGGGGCCGGTGACCGTGCACGGCCAGCTCAGCGTCGCAGGCGATATCCTGGTGCACGGTCCGCTCACGACCGATTGGGTTGCACAGCTTTCTCCGAATGATCCCGCGATCCGCAGGGGGTGGGGCGGAAGGACGTTTCATGGACCGCTCACCGTGCACGGTCCGCTGACCGTGCACGGCGATCTCGAAGTACGCGGGCCGCTCACTGTGGACGGACCTGCGGGTGCCGTCGGGAGCGTCGATGCCGAAGGCCCGATCGTCGAGCGTCGTTGAGCAGCATGAGTAGCAGGACGCGTCGCAGGCTACGCTGGTGCCATCGCGCGCCCGTGTAGGCCCGCCTTGCGCACCTCAATCGACACGCTTGATCCTGACGAGTCGAAACACCTGCCGCAGTTCGAACCCAAGCCGTTCATACAACCCGATAGCGGCTCGATTGTCACTGAAGACATGCAGGAATGGCGTATCCCCGCGCCGCTCGATATCGCCACGCAAGACGTTCACCAGTCGCCCGGCAAGTCCCCTTCCACGATGTGCGTTGTGCACGCAAACCGCGCTGATCTCAACGTACCCGTCGATGTGCATGCGCTCGCCCGCCATCGCGATGAGTTGCTGCCGCTCGCGGTATCCAATGTAGTGACCCGTCTCGTGTGTGCGTGTGCTGAAGGGACCGGGTTTCGTCATACTCGCAAGCTCCAGCATGTCGGGTGCGTCGAGGTGGCCCAGATGGACCATCTCCGTGTCATCCACCCTGTCAGGCGCACGGCCCGTGGCTGCCATTTGATGGATCACGCCAAGCTGCTCTGCGCGCAGGCCCTCGACCGGCTCCATGGTGTCGAGCGCCAGCAACGCCACCTGCTCGCCGCGCTGCATCAGCCCATGGAGTTCCTGCCAGGCCGCCGCAGTATTCGACACCACCGCCGCGAACGGTGCGATGTCCGGGTGGTAACGACGGGCCAGCAGGCCGCCAGTCCCGAGATGCGCATGGCGGGTGGCGAGAGCCGCCCAGACGGGATTGTCGAGGCTATGCCGGCTAGACAGATTCATGCTGGCTCCTTCCGCTCGTACAGGGCTGTTCAGCATGCCGTCAGGCCGCCTTCAGCAGTGCGCCGAGCGCAAGCAGAGGACCGATCGGCATCAGGTCGAACGTCAGGAGGTCGTCGCGGCCGAGCGGCAATGCCTTCAGCAGCGAATCCGCCTCTTCGACCGAGTCCACGTTCATCAGGAAAATCACGCCTTTCATTCCGTCGCGCAGCCAGAACTGCTCCATCTTTCCATCGAGATAGAGTTGCAGCGTCGCCGGCACCTCACTCGGCATATACGCTTGCTGCTGTTCCGATGTCAGGGTCTTGAGGGATCCAATGGCCATCACTTTCATGCTTCTCTCCACACGTTGAGTTACTTCATCGACAAGAGACACGTCCGGAAAACGGTGTCGACCGTGGCGGGCAGGACAGGCAAAGTCTGTCTGGCTTCAGTGCCGCGTCTCGCGTCGAACCGGCTTCGTCGATGAGTAATGTAGGCGTCGCGCCGCTGCTGTACCATTGCCGTAAATGACAACTTTGATATCGTTTGCGCCATGAGGCTAAGCGTACTCGCCCTCGATAACGTATTCGACACCGGCCTTGCTGCGGTACTGGACGCCTTCACCACGGCTAACGAACTGGCGGCGATGCAGAACACTGGCGCGCGTCCCTTCGACGTATGTGTGGTGGGCATGAAGCGTCAGGTGCGCACGGCACTGGGGATGCGCATGTCGGTCGAGACGACAGGCGCGGCCGACGGCTCCGACTGGATCGTCGTGCCGGCTCTGAGCACGAAGGTGCCGGAGCAGCTGGTGCCGGCGCTTGGCCGACGCGATGGCGCAACTGCGTGCCTGGCATGCCGGTGGTTCGCGAATGGCTGCGTCCTGCATCGGCACGTTCGTGCTGGCGGAATCCGGGCTTCTGCGAGACCACGACGCGACGACGACATGGTGGCTCAGTCCGCTGTTCCGGCAACGCTATCCGGACGTACGTCTCGACGAATCGCGGATGCTTGTGCCGTCGGGCGATGTCGTGACGGCGGGGGCCGCGATGGGGCATCTCGACCTCGCGCTGTGGTTGATACGCCAGTCGAGTCCCGAGCTTGCCGCGGTTGTCGCACGTTATCTGCTGGTGGACGGGCGTCCGTCGCAGGCGCCGTACATGATTCCCGAACATCTGGCGCGCGCGGATCCGCTTGTCGAGCGGTTTGAGCGCTGGGCCCGTTCGCGCCTGGCGCAGGGATTTTCGCTGGAATCGGCGGCGGACGCCCTCGCGACGAGCAAACGAACCCTGCAACGTCGCATCGAGGCGGTGCTCGGAAAATCGCCTCTCTCATACTTTCAGGATTTGCGCGTCGAGCGCGCGCTTCACCTGATACGGACGAGCCACCTCGATATCGAGGCAATCGCCGCCGAGGTCGGCTATGCGGATGGCGTTACGCTGCGGACCTTGCTTCGCCGGCGCCTCGGACGGGGCGTGCGTGAATTGCGAGGCGATTCGCGTTGATCGCGCAGACGAAGTCGCCGTCAGGCAGTGGCGGCTTCGCGATAGTGTGCGAACTTCGATGTCTGTCCGATCCCCGGGTTGAAGCAGTTGCACCGGTCGAATTGCGGATAGAACGCGGCTGAAGCGAAGCGGACAGCGTGCGAAAATGCGCGCCCGTCAGCAGCGGGCATTCTGGTATCGTAGGCTTCACACCACGCAGGAGCGGCCTGACGAGAGAGGGCCAACGATGCCGAGGCACACCCCAGCGCTTCAACGTAGCCAGAAACCCCCCATGACGCCGGGGCGCAGGCGGCTTCTCGTCGTCTGCGTGGTCGTGCTGCTGGCCGCGCTAGGCTGGGCGTTGGCGGCAGCGCTCAAACCTGCCATCCAGCGCACCATCGTCATCACTAGCGGAGCGGACGGTGGTATTTACCGCGGCTTTGCGGATCGCTATGCCCCCCTCCTGAAGCGCGCAGGCATCACGCTCGATATCCGTAGCTCTTCGGGGTCGGTCGAAAATTATCAGCGGCTCGCGAACCCGGACAGCGAATATGAAGTGGGTTTTATCCAGTCGGGCACCACCAGTCCGAAAGAAACCGACAACCTGCAGACCATCGCCGCCGTTTCATTCGAACCGATCTGGGTGTTCTATCGTGGCGACGCTACCGTCGACCGGCTCGCGCAACTGCGCGGCAAGCGCATTTCCATAGGCGTTCCGGGCAGCGGACTGCTTAACGTCTCCCAGGTACTGCTGGGCTATAGCGGCATCACCGCCGGGAACACCACACTGCTGCAAATGGATGCGTCCAAAGCATACCAGGGGCTCGAAAATGGCCAGCTCGATGCGGCTTTCTTCATCGGCAGGCCTGACGCCGCGATGCAGAAAGCGCTGCTGAACAGCGATCTAAAACTGATGAGCTTCGCCCAGGCCGATGCCCTGGTGCAAAAATTTCCGTCTCTCTCCAAGGTTATTTTTCCGCGCGCCTCGACAAGCGTCGTCAACGATCTTCCGCATGCTGATGTCACCCTGCTCGCCGCCACTGCTTTGCTCGTGTCCAAGGACACGCTGCACCCAGCCCTCGTCTACCTGCTGCTGGATGCGGCCAAAACCGTCCACGGCGGCGAAGACTACTTCACGCCGCTCGGCACGTTTCCCAACCTGAACACCGAGGAATTTCCCGTTTCCGACGAAAGCACGCGCTTCTTCAAATCCGGCCGTCCGTTCCTGCAGCGCTACCTTCCATTCTGGCTGGCCAGTCTTATCGAAAGGCGGCTCTTGATCCTGCTTCCTTTCGTGGCGCTGATACTCGGTTTGCTGCAGGCGCTGCCGCGCATGATGGAGGCGCGGATAAGAAGACGGTTCGTCGTCTGGTACCGTGCAATCAAGGCGCTCGAAGATGAAGTGTGGAAAAGCAGTCAGCCGACCCTTCACCAGATCGCGCAATGGCGCGATGAAATCGAGAGCATCGATGCGCATGCCAGCCAGATACGGATTCCGTATCGCTATTTCCAGGATGTTTACGCCCTCAAGCAGGCGATCGGCATCGTGCGGGACCGGATCTCGCAGGTGGCCGAGAAGGTGAGGGAATAATTGGGCGGCGACAATCCGGCCGCACGCTGTTCACGCTAAAGCCCGTCTACGGAATCAGGAAAAGATGGAGTGACGCAGCACGCGGGCCGATGCTCAAATGCAGTATCCGACGCTTGATCCACCGACCAGGACTGATCATGGATTTCACGCTTTCCCCAGAGTTGATCGAACTACAGGGCCGCGTACGCGCATTCATCAAGGACGCCGTCATTCCGTTCGAGGACGATCCACGGTGTACTGCGCACGGACCGGACGAGGCGCTTCGCGCGGAACTGATCGGCATGGCGCGCGCAGCCGGGTTGTTGTCCAGCCATGTTTCGAGAGAATTTGGCGGGCTGGGTCTCGGGCACGTTGCCAAAGCGATTTTCTTCGAGGAAGCGGGCTATTCGCCGCTGGGCCCCGTCGCGCTGAACGTCGCGGCGCCCGACGAAGGGAATATGCATCTTCTTGAAGCAGTGGCGTCACCGGGCCAGAAAGAGCGTTGGCTGCGCCCGCTGGCTGCCGGGCAGATACGCTCCTGCTTTTGCATGACCGAACCCGCTCCGGGATCGGGCTCCGATCCCGGCATGCTTCAGACCGTGGCGACGAGAGAGGGCGACGAGTATGTGATCACGGGCGGCAAGTGGTTCATCACGGGCGCCGAAGGGGCGTCGTTGGCCATCATCATGGCGAAGCTCTCCGATGGACCTGCCACCATGTTTCTCGCGGATATGAAGAGCCCCGGTATCGCGATCGAGCGATCGATGGGGTCGCTCGATACGTGCTTTCCCGGCGGCCACGGCGTGGTTCGTTTCGACGGGCTGCGCGTTCCGGCGTCGGACGTGCTGGGTGCGCCCGGCGAAGGCTTCAGGTATGCGCAGGTGCGTCTGTCCCCGGCGCGGCTGACGCATTGCATGCGCTGGTTAGGCGCCGCACGGCGCGCGCACGATGTTGCATCGGCATACGCTCGTGAGCGGGAGGCTTTCGGTAAAAAGCTCGGCGAACATGAGGGGGTAGGCTTCATGCTCGCCGACAATGAGATGGATCTGCACATTACCCGTCTCGCTATCTGGCACTGCGCGTGGGTTCTGGATCAGGGCGCGCTGGGCAGGCACGAGTCGAGCGTGGCAAAGGTCGTGTCGTCCGAGGCGTTGTGGCGAACGGTCGATCGATCGGTTCAGGTGCTGGGCGGGCAAGGCGTGACGCACGAAACGGTAGTGGCGAGAATCTTTGCCGATATGCGCGCGTTTCGAATCTACGATGGCCCTTCGGAAGTGCATCGGTGGAGCATCGCGCGCCGGATACTGCGGGGCGCCGCCTGAGCATTGAACCGGATAGCGTCTGGCGTCGTCCCTTAAACAAGGGCGCGGTGCGAACCGCGCTCGACGATTCAGACGAGTTCCGCAAGGCAGGCGTCGAAGGCGGCGATCAGACGGTCGACGTCTGCTGCCGACGTTTCCGGGCACACCAGCATCATGTTGTGAAATGGCGTGATCAGCACGCCGCGATTGAGCATATACAGGTGGACGATGTGCTCGAGTTCGCCATCCAGTTGCTGGCCGGCGGCTGTACCATTACGCGGTGGCGTCGAGGCGAACTGGAATTCGGTACGCGCGCCGATGCGCGTGACGCACCACGGCAGTCCGTGACGGGCGATTATCTCTTCGAGGCCTGTCGCGAGTCGCGCCGCGAGTGCGAACATGTGCTCATAGGCCGCATCGGTCATGACCTCCTCGAGTGTCGCGCGGATCGCGCGCATCGCCAGCATGTTCGCGGTCAACGTCGTGCCGACACCGGAGTGCCCGGGCGGCGCCTGAAGCTTCGCTCTCTCGGCGGCCTCGGCAAGCGCCGCGCTAAAGCCGTACACCGCGCACGGCACGCCACCACCGACCGGCTTGCCGAGCACGAACAGGTCGGGCTCGATGCCGTGCGCGACCGAGTAGCCACCCGGACCGCTACTGATGGTATGTGTTTCGTCAATGGCCAGCAGGGTGCCGTGGCGACGTATCAGCGCGGCCGCGTCGCGCCAGTAGCCGGGGTCGGGCAGCACCATGCCGATGTTCGTCATGGCCGGTTCCGCAAGCACGCACGCGACTTCGCCGTCCTTCAGCGCGTCCTCCAGCGCGGCGAGATCGTTGAACTCGACGACGCGCGTGTATTCGAGCAGGTCGTGCACCTGCCCGATCAGGCTGTCACGTTGCTCGGGGCGTCCGTTCACGAGATCGACGAACACGTCGTCCACCGTGCCGTGATAGCAGCCGTTGAACACGACAATCTGCTTGCGGCCGGTTGCGGCCCGCGCCCAGCGGAGTGCAAAGCGGTTCGCATCGCTCGCTGTCATGGCGAACTGCCAGAAGGGAAGCCGGAAACGGCGCGCGAGTTCTTCGCTGACCCACACGGCATCCTCGCCCGGTAGCATCGTGGTGAAGCCGCGCTCTGCTTGGGCGGCGAGCGCGCGCGCGACGGGGGCCGGCGAATGGCCGAACATGGCGCCGGTATCGCCGAGGCAGAAGTCCGCATATTCATGGCCGTCGACATCGGTAAAGCGTGCGCCGTGCGCGCGCTCGACAAACAGCGAGAAGGGCGTCGACCAGTCGTTCATCCAGTGCAGGGGGACGCCGAACAGCAGATGGCGTTTCGCCTGAGCCGAGAGGGCGCGTGATTCTGGCATTGCATTCACAAAAGCGCTGCGTTCGCGTTCGAGCAGCGCCTGCGCGCGCAGCCAGTTCACACCATGGCGGAGACTCAATTGGGGTTCCTCTGACGATGGTTCAGGAAGCGCGTCGCGCGTGCGCCGCAGTCCTTCCGGCCGGAGTGGCGAATGTTTCGGTCACGCTTGTTCATGTCACGCGGGCGAGGGCCTGTTCACAGGAACCAGCGGTACTCGCGCGTACTGATTTCATTCATGAAGTCCTGCTGTTCCTGACGCTTGTTTTCACAGTAGACCATGACGAACTCGTCACCCATTCCTTCGCGTACGACCGGATCGTTCTGCATCGCGGCGACGGCGGCGAGCATGTCTTTCGGGAAGTCGATGCCACTCCTGCGATCTTCGTTGAGCGGCGCGACGGGTTCGAGCGCCGCGTCCAGACCGTGTTCCATCCCGGTGAGGATCGCGGCGAGGACGAGATAAGGGTTGGCGTCAGCGCTCGCCAGGCGATGCTCGATGCGCAGGTTGCGGGCATCCGACTCGGGGATGCGGATACATGCGTCGCGGTCTTCGAAACCCCAGCTGGCGCGGCTGGCCGCATTCACCATCGAGCCGTAGCGCCTGAAGGCGTTATGGTTGGGTGCGAAGACAGGCATGCAATGCGGCAGCAACGCGAGGCAGCCGGCCACGGCGTGACGCAGCGGTCGTTGATTGTCGGCCCCCAGCAGATTGTTGCCCGCCTCGTCGTACAGGCTCACGTGCACATGCATGCCGCTGCCCGGCGCATGCAGATACGGCTTGCCCATGAAGCTGGCGCGATAGCCTTGTTGCAGCGCCACGCCACGCGTGCTGCGGCAGAAGAGGGCGGACCAGTCGGCGGCGCGCAAAGCGTCGTTGTTATGGACGAAGTTGATCTCGAACTGTCCGGGCCCCAACTCCGCTGTGATCACCGTGGCATCCACGCCCTGCTCGCGGGCCGCTTCGACCATCTCGTGCAGCACGCCTGAAAAGCGCGACAGACGTTCGATATGCATATTGGGCTGATCGTCTGGGTCGTCGCAGAGGCGGTCGCGCGGGTACTGCGGCAGGCCGTCTGCAAGCCGCGCCGCGAACAGGTAGAACTCCAGTTCAAACGCCACGACCGGATGGATGCCGCGCTGTTCCAGGCGTTTCAACACACGGGCCAGCACTTCACGCGGTTCGAACTCGATCGGTGCGTCAGTGCCGTCCGAACTGATCAGCATCTGCCCCAATGGCTGGCTTTCCCATCGCACCGGCTTGAGCGTGCCGGGGATCAGGCGGCGTGTCGCGTCCGGATCGCCGTCGTTGAAGCAGTAGTCGCCGATCGTGTACAGCCCGCCTTGCGTGCCTAGCAGCACGCAGTTTTGTGGCAGCTTGAGCAGGGTGCCGGCCGCGATCTTCTCCAGGGCATCAATGGGATATCGCTTGCCATAGAAGTGGCCAGGTATATCCAGGCAGATGAGATCGACGTAGCGGACCTCGGGGTGAGCCGCACGGAACGCACGCACTTCGTTGACCAGGTCCGGGGTAGGGGAAGCCATGTTCTCGTCCTTCTCGTGCGACAAATGCTGAACATAAGTAGACCAGATTTCCGCGAATACAACGTCACGTCGGCCCGCTCAGCGAATTCCAACTGAGTCCGAGGTCTCAGGTGAATACCCAGATTACCCGCGTGAGCTGGTCGGAAAGATTGGCGTAGCGAAACCGGGCATGCGCGGGCAACTGGAAGGCGTCGTTGGGGCCGAGGGTGACTGGCTCCTCGTTCTCCGCCAGCCAGACAGTGAGTTCGCCTTCGAGGACGAAGCCGCCCTGTTCGTCGCTATCGTTCACGGGCCTGTCGCCGCTGCTGGCGCCGGGGGCAAGATGGCTTTCGAGAATGGAAAAGCGTGCGGACATGTTCGGCGACACCAGCACGTCGGTAATTCCAGCGGCGTAGTACACCGTGCGGCGTTCGCCGGGACGTGTGACCCAGGGCAGCGTGCGCGGCTTGCTCAGGCTGTAGAAATAGGTGGTGGGCGCACCCAGAGCCTCGCCGATGGCGGTCAGGTCGGCCACGGTGGGACGCGAAAGACCTCGCTCGACCTGGGAGAGGAAACCAACCGAGCGACCGATCCTGTCCGCGAGGTCGCGCAAGGTGACTTTCTTGTGCTTGCGCAAATCTCGGATCAGGATCGCCAGGCCTTCAATCTCTTCCTGCTCATTCATTGCAGCGGCCCCATTCAGACTGTGTCACGCAGACGGTACCAGGCCTTGCCGATGGCCTCCAGCGGTGCCGCCAGAAGTTGGCCGCCGGGAAAGCCTGCATTGCGGATGCCCTGATATAGAGTCAGCAGGCGGTCGTCACCCAGGATGGCGTCAGCGACGGCACGCGCACCCGCCAGCGTCGGCAGCACGCCATGACCTGAAAAGCCCTGCAACCAGTAGCGCTGATTTTTACGACCGATATCGGGCGTGCGCCGGATACTGATGTCGATATGTCCACCCCAGGCAAATTCGAGCTTCACGCCGCGCAGCTGCGGGAACGCCCGTTCGAGTTGGGGCCGGGTGGCGGCCGCGATGTCCTTTGGAATACCGCCCAGGTATGTGCAGCCACCGCCGAACAGAAGCCGGTGGTCCGGGCTCAGGCGGAAGTAGTCGGGCACGAACTGATTGTCGATGACGCAACTATTGCGCGGCAACAACGAGCGGGCCAGGTCCGGTTCCAGTGGCGCCGTCGCGACCTGATAGGTGCCGACCGGCAAGAGGCGCTTCGACAGTTCGCGGTCGAGGCGGTCAATATAGGAATTGCAGGCAAGGACGAGGACATCCGCGCGCACCTCGCCCTGGTCGGTGCGCGCCACGTAGCCGGCGGGTGTTTCGCGGTATTCCAGTACGCGGCTTTGTTCGAAGATGCGCCCGCCGGCCCGCTCGATGGCGGCTGCCAGCCCTTGAGCCAGCTTCAATGGATTGAGATGCCCCGCGTCAGGATCGTACAGCGCCGCGCAGTAGCGCTCGCTCGCAATCCACTCCGGCATCTCCGCACGGGGAATGAAGCGCAACCGGTCATGGCCCCATTTGTCTGCCGCTTCATCGAGGGCTTGCTGCAACAGGGCGACGCGGCGTGGCTTGACGGCGGTCCATAGACTTCCGGCGCGGTAGTCGATATCGAAGCCGTGCCGTTCTGGCAACTCACGTATCTCGCGGGCGGCCCAGCGCATGCTGTCCCATAGCTGGCTCGCCCCCGCGAAGCCCAGCGCGTTCTCCAGCGGCTGCATGTCGCAGGACCAGCCGGGCAACGCCTGACCACCGTTGCGGCCAGACGCCGCCCAGGCGACACGGCTGGCCTCGAGCACGGTCACGCGCCTGCCGGCCGACGCCAGCCGCAGCGCGGTTTGCAAGCCGCTGAAGCCGGCGCCGATGATCAGCACGTCGGTGTCGAGGCGCTGTTCCAGCGTTGGGCGAAGCGGGATGGGAGCCGCATAGGTGCCGGCGTAGTAGCTCGCGACGTGTTGAGCCGACTGATGGAACATGGCACGCCCCTGTGAAAAAATCAGTCGAAAAGTTCATGAAAAATTATCACGAAAATTTCATGGCGGCAAGCGGCGCGAATATGACGATGGCGTGTCTTCGTCCGGTCTCGCTTTGCGTCGTGAGACGCAAAGCAACCAGCACTTACGATGCGTTGCGGGACCCGTCAGGAGGAAGCCACGAGGCGCGCACCTAGCCAGGTACGCAGCGCGTCGATCTCATCCTCGCAAACCGAGTGCGGCATCGGATACGCGCTCCATTCAACCTTGCAACCCTGTGCGATTGCAAAGTCGCGTGCGGCTTCCCCCAACTGGATCCGCAATACGTCGTCGAATCTGCCGTGCGCGGCAAAGACCGGCGCGTGTCGGTTCGCGGCGCTCAACTGGCTTTCGATAAAGCGCTGCGACGGCACATAACCGGACATCACGATGAGCCCGGCAAGCGCATCAGGGTGCGTCAGCCCCGCTGAATAGGTCAACGCCGCGCCTTGCGAGAAACCTGCGAGAAAGATATTCGAAGTGGGAATGCCACGCTGATTCTGCGCTTCGATCAAGCGGCGCACGGTCACGCAGGATGCTGCAATACCTGCCTCGTCGACCTCGCGGTTGACGCCCTGGAACGACCGGATGTCGTACCACGCGCGCATCACGTAGCCGTTGTTCGCGGTAACGGCAATCTCCGGCGCATTGGGAAATACGAAGCGCACGGCGGGTGCATCGGACAGATGCAGTTCGGGGACGAGTGGCACGAAGTCGTTGGCGTCGGCGCCGAGGCCATGCATGAGGATAACGGCGAACTTTGGGGCCGGCGCAGTTTCGATTTCGATGGTCGGCGACAGGTCGGTCATGATTTGACACTCCTCAGCGTCAGGAAAAGTTCAGATGATCGGGATCAGTACAAGCAGGATACCGCCAAGCGACACGAGCCAGACCAGCGAGCGGATATACGGAACGCCCGCGGCATAGAGCGGCACATAAGCGACTCGCGCGATCAGATAGAGCCACGCGCCCCAATGCGTCAGCGCACCTTCGCGGTCCGCCACGTGGGCAATCAGAATCGCGGCGGTGAAAACCGGCAGGGTTTCGAAGAGGTTGCTTTGCGCGCGCATGAGCCTTCCCGTGACTTTCCCCACCGTTGCCTCTGGTTCGTCGCGTGGACTCGCGTTATAGGCGATTCCACACTCGCGATTGCGAAGCATGGCAGGAAGAAGCACCTGGACGAGGGCAAGAACCAGGGTCCAGGCGAGGATGGTCAGCTCGATTGTCATCGTGGCTCCAGTCGTTAAGGTCGGGTGCGACGACTCTATTGCGGTGCTACTGAATCCATCCAGCGTGACCGATCCTGTTCAGCATGGCCGCCACAAACCTCTCTGTCACGGGAGGCAGGGTACGTCCACGCTTTTTGATCAGCGCGATCGGTCGTACAAAGGCTGCATCGTCAATTGGCCGGGCAACCAGCCCAGGCTCCGCCAGAACCTCGCGCGCCGTGCCCGGAAGAATGGTCACGCCGAGGCCGCCACGCACCATCGCCACGGCAGTCATCATGTAGGTCGGCTCGCAGGTGATCTCGGGCGTGTAACTGGCGCTCGCGAGCGCGGCGTCGACCACCGCCCTGACGCTCGTTCCCTGCGCCGTCAGCACCAGTGGCACGCTGACCAGATCCTTCAATTTGATGCGCCGCCGCCGCGCAAGGGGATGTTCCTTCGGGCACACCACAACGAGACGATCCACGCCGGAGTGCAGGATTTCAAACGCAGCGTCCGACAGGTCGCCCCCTGTCAGCCCGATATCGACATCTTCGTTGCGCACCAGCGTATTCACCATACTCGCCACCACGTCGCGGATATCGAAGCCAGCGTGCGGGACGTCCTTCTTCAGATCGAGGATCAGGTCGGGCAGCACGCTTGCAGCGAACGTCGGCAGACAGGCGATTCTCACCATGCCGCTCGAACCCTCGCCGAGCGCCCGCGCGTCGATCAGCACGTGTTCCATGTCGTGCAGCGACTTCTGCAGGACCGGCAGCAATTCCCGGCCGGCGGGCGTCAACGCGACGTTGCGGCTATTGCGGTCGAAGAGCCGCACGCCGACCGTCTCCTCCAGTCGGCGAATCTGCACGGTCAACGCGGGCTGGGACAGGTGCAGGCGTGCCGCCGCTCGCGTGAAGTTGCCCGTCTGCGCCACGGCGACGAAGGCGCGGATATCGCGAAGATTGAGATCCATTACGTTCTTTGATTGTTGTAATCAAATCATTTCAATTGCTTTATCGAATGACTGAAATTACGCTGGATCACACTAAAAGACAAGTCTGGAGACAAGCATATGCTGCCGTTACTGGGGCTAGCCACCATCACCGTCCTGCTCGGTGCGATCCTTTCGAAACGTATGTCGCCGCTGGTCGCGCTCATCATCGTGCCGATTGCGGCTTCGTTGATCGGCGGCTTCGGGCTGCAGACGAGCAAGTTCGTGATCGACGGTCTGAAGAGTCTCGCGCCGGTCGTCGGCATGTTCGTGTTCGCGATCCTGTACTTCGGGACGATCACCGACGCGGGCACGCTGGATCCGATCATCGACCGGATACTCCGGGCAGTCGGTACAAAGCCGACACGCATCGTGATGGGAACGACGCTGCTCGCGCTGCTGATTCATCTGGACGGCTCGGGCGCCGTGTGTTTTCTCGTGACGATCCCCGCCATGCTGCCGCTCTACGACCGTCTGAAAATGGATCGACGCGTGCTCGCCGCCGCGGTATCGATGGCGGCGGGGATCAACTTTCTGCCGTGGACCGGGCCGATGATCCGCGCGTCGGCATCGCTTCATCTGCCGATCTCGGCGCTCTTCAATCCGCTGATTCCGGTGCAGATCGTGGGCCTCGTCTTCGTATTCGGCATGGCGTTCTGGCTCGGCCGCCGTGAAGAGAAGCGTCTCGGATACTCCGGGGCGGACGGTTCGGTGCCGATGCCGAAACGCGAACTCACACCCGAAGAACAGGCGCTGCGCCGCCCGCAGAACTTCTGGTTCAACATCGTCCTGACGCTGATCGTGCTTGGCACGATGGTCGCGATGGGCGAGAAGATTCCACCGGCAATTATGTTCATGGTGGGTTTGTGCGTCGCGTTGATGGTGAACTATCCGAACGTGGACATGCAGCGCAAGCGGATCGACGCGCATGCACGCGCCGCACTGATGATGGCCGGCATCCTTCTCGCAGCGGGCGTCTTCACCGGCGTCATGCAGGGCAGCGGGATGCTCAAGGCGATGGCGCATGCGGCCGTCGGCTTTGTGCCGCCCGCCATGGCCGGCCATATTCCGGTCGCGCTCGGCCTCATTTCGATGCCGCTCAGCATGCTGTTCGATCCCGACTCGTTCTACTTCGGCGTGCTGCCGGTCGTCGCGGAAGTGGCTGGGCAACTCGGCGTGCCGGCGGTGCATGTCGGCCAGGCCGCGCTGCTGGGCCAGATGACCACGGGCTTTCCGGTGAGTCCGCTCACGCCGGCGACTTTTCTCGTTGTCGGGCTGTGCGGCATCGAGCTTGCCGACCACCAGAAATTCACGTTTCCGCTCCTGTTTGGCGCATCGGTCGTGATGACGATCGCGTGCGTCGTGCTGGGCGTTTTCTCTGTATGAATCCTGTTCGATGGGCGGTATCCGTATGACTGCAACTCAAGACGAACGCCGTGTGCGCATTGGCGCAGGCGCGGGTTATTCCGGCGACCGGATCGAGCCGGCGGTGGAACTGGCGGAGCACGGCGCGCTCGACTATCTCGTGTTCGAATGTCTCGCTGAGCGGACGATCGCGATCGCGCAGCAGGCGCGCCGCAAAAATCCTGAACTCGGTTACGACCCGCTGCTCGAAGCGCGTATGGAGGCGGTGCTGCCCATTGCCGTGCGGAAGGGCGTGCGCATCATCTCGAACATGGGCGCGGCGAATCCGCGCGCGGCCGCGCGCAAGACCGCTGAGATCGCGCTTGCGTCGGGACTCGATGGTCTGAAAATCGCCGCTGTCACGGGCGACGATGTTCTCGACGTCGTGCGGCGGGGAAATTTTCACTTCGAAGAATCGGGCGAAAGCGTCGCGTCGTTTGACGACCGCATCGTCTCGGCAAACGCTTACCTGGGCGCGGCACCGATTGTCGACGCGCTAGCCGCCGGCGCCGACATCGTATTGACTGGCCGGGTGGCGGACCCGTCGCTTTTCACGGCGCCGCTGATCCATGAATTCGGCTGGGACATGAGCGACTGGACCACGCTCGGCCAGGCGACCGTGGTCGGACATTTGCTCGAGTGCGCGGGGCAGGTGACGGGTGGCTATTTCGCCGACCCGGGCTTCAAGGATGTCCCGCACCTCGCCCGGCTCGGCTTTCCAGTGGGCGAGGTTGGCGCGGATGGTTCGGTCGTCGTGACGAAAGTGCCGCATGCGGGCGGGCGTGTCACCGAGGCGACGTGCAAGGAGCAGATCATCTATGAGATTCATGATCCGGCTCGATATCTGCAACCCGATGTCGTCGCCGATTTCACGCAGGTCCGCGTGCAGGAGGAAGCGCCCGACCGGGTTCGCGTGACGGGAGGCCGCGGCACGCCGCGCACGGAAACGCTGAAGGTTTCGGTAGCGTACGTCGATGGGTACATCGGCGAGGGGCAAATCTCTTATGGTGGCCCTGGGGCGCTCGCTCGTGCGCGACTTGCGCTCGATGTCGTGCGGGAGAGACTCCAGTTCACGGGCGTCAAGACGAGCGAACTGCGCTTCGATCTGATCGGCGTGAATGCGCTGTATGGCGAAACGGCCGGAAGGCGCGGCGGTGAGCCTTATGAGGTTCGCGCGCGCGTGGTTGGCCGCACTGCGTCGGTGGAGCAGGCCCTGCTGATCGGTAACGAGGTCGAGACGCTTTACACCAACGGCCCTGCCGGTGGTGGCGGCGTGACGAAATCGACCCGCGAAGTGCTCGCCGTCCAGTCAGTCCTGCTGCCACGGACGGACGTCAAACCTGCATTCGAGTTTGTGGAGGCGTGAAATGAAACTACGGGAACTCGCTCACTCGCGAACCGGTGACAAGGGCAACACGCTGAACGTATCGGTCATCTGCCACGACGCGCGTCATTACGGGCATCTGCGCCAGGAACTGACTGCTGAGCGTGTGAAAGCCCATTTGAGCGACGTCGTGCACGGCGACGTCGTGCGCTACGAGTTGCCCAATCTCGCAGCATTCAATTTTGTACTTGGGCAGGCGCTCGGTGGCGGCGTCACGCGTTCACTTGCCCTCGACGCGCACGGCAAATCGTTGAGTTCCGCGTTGATGGATCTGGACGTCGCGGATATTCGTTAGGTCCACGTGAGTCGATCGCCGCGTTGCCGCTCATCGAGCGATTGCAGACGACATCGCAAAGCTTCACTCGACGCCGTGCGGAATGCTGAGGTCGGCGAGCAAGACTAATTGAATTCTATAGACGATCGGTCTAATATCGATCGCATGGAAACGCCAACAGCCAAACCTCGCCGCGGCCGCCCGCCAGGCCCATCTCGTGAGTATGGGGACGCGCGCGGCGCGCTCATCCGATCCGGCATGGAACTGCTGACCGAACAGAGCTTCACGGCCACAGGCCTCGATGCGATGCTCAAGCGGGTGAACGTGCCAAAGGGTTCGTTTTACCACTACTTCGAAAACAAGGACGCGTTCGGCCGCGAAGTGATGAACGCGTATGACGCGTATTTCTGCGCGAAGCTGGATCGTTGGCTGCTCGACGATAGCTGCTCCCCACTCGGGCGCCTGCGTGCCTTCGTCGAAGACGCCAAGGCGGGCATGGCGCGGCACACGTTCGCCCGCGGCTGCCTGGTCGGCAATCTTGGGCAGGAGATTGGCGCACTCCCTGCCGGATACCGCGAACAGCTCGCCGGCATCCTGCAGGGCTGGCAGGATCGGGTGGCTGAGTGTCTGCGCGCCGCGCAGCGTCACGGCGAACTAGCCGGGCGGGCAGACTGCGACGCCCTTGCCGCGTTCTTCTGGATCGGCTGGGAGGGCGCGGTGCTGCGCGCACGTCTGGTCAGGAATGCTGCGCCGCTGGAGATCTTTTTTCAAGGCTTCATCGCGGGTCTGCCGCGCTAATGTTGCCAGTGGCCGATCTGCAAACCTGCCCTTCTTCTCAAACCTGTCGAAATGGGGTCCGTCATGTTCAATGCCATCCTTGTCGAAAAGGACAACGAAGCTTATAGCGCCAGAATCGCCGCACTCAGCGATTCGCAACTGCCGCCCGGCGAGGTACTCGTGAGGGTTGCGTACAGCACGCTCAACTACAAGGACGGTCTCGCGATTACCGGCAAGGGACCGGTGGTCCGCAGTTTTCCGATGGTGCCCGGCATCGATTTCGCCGGCACCGTCGAAGCGAGCACGCACCCCGGCTTTGCTGCGGGAGATCCGGTTGTACTCAATGGCTGGGGCGTCGGCGAACAGCACTGGGGCGGCCTCGCCCAGAAGGCGCGGGTCCAGGGCGACTGGCTCATCCCGTTGCCCGATGGTTTGTCGCTGAAACAGACGATGGCCGTCGGCACGGCCGGCTATACCGCCATGCTGAGCATCCTCGCGCTGGAGCGTCACGGCCTCAAGCCGGAACACGGCGACGTGCTCGTCACCGGCGCCAACGGCGGTGTGGGCAGCTTTGCCATAGCGTTGCTTGCCGCGCTTGGCTATCGGGTCGTCGCGTCGACGGGACGACCGCAGGAAGCGGATTATCTGAAGCGTCTGGGCGCGGCTGACATCATCGATCGCAGCACGCTTGCCGAACCTGGCCGTCCGCTGCAAAAGGAGCGGTGGGCCGCAGCGATCGATTCCGTAGGCAGTCACACGCTGGCGAATGTCTGCGCAGGCATTCGCGCCGACGGCGCAGTCGCGGCTTGCGGCCTCGCGCAAGGCATGGACCTTCCGACAACCGTCGCGCCGTTTATCCTGCGCGGTGTCAGTCTGCTGGGCATCAATAGCGTCATGCGTCCTGTTGCGCAGCGCAAGGAAGCCTGGCGACGCCTGGCGAAAGATCTCGACACGCGACACCTCGATGAAATGACACGAGAAATCGGGCTTGCCGATGCGATATCCGCGGCAATCGATCTGCTGAAGGGTGCTGTCAGGGGGCGGCTCGTCGTCGATGTGAACCGCTGAGCGCGGCACGTCAGCGAAACTGGCAGCGCGAGGCCGCCCCGCAAATCCAGCCGCCACTCACCGCCGGCCGATCCCTGCACAATGTTGCGTCAGAACCTGTCTTTGAAGGGTAAGTCGCAAAAGCGATCATGGCATGGAAAGGTTTCATTATGCGCCGGAACGCGGACGACGATATAGTCGATGCGATCCGAACAAAGGAGACACCTTGCCATGACGCAAAAAGTCTATCGCGGCGTATTCCCCGTCGCGCCCACCATCTTCGACGACCAGGGCCGTCTCGATCTGGAAGGTCAGAAGCGCGCGATCGATTTCATGATCGATGCGGGTTCCGACGGCATCTGCATTCTCGCGAATTTTTCCGAGCAGTTCGCGCTTACCGACGACGAGCGCACCGCAGTGCAAACGACTGTGCTCGATCATGTCGCCGGCCGCGTGCCGGTGATTGTCACGACGACGCACTTCAGCACGCATATCTGTGCCGAACGCAGCCGCGCCGCGCAGGACGCGGGCGCCGCGATGGTGATGATCATGCCGCCTTATCACGGCGCCACCATTCGCGTGTCGGAGCGCGGCATCCGCGAGTTCTACAGTCGGGTGTCGGACGCCATCGACATCCCGATCATGATTCAGGATGCGCCGGTCGCCGGCACGCCCCTATCCGCACCGTTCCTCGCGCAACTGGCGAAGGACGTGAAGAATGTGTCGTACTTCAAGATCGAGACGGCGCAGGCCGCATCGAAGCTGCGCGAACTGATCGAACTCGGCGGCGAGGCGATCGTCGGCCCGTGGGACGGTGAAGAGGCCATCACGCTGATCCCGGATTTCGACGCCGGCGCCACCGGCGCGATGACGGGTGGCGGATATCCCGACGGCATCCGCAAGATCGTCGACGCCTACGCGGGCGGCGACACGGAGCAGGCCGCAGCGCTCTATCAGCAATGGCTGCCGCTCATCAACTACGAAAACCGCCAGTGCGGTCTTGCAGCTTGCAAGGTGTTGATGAAAGAGGGCGGTGTCATCGCGTCGGATGCTGTGCGCCATCCGTTGGCACCGATGCATCCGGCCGTCCGCGAAGGCTTGCTCAAGGTCGCGCGCCGACTCGATCCGCTCGTGCTGCGCTGGGGGAAGTAAGGGCAGTCACGCTGCACGCGCTTAACAAGCGCTTTACAACTCAGCCACCACGCGATCCAGCTCACCAAGGAATTTCTGCCAGCCATAGCGGGCGCCCTGATAGTTCTGCTCGTTGTCGGGCCTGAAACCAGACTGCTCCATTCGAAGATGGGTACCGCCGTTCGTGGATGTCAGCGTGAAGGTAACGACGGTGGTCAATCGACCGGCTTCGTCGCCTGACGAGTTCCAACTGTACGAGAGAAGTCTTCCGGGTTCGATAGCGAGGACTTCGCAATCGGTTACGCCGTTCCAGTGCGGCATCGGGTCGGCGCGAAGATTGAACTTGTGGCCGACGACAGGCTGAAAATTGTTCGGCATCAACCAGTCTTCGATCAGGTGGCTCTGAGTCAGGGCACGCCAGACTTTTTCAGGCGAGTGGGATATCTGACGTTCAACGACAAGCGAGCGGGTGTCGGCAGGATTCGCGGTCATGGGTCAACCTAACGTAAGGGAGGCTAAAGATATCTGCTTTCGATTTCGTCGAAAAGCGCATGGGAGCGGCGGGTGAGACCGATCGTGTGGCCGACCTTATAGTTCAGGGACGGACTTCGCCGGGTCGTGCCGTTCACATATTTTTTGCCGTAGCAATTCACGCTCAGCATGGGCGAACTCCTTTCAGCAGGATACCTATTGATCCATTCGGTTCAGGAGGGATTCGAGTTGATCGAAGCGCTTGTTCCAGAAGGCGCCGTATAGCCCCATCCAGTCGACCAGTGGTGCCAGACCTTTGGGCTCCGCGCTGTAGTGGGCCTCGCGGCCGGCACGCCGGTGGCGCACCAGGCCGGCCTGTCTCAGGATGCCGAGGTGCTTCGAAACAGCAGGTTGTGAAATGCCGGCTCGATCCGTCAACGCCCGCACCGTCTGTTCCCCATCGCGCGCCAACTGTTCGAAAATCCCGCGGCGGGTCGGATCGGAGAGCGCGGTGAAGAGGTTGTCGAACCCTGTTTGCATGACAAATCCATAACCAGTGAGCTATTGATTAAATAATAGCTCGCTGGTTATGAGTCGTCAAGTGACCCGTTGGTGCGGCCGCGTTCACGCCATCGCGCCGGGCTACAACGTTTTCGAAGGCAACGTCCTTGCGAAAAAGTCCAGGGCTCGTTCGATCGTCTGAGTATGGATCGCGTCGCGGTCGACGCCGGGATTGTCCTTGCAGATGTTCGCGAGGCGATCCACCACGGCCGGCAGGCAAGTATCGAGGAACGTGTCGTGGGCCGCTCCTGGCACCAGGACCAGGTCTGCCTTGGGCAGGAACCCGCCTATGCGCCGGATGTTCGTTTCAACCGGCGCGGTCACATCGGCTGCGCCGGCAATCAGCGACACGGGGATATTCACTTCGGTGAAAGAAGTATTGTCGAATGCTTCGCCCAGAGCCGGAGCGATGGCGAAGACGGCCTTTATGCGCGCATCGCGATACGAAGCACCGGCACGCGCGAGGGACGCCGTCGCTTTCGGCGAGAGCGCGCCCGGCGCATCTGACTTGTCCTTGAGACGCTCCATTTCGGGCGGACGACAGATAGCGTCGGCAGCGGGCGAGCGGCAGAAGTGTTCGAAGGCCGGAAAATTGGTTCGCGCACCGGCCAGTTCCAGAACTGGATAGCCGCCGAGCGAGAAACCCACGGCTCCCACCCGGTCCGTGTCGATTCGGGGACGCAGCGTCGGATCGGCGAGGAGGGCGTCGAGCACTTCGCTGACGTCTGTGGCGCGTTCCCACCAAAGTATGAAGCCTTCGCGCGTCAACGGTTCCAGCGCGTTATTGCCTGGATGGTTGACGCCTGCCACGACATAACCCTGTGCGGCTAGTGCGGACGCCAGCCAGTCGAGGCTATCCGCGCTGCCGCCGGTACCGTGCGACAGCAGGAGCAGCGGATATTTCTGATGTACGGATGACAGCGGCGCTTTATTGACGGAGGGATGTCCACGAAAAATCGGGGCGCCGGGCTCACCGATGTCATGCGGTGCCTCGGGCAGTTCGGCGTCGACCGGATACCAGATTGTTGTCAGGAGCCCCTCAGTCTGAGCGCCGCGCCAGTTGCGGGCGACGTTGGGGTGAAACAGACGTATGGTCTCCCCGACGTGATACTGGGGTGCAGTGTCCGCTGTGTCTGCGGGCGCGGCAGCACCTGTCGAAAACGCCGCAATGAACGCGACGGCGGCAACGCAACGACGAAGCATGTTCATTCCCTCCGGATGGGAATCATGAGATCTGTCACGCACCTGTGCCGCAGACCGGACCGCGGCGGGTTCCGATAGAACTCCAGGGCCGGGCGGTCGTCTGGCTCGTAGCCGCTCTGAGGCAACCAGCCTCCGAACAGGGCTCGAAAGGTCGGCGCAACGAGCGCATACGGGCCGACGAGTCGGTGAGTGGCATAGAGACCGCCCTCGATTCGCACAGGCTCGATTGAGCCAAACGGTTCAGTCGGCGTTGCCGGCACGATTCCGGCGAGGTAAGAGAAACTGCCGCTCTCCTCGGGATCGCCCGAGCAGATGCCGATCATCCGTTGGTCTTTCGCGGAAGCGCCGTCGCAGCGCAGCATTTGTAGCAGTGTCCGGAACGTCTGCCCGATGGTGGTGTTCGGCCCATGGTGGCGAAGACAAAGAACATCGATGGACGGCAGCTCGGTAAGTTCGACGATCGGCAAACCTGTGTCGGCCGCTTTCTCATTGCGCGTCGTCGATTTTTCTGCCGGAGTGTGTGAGGCA
Source organism: Paraburkholderia sp. BL10I2N1 (assembly GCF_004361815.1). Lineage (NCBI taxonomy): Bacteria > Pseudomonadati > Pseudomonadota > Betaproteobacteria > Burkholderiales > Burkholderiaceae > Paraburkholderia > Paraburkholderia sp. BL10I2N1. The sequence continues at coordinate 559,399 of NZ_SNWA01000002.1, read as the reverse complement.
GCCAGATTTCGTTGCCGCGTCTGGAAGGCGCTCGGGCTGACACCGGCGAATCCGCGAAAGGCTCTCGCGAAGGCTTGTGGACTTTCGTAACCGACGTGATGGGCAATCGTGGTTACCGTGTCGGTTGCTTCGGTCAGATGATGCGCGGCCTGTGCCAGCCGCAGGCGCTGAACGGTTTCAACGACGCTTTCGCCCGTCAGGGCGCGATAGATGCGATGAAAATTGCGCATCAAGCCAGCGCAGCGAACCCTTCATGGATGGCGCCGACGTTCGACGGCCGTACCACCCGTGCGACTTCGTTGCCGTCGCGCACGAAGATCAGCGTGGGCCACAGTTTGACCTTGAATGAACGGCCAAGGAGCCGCCCTGGCCCGTCTTCGATCTTGAGGTGACGAACGTTGGGATGCTGCCCGAAGGCCTGTCCGATCAATGCCTGGGCACCCTGACAGTAGCCGCACCAGTCGGTGCCGAATTCGAGGACTGTCGCGCCGGCAAGCGCGGCAACTTGCGCGCGGCTCGGCGCGGAGGGTGAGTAGGGAGTATGCGTTGCCATAGGGTTCCGGATTACGGTTGCGACGGCGCGAGCCGCCTTTGTGATTAATGTACCGGAAAAATCGTGGTTCAGACCTGCGCCGCGGTCTCCCATACAAGCGAATCCCCCTCTGATGGATCGCGCGGAAGACGCAAAACATAAATGTTGAGTCGATATAAACATATACAAATAGAATAATTCTCAGGTGTGCGCTTCGTCGCTACGCTTGCGTTCATATCGCAAGCGAGGACGTATGACTTCATCTGCTCCAACTTCATTTCTGGCAAGAAGACGCGTGCTGGGTCTCCTGGCGGCAGCACCTGTTGTCGCTGCGCCAGGCGCACTGCATATACCAGAGGCCTACGCCGCCGATCTCGGGTCGGTCACGCTTGTGCTCGGCGATCAGGCCGGTGGCACGCGCGCCCTGGCCGAGGCCGCGAAGGTGCTCGACGGGGCGCCATACGCGTTTCGCTGGGCCAACTTCCAGGGGGCGGCACCGCTGTTCGAAGCGCAACGCGCAGGAGCCGTCGATCTGGCACCGGCCGGCGATCTGCCTGTTCTCGCTGCGGCGGCAGGTGACCCGTCGCTGAGAATCGTGGCGACGCGAGTCGGGTCGGGTGCGCAGCTCGGCATCCTCGTCGGGCCGAACTCGACCATTCGTAACGTCGCCGGGTTGAAGGGGCGCACCGTGTTCGTATCGTCCGCACGCGGAAGTATTTCGCAGTTTCAGCTTTACGGCGCGCTCGCGGAAGCGGGGTTGTCGAAGGGCGACGTCACGGTCCGCTTCATCCTTCCGGTAGACGCATTCGCCGTGTTTGCATCAGGCGCCATAGAAGTGTGGGCCACCTTCGATCCGTACTATGGCATCGCGATACAGCGCGGGGCACGCATTCTGCGCGACGGTACCGGCATCAACAGCGGGCTGGGATTCATCACGGCATCCGGCGCGGCGGTGGCAGACGGGAAGAAGCGCCTCGCCATTGCCGACGTCCTGTTGCGGCTGCAACGTGCTGGCGACTGGGCGCTCGCGAATCCCGACGCCTACGCACAGATCTACGCAACCCTCACGCGGGCGCCAATCGACGCCGCGAAGCAGATCACGAGGCGTTCGGCGCTGAAGCAGCGTTTCGTCGTCGATGCGGATATCGCCGCCCTTCAAAAGGTCGCCGACAGCGCGTTTCACGATGCGATCCTGCCGCGCCGCATCGATGTTCGCGCAATCTCCGACACCCGCATCGCTGGCGCGTGAGCGCATCACCTAAAGGCACATCGATATGTCCTCTCAAACGCAAACACTCGAACTCGCCGACCTCGAAAACGCGGGTGGCCAGCCACGCGAGCGAAGCGGCCGGATCGTCGTTGCGACCGTTGCCGCGTTGGCGTGGCTGGGTAGCGCGGCAATCACCCAATGGTGGCCGAGTCTCGACGATTGGTCTAACACGCGCGAGCTGCTGATCCTCAAATTCGCGCTTGCCGCCGCGTCTGCGCTCCTTGGCGTAATCGGATGGCACGCCGGCTCATTGGCGCGAGACGACCCGTCGCGCGCGCAGGCATGGCTAGCCACCGCGCCGTGGTTGCTTGCGCTCGCGCTTGGCGTCAGCGCGTGGGAAATCGTGACGGCGAAGCTCGAATGGCTGCCTCGTCCCTTCTTTGCGCCGCCGCAGGCGTTGATCGGCGTTTATTTCGACGATTTTCCACGGCTGTCCGCAAGCGTCGTCCATTCTCTTGGGCTGCTCCTGTACGGCTACGCGATCGGTGCGCTGGCCGGCTTCGTCGTGGGCGTGAGCATCGGCTGGTCGCGTGCGGTCGGCTACTGGCTGCATCCGGTGTTGCGTTTGATCGGGCCGTTGCCCGCCACCGCATGGCTGCCGCTCTCCTTTTTCTTCTTTCCGTCGAGTTTCAGCGCAAGCGTTTTCCTGATCGCCCTGGCGACTGCGTTTCCCGTAGCCGTACTGACCTGGTCTGGTGTCGCGAGCGTCAATTCCGCCTACTACGACGTTGCCCGCACGCTTGGCGCGCGGCCGTCGTTTCTGATTCTGAAGGTCGCGATTCCGGCTGCGTTGCCGTCGGTGTTCGTCGGCCTTTTTATGGGGCTCGGCGCGTCGTTCTCGGTGCTGATCGTCGCCGAAATGATGGGCGTGAAGGCGGGGCTCGGCTGGTATCTGCAGTGGGCGCAGGGCTGGGCCGCGTACTCGAACATGTATGCGGCGCTGCTGGTGATGGCGCTGATGTGTTCCGGTCTGATCACGCTTCTGTTTCGCGTACGTGATCGTCTGCTCGCCTGGCAAAAGGGAATGCTCAAATGGTAGCTACATCCGAAGTTCTCGTCTCGTCCGGCGCGTTTGCGTCGGGTCATGTCCGCGAGGGCGCCCGCATCGAAATACGCCACGTCAGCCATCGCTTCGCTCTGCAAGGTGAAGCGCTGTCGGTTCTCGACGACGTGAGTCTATCTGTCGATCCGGGCGAATGTGTCGCGCTGCTCGGCCCAAGCGGTTGCGGAAAATCGACGTTGCTTCGCCTCGTGGCGGGTCTGGAAAAGCCCGTGACGGGAAGCTTGCATGCGAACGGCGTGCCCGTCGATGGACCTGATCCGTCGCGCGTGGTCGTGTTCCAGGACCCGACGCTCTTTCCGTGGCGCACGGTGCGCGACAACGTCGGATTAGGCCCGCAAGCGCAGCGCTCGGGCCGCATTGCGCGCAAGAATCCGGACGCGCGCAGTGTCGACGGTCGCATCGATGCCGCGCTCGAACTGGTCGGCCTTTCACAATTCGCCGATGCGTTTCCGCATCAGCTTTCGGGCGGCATGGCGCAGCGCGCCGCGCTGGCGCGCGCGCTTGTGAACGATCCGGCGCTGCTCGTACTTGACGAGCCGTTCGGCAAGCTCGATTCGCTCACGCGCATCCGCATGCAGGGCGAACTGGTGCGCCTGTGGCAGGCGGCACGCTTCTCGGTACTGCTTGTCACGCACGACGTCGAGGAGGCGCTGTACGTCGCGAATCGCGTCATCGTTCTCAGCGAGCGTCCTGCGCGGGTCGTGGCGGAAGTGCGAAACGACGCGCCTTATCCGCGTCACCGCGACGATCCGAAGCTCGTTGCGCTACGCCGCGAAGTACTGGCTCAACTCGGACTCGATGCGTGAGCGCCAGGCTACCTTCACTAACCACAACACCACGCAATGGGGAATGCAAGCGATGAACTTCAATGACGACTCCGCGCCGGCGAATCGTGCGCGTCGCGCATGGCTGCGCAAGACGGTCTGGACCGCGGGTGCGGCGGCGCTGGGCGATGTATCGCCAGGCCTTTCAGGACAGCGCGCCCTGGCGGACGACAACCTCAAACCGTTGAAGCTGTCATGGAATGCTGGTGCGATCTGCACGGCGCCCGTGCCAGTCGCGGTCAAACAGGGCTTCTTCCAGAAGCATGGGCTTCAGGTGGAACTCGTCAATTTCGCGGGCTCGACGGATCAGTTGCTGGAGGCGATCGCAACGGGTAAGTCGGATGCCGGCGTCGGCATGGCGCTGCGCTGGATCAAGCCGCTAGAGCAGGGCTTCGACGTGAAGCTGACGGCAGGCATTCACGGCGGCTGCATGCGGCTGCTGGCGACGAAGGCGGCTGGCATCGTCGACTTGCCGGGTCTCAAGGGACGCACAGTCGGTGTGAGCGACATGGCGAGCCCCGCAAAGAATTTCTTCGCGATCGCCTTAAAGAAGCTCGGCATCGATCCGGACAACGACGTTCGCTGGCGGCAATATCCCGCGACCCTGCTCGGGGAAGCGCTCAGGAAGGGGGAAGTGCAGGCCATTGCCGACGGCGATCCGACCATCTGGACGCTGCGCGAGTCGGACCACTTGCAGGAGGTGTCGAACAACCTTTGTGGCGAGTACCAGAACCGGGTGTGCTGCGTGCTGGGCGTTCGCGGTTCGCTGATTCGCAAAGACCGTGCAACGGCGCAGGCTCTGACTCAGGCATTACTGGACGCAACTGAGTGGACAGCCAGCCACCCCGCCGACGCAGCCGCCATCTTCTCGGCTTACACGCCAGGCGCGGACGTCGGTCAGCTCACGGCGATGCTGAAGAGCCATACCGACCGTCATCACCCGGTAGGCGATGCGTTCAGGAAAGAGATCGCGCTATACGCGGACGACCTGAAGTCGGTCGGCGTGATCAATACTGGCACGAATTCTGACCACTTCGCGACGCGTGTGTTTTCCGACGTGCTGGCTTAGGGCGGGTGAACGGTTGACGACGTATGGCAGCTGGGCTTTGGGCGATTGAGGCATCGCGCGCGTGTAGAACATGCGCGGTGGCTGTAGCGCGCTTCGAGCAAGGTTGTCCCGTGCAGCGGATGTGCACGCTCCAGTTGGGGCGACGGCGCGGTGCACGATGCCCCCAACGCGACCGCGTTCGACACGCCACGATTCGCCGGACGGGGTCACTATTGCGTGCGTCAGACCACGGCGGTTTCGCCGCTTTCCACGCGCTGACCCGCAACAGCCGCCCTCACGAGTGGCAATAGGTCGCGTCCATAGGCGAGCGCATCTTCCAGCGGATCAAAGCCGCGAATAAGGAACGTTGAGATACCCAGCTCGTGATATTCGAGCAGCGCATCCGCGACCTGCTGCGGCGTGCCGACGAGCGACGTCGAATTGCCTGCCGCCCGCGTCAATGCGGTGATGCCGGTCCAAAGTCGCTTGTCGACGACATGGCCCCTGTCCGCTTCGGCAAGGAGGCGCTGCGAGCCGACGTTCTTTGGGTCTTTAGGCCGGCGCGCGAAATTGGGCGAGGCAGCGACGACGTCTTTCGCACGCGCAAGAATGGATTCGGCACGTGCCCACGCTGCCTCTTCTGTCGCAGCGATGATCGGACGCAGCGAGAGGCTGAAGCGTATCTGCGCGGCGCGCCCATACGGCGCAGCGGCCGCACGGACGCGCTCGATGGTTTCCCTTGCCGCTGCGAGAGATTCGCCCCACAGTGCAAACACGTCGGCATGCTTGCCTGCGACCGCAATCGCCGCGTCCGACGAGCCGCCGAAGTAGACAGGCAGATGCGGCTTCTGAAGCGGATGCACCTGCGATTTGTGGCCGGTGACACGGTAATACGCGCCTTCGTGATCAAACGGCACGTCGCTTGTCCATGCCCGTTTGACGATGTCGAGGTATTCATCGGTGCGCCGATAGCGCTCATCGTGCGCGAGGTAGTCGCCATCGCGCTGCTGCTCTGTGTCGTCGCCGCCGGAGATGATGTGCACGGCGGCGCGGCCTGCACTGAAATGATCGAGCGTCGCGAGCTGGCGGGCGGCAAGCGTCGGGGCGACGAAGCCTGGACGATGGGCGAGCAGGATGCCAAGGCGCCTTGTCTGCTGTGCAACGAACGACGCGATCTGAAAGCCATCCGGCGACGCGCTCGAATGGGCGATCAACACGCGATGGAAGCCGCCGTACTCGTGCGCCTGCGCCACCGCCGCAAGATACGGCGGATTGACCGCAGGCCCTTGTGGCAGATGGATTTCGCTCGATTCCTGATGACTGACGTAGCCGATGAATTCGACGCTCATGGCGTGTTCTCCTGGTCCGATGTAGTGCTGCAGTGGGATGGAACGGGGTTCAGCGCGCGGCGAATGCCGCGCGCCCAAGATTGCCAAGCACGGTGTCGTTCTGCGGCGTGTGGATGCGCGCGCACAGCACGTCGCGATAGTGACGCTCCAGCGCGTTGTTGCGGCTGAGCCCCGGATTGCCGCTCGCTTCGAGCGCGAGTTCGACTGCGTCGATGGCGTTCCTGCTGACGAGATACTTGATCGTGGGCGCCCCGGCGGCGGTGATGTTGCCCGCCGCGCCAGAGTCGAGCAGTACATCGTTGTTGAAGAGCAATGCATCGATGCGTCCGACTGTCTGCTGAAAACTGTCGAGACTGGACAAGGGCGCGTTCAGACCCGATGGCGCGCGCTCTGCGGCCCACTGCACGAACCAGTTGCGTGCCGCACGCGCCACGCCGTCGTAGATCGCGGGAAGCAGCACGTTCATCCAGACGTTCGTGATCGGGTCCATGCCGTTTGCCGGCCCCGGCAGTTGCAGGTCGACGGCGTAACCGGGCGGAACGTGCACATTTTCGAAGATCACTTCATGGCTGCCCGTCGCCCGCATGCCCAGATGATTCCACGGCTCGCCGAAGCGGATACCCGGTGTGTCGCGATGCACGAGCCACGTGCCGACGCGCGGCGTTGCGTCATCCGTGCGACCCCATACGGCAAACCAGGTGAGCCCCGGGCTGCCGGTCGAATAGAGCTTGCGGCCATTCAGCACCCAGTGGTCGCCGTCGAGCCTGCCGACCGTGGCCGGCAAGCCGCCACGCGACGGCGATCCCAGTTCAGGCTCCACGCGCAACGAGTTGATCAATGCGCCACGTTCGACCGCGTCTCTGGCGACTCGCTCCTTCAATGCGGCTGGCCAGTCTGGCTTGGCCTGAAGACGGAGGTGAAACAGATACTGCATCACGAGAATCAGGGCCGTCGACGGCTCACCACGCGCGACGGCGCGTATCACCTTCAGCGCCTGAGCGAGCGTCGCTTCCTGCCCACCCAGCGCGCGAGGTACCGTGAGCGACAGGAGGCCGGCATGCCGTAAGCGCGACAGATTGTGGTGCGGAAAGTGCGGTCCGCGGTCGAGTTCGGCGGCGCCTGCCGCAAACTCTGCGGTTAGCGCTGTGAGCCATTTGTCGGCGCGGCTGCTGTCGAGATCTTGAAGCGCGTCGAGTGCTTCGGCATCGCGTTCGATGTCCAGAAGCGCGGTGTCGGGGTGTCGGCTGGTCATGGATTGATTCCGGTTGCGTGCTTGACGACGCGCTCCTCGAAGCGGCGAGGTCACGGTGCGGCGAGCGGGAACTGTCTGTCGAAACTGCGCGTGACGTCGAGTGGTGTCTTGATGACATCCGTCCGGTGATAGAGATCGGCGGTCTTCTGCTGCTCGGCAATCAGGCTGTCGTCGATGGCAACGGGATGCAGTTGGGCGCGTTGATAGACGGTTTTTAGCACGTCGGGTGGAAGACCCGTGACGCGCGATTGCATCGCCGCTACTTCGTCGGGATGTGAGAGCGCCCATCGTTGACCTGCCGCGACCCGTCGCAGGAAATCGGCGATTTCGGCGTGCCTCGCCTTGATGGAGTCGTCGGTCGCGGCCTGGAAGCTCAACCCCGATGAAACATTGATACCGTTCGCGATGCCGCGGTCATGATCGCGCTGTTCCGCAAGCGCGACGTAGGGGTCCCACGTCGACCACGCATCGACGTTCCCCGATGCCAGTGCGGCCTTCGCATCGGCGGGCTGCATGAAGCGCAGCGAGACGTCGTCGAGCCTGATGTGCGCGCGCTCGAGCGTCGCGATTGCAAGGTAATGGCCGATCGATCCGCGCGTCGTCGCGATCCGCTTGCCTTTCAGGTCCGCCGCATTCCTGATCGGCGAGTTCTCAGGGACGATGATCGCGAGGTCGACGGGCTTTGATCGCGTGGCCGCGACTGCACGGACTTTGGCACCGGCTGCGTAGGCAAAGATCAACGGCGCGTCGCCTAGTCCACCGACATCGATTGCGCCTGCATTCAGTGCTTCCCCGAGCGGTTGCGCAGCCGGAAAGTTGAACCATTCGATCTTGTACGGCACGTCCTTCAATTGACCCGACGCTTCGAGAATGCCGCGAGTCTGGAACTGCTGGTCGCCGACTTTCAAGGTGGTTTCCGCAAGGGTGGCGAGCGGAGCAGTTGTCAGAGTGACGACGAGTAAGTGGGCAAGCAGGCGGCGCATGGGCAATATCGCTATGACGATGGAAAGATCACGATACGCACGCCCATGTTATAAGGCAAACGCCTTGTTCTTCTTAGCTAATTTGCGAGACGGAAATGCTTGACGCGGGCATCGTTGATGCTGGTTTAGCGCTTCTCTTATGCCATCCTTGAGAAATGAATGCACGCACACGCGCTACGCTCGAGTCCATGGTTCAACCGTCCCCGATTCACTTCGTCGCGGTGGCATCGAGCAAAGCTACAAGGCGGCGCTTCTGGCGCGCGCCGCGTAGTTGGAACCGGATACCGTCAGCAAACCACGCGAACGGCTCACGTTCAGACGACGAAGAAGCCATGCGTTCCGTCGCGTTCGAGTTGTGCGACGAGCCCGTATTCCCATTCGAGATACGCGTTCATTGCTTCGCGCGCGTTGTCGGTGCCTTCATAGGGCCGCCGATAGCGATCGATGCGCGGCGAGGCCAGTTGCGCGTTGCCTGTTTCGATGGGCAAGCCAGCGCGGATCCATGCGGACGTCCCGCCTTCGAGCACATGCACCGGTTTGCCTGTCAGCGCCGCCACTTCAGGCGCGGCGAACGGGGCGAGGGCGCTCGTTGCGCACGTGACGACGTAGCGTTTTGCGTCAGGCAGGGCGCGCAGATCGTCGAACGTGCTTGTCAAGCGTGAGCGCAACAACCAGCGTGCGCCCGGAATATAGCCTCTTACGTGGTTCGCGCTCGACGTGAAGTCGAGCACCAAGGTCTGGGTGGTGGGATCGGCCAGCAGCGTCGCGAGTTCGTCGGGCGAAACTGCGGGCGTCGAAATGACAGGCGCCGGCCTGGGTCTCTTCCATGCACCGGTTTCGGTCAGGTCAGACGGCGACGCACCGTCGACGACATAGACGTCGATGTTCATCTGCGCGAGCCATGATGCGGTCATGTTTGCGCGCACGCCGTCGTCATCGAACAGCACGACGCGCGAGCCTCGCACCGGTGCGAACATGTCCGTTTCCTGCACGAGTTGACCACCCGGCGCGCCCTGAAAGCCAGGTGCATGTGCGCGTTCGTATTCGGCCGGCGTGCGCACGTCGAAGCGATACGTCGTGCGCGAGCGGTCTTCGGCCCAGCGTGCCGTCTCGGTGAGTGTCGTCCGGTGGACGCCCGCCCGCTCAGCGAGCGCCAGCGCTGCTTGCCGCGATTGCCTGATGTCGTGTTCATTGCGGCCTGCCTGTGGATCGAACTGTCTGCTGCTGCCGTGTTCCAGCGTCTGTCCTGCCAGCGTCCACCCGATTGTGCCGTTGCGAAGTGCGGCGACAGGGTTCGGCAAGCCGGCATTCACCAGCGACTGTGTGCCGATGATGCTGCGCGTTCGTCCCGCGCAATTGACGATCACGCGCGTTGCCGGATCGGGGGCAAGCGAGCGCGCACGCAACACAAGTTCAGCACCGGGTACGCTGACGCTGCCGGGGATGTTCATCGTCTGGTACTCGTCGAAACGGCGTGCGTCGAGCACCACGACGTCCTCGCGGTTCTGCAGCAATGCATCGACGGCCTCCGCCGACAGCGACGGGGTATGCCGCTGTGCTTCGACGAACTCGCCGAACGCCTTGCCTGGCACATTTACGTCGCGAAACACTTCGCCACCTGCGCGAATCCAGCCATCGAGGCCGCCGGCAAGCAGCGCGACATTCGTGTAACCGAGCTGCGCCAGCCGCTTGGCAGCGCGTTCGGCGAATCCTTCGCCGGCATCGAGCAGCACGATCGGAACGTCGCGACGCGGCAGACGCGTCCAGGCTTCCAGTTCGATTTTCGACAGAGAAAAGTTGGCCGCAAAGAGCGGATGACATTGCGCATGCGGATCTTCCTCGCGCACATCGAGGAGCGCGATCTCGCGTTTTACCAGCAGTGCCTCGCGCACGTCTTCGTAGGTGCGCACGGGAAGTGACTTCATGAATGGTGAGCTTCCTTGCTGAGATCCCAGATATTTGGCAGGGCTTCGTTCGAATAGCCCGAGACGAACGATCGGGGTGGACCATCCAGGGGATACGTCGAACGATGAACCGCACCGATGTTCGCGCCATAGACGTGAATGCTGACTGAGACGCGATCGTCGTAGGCGTTCCGCACACGGTGGGTGTCGCCGATGGTCGGCGAGACGGCTTCGACCGCGCCGCGTTCCAGCCGTATTTCATCGCCGGTTTGTTGCAGGGTACCGTTGTCGTCGCGTTCGTATGACGTAGCCAGCTCTGCGCCACGCAGCACGCCGATCAATCCCCACACCCTGTGGTCGTGAATCGGCGTGCTCTGTCCCGGCCCCCAGATGAAGCTGACCACCGAGAAGCGCTGGCGCGCATCGGCGTAAAGCAGGAACTGCTGATAGCGATCGGGCGACGCCTGCGAGTAGGCGTCGGGCAGCCAGTCGTCAACCTGAATGAGTTCGCGCAGTGCATGCGATCCCCGCAGGATCAGGTCGGCTTCGCGGGTGTTTGTTTCGACCAGTTCTGCGATCTGGCCCACAAACTGGCGCAGTTTTCGAATAGCCATCAGTCGACCAACTCCGGCTCGGCTTCGAGCAGGCCTTCATACAGGCTCTCGAAAGCATGTTGCGCACCCCCCGGCCGTCCGACCTGGGCATGCGTGAGGGCGGCGACCTCGTGCGGAATCGGTTGTGGCGTGCCGGCTGCTTCGGCCAGCAGCTGCGTGTGGCAGGCGTTCTCCAGCGCGATGTACCACCACGCCGCGGCCTCGACCGTCGGCGCCGCGGTGAGGATGCCGTGGTTTTTCAGAACGACCGCCTTGTAGTGGCCAAGCGCTGCCGCGATGCGCGCCCCTTCGGTCGTATCCAGCACGACACCCTGAAAGTCGTCGAAAAGCGCGTGGTCCTCGTAGAACGAGCACGAATCCTGCGTGAGCGGGTCGAGCTTGCGGCCGAGTGTCGACCACGCCTTGCCATGGAGCGAATGCGTGTGCGCGGCTGCGACGATGTCTGGCCTCGCTTCATGAATCGCAGCATGGATGGCGAAGGCGGCCTGATTCACCGGACCCTCGCCGATCACGATTTCGCCCTGGCTGTTGACGAGCAGCAGGTCGGATACGCGTATCCGTGCAAAGTGCCGGCCGAGGGGATTGACCCAGAAATGATCGGTCCATTCGGGGTCGCGCGCGGTAATGTGGCCAGCGAGGCCCTGTGCAAAGCCATAGCGGGCAAAGAGGCGAAACGCGCCGGCCAGCCGTTCCTGACGATGACGGCGTTCTTCTGCCAGCGTTCTGACCGGGAAGGCGTCATCGAACCAGAACTTGCGCGCGGGCGCCTCGCGAAAGGCGAGAGCGGGTGCATCGGTGAGAGCGGTGCTCATGGTCGTCGGTCCCCGGTTCAGGCGGCGTGGCGAGCGCGGGTCGTCAGTTCACGCGTCGCTGGAATCAATTCGCGGCCATAGTCGATCGCGTCTTCCAGCGGATCGACGCCACGGATCAGGAACGTGGTGACGCCCAGTTCGTGATACTCGGCAAGCGTCTGTGCCACTTGGGCCGGTGTGCCGACGAGTGCAGTCGAGTTCGAGCGGCCGCCGATTTCCTTCGCGACAGCTGTCCACAGACGCTCGTCCGCACGCACGCCGTCGCCTGCGGCGGCAAGCAGGCGGCGGGCGCCTTCACTTTCCTGCGGGCCGCCGCGGGAGAAGCCCTGCTCGACACGCAGACGGCGCGTTTCGGCGAGGATGTGTTCGGCGCGCTCCCACGCAGCTTTTTCGGTCGACGCGAGAATCGGTCGGAACGACACCGAGAAGCGCACCTTGCGGCCGTGTTTCGCCGCTTCGGCGCGCACGCGCGTGATCTGCTCCAGGACCTGCTGTTTGGACTCGCCCCACAGCGCGTACACGTCGGCGTGCTTGCCCGCGACTTCGAGCGCGGGCGCCGACGCTCCGCCGAAGTAAATCGGCACGTGCGGCAGCTGCTTTGGCTTGACGTCGGAGTACGCCTGTTCGAAGCGGTAGAAGCGGCCGTCGTGATCGAAGGGTTTGTCCTCAGTCCACACGCGCCGAAGAATCTGCAGATACTCATCGGTGCGTGCGTAGCGCTCGTCGTGGCTCAGGTAGTCGCCATCGCGACGCTGGTCCGCATCGCTGCCGCCGGAAATGAAGTGGACGGCGAGGCGGCCACCCGACAATTGATCGAGCGTCGCAATCTGGCGCGCAGCAAGTGTGGGCGCGACAAAACCGGGGCGGTGCGCCAGCATGAAGTGAATGTGCGAGGTGACGGTTGCGGCATAGGCGATCGTCAGCGTCGCATCCGGGCTGGTGGAACTATGAGGAACGAGAATCCGGTTGAAACCCGCGTTTTCATGCGCCTGCGCAAATGACCTCAAATAGTCGATGTCGATGACAGGGCCTTTGGGCAGATGTGTTTCCGATACCTTGTGCTGCTGGATCATGCCGATGAATTCGACGCTCACTTTGGCTCCTTGCCGGGTCTGAGATCCCGGCGCGCATGTTGCGGTTTGAGAAGTAGTGCGCGTCTGGGATGAGCGCGCCTGCCGATCGAAAACAGGCTATCACCGGGGTATGCAGGATTGAAATAGTAAATTCAGATAAAGATATGGGATGTGCATGTTATGGCGAAGGCGGCTGTGCTCACTGGAGGCCCGCGTGAATAGACGTACCCGCAACTATCCCTGACCTCTTTGCTAAAGAATATTCACTGGCGCCGAAAACCGCTGGTATGGAAAAACCGAAAATTACGGTCGCCGATGTGATTAACTCCGTTGGTGAAACCCTGCGGACTATTTGCAATGCACGAGGCATTGAACTCAAGGATGTCGACGACGAGCTTATCGACAGGCTTTTGGCGAACGCGTTCGAGGAATACCTCGCCGACGAAACGAACACAGGCGACTCGTTGAACGTCCCGCACAAGTAGACCCGCAACGCGCACCGCGTGCCTGAGCGGCTGATTCTTCCGACGGCTCCGGTGCGCACGCCTCACGTCGCGTCCAGATAGCGTTGCACGCGCGTCGCCTTTCTTCGCATGACTCGTCGTTCCGTTTTTCCGCATTGCGCGGCCGTCTTTAAGACGGCTCGCGTCCCGCAGGTGCGAGTTATCTGTTCAACCTGACGTGTGGGCACGTTCCGTCCACGGCATTCGTGGCGGGCCATGAATAAAGAACGCGACCTGCACGATGGTCCATCACTCAATGCTCACCGGCGAGTCATCTACGACTCTGCATTTGCTGATGGGTCTTTCGTGCGATGAAATTAAAATCTCAAAAAAGGATTGACGGCCCCGGAGCCGCATCGCATAATTCGCCTCCCTTCTGATGAGGGGCGCGAAAAAAAGCAGCTGCAAGCAGCGGCTTGCTTAAGCGGATCGATCTTTAAAAACTAACAGCCGATAAGTGTGGGCGCTTGATGGCGACGCGCTGGCGGGTCCTTTCTGGGCCTGTCAGGACAGGCGAAGGTATCAAGTCTCACACAGTAATGAAAGGAAGGTTTGGCCGTCGCGAGACGGCTGGATCATTCGTCAGTACGTTGAGTGAGCGACCGGTTGGTAAAACAACCGAAAAACAGTAACAGGTTTGAACTGAAGAGTTTGATCCTGGCTCAGATTGAACGCTGGCGGCATGCCTTACACATGCAAGTCGAACGGCAGCACGGGGGCAACCCTGGTGGCGAGTGGCGAACGGGTGAGTAATACATCGGAACGTGTCCTGGAGTGGGGGATAGCCCGGCGAAAGCCGGATTAATACCGCATACGCTCTGAGGAGGAAAGCGGGGGATCGCAAGACCTCGCGCTCAAGGGGCGGCCGATGGCAGATTAGCTGGTTGGTGGGGTAAAGGCCTACCAAGGCGACGATCTGTAGCTGGTCTGAGAGGACGACCAGCCACACTGGGACTGAGACACGGCCCAGACTCCTACGGGAGGCAGCAGTGGGGAATTTTGGACAATGGGGGCAACCCTGATCCAGCAATGCCGCGTGTGTGAAGAAGGCCTTCGGGTTGTAAAGCACTTTTGTCCGGAAAGAAAACCTCAGCCCTAATACGGCGGGGGGATGACGGTACCGGAAGAATAAGCACCGGCTAACTACGTGCCAGCAGCCGCGGTAATACGTAGGGTGCGAGCGTTAATCGGAATTACTGGGCGTAAAGCGTGCGCAGGCGGTTCGTTAAGACAGATGTGAAATCCCCGGGCTTAACCTGGGAACTGCATTTGTGACTGGCGGGCTAGAGTATGGCAGAGGGGGGTAGAATTCCACGTGTAGCAGTGAAATGCGTAGAGATGTGGAGGAATACCGATGGCGAAGGCAGCCCCCTGGGCCAATACTGACGCTCATGCACGAAAGCGTGGGGAGCAAACAGGATTAGATACCCTGGTAGTCCACGCCCTAAACGATGTCAACTAGTTGTCGGGTCTTCATTGACTTGGTAACGTAGCTAACGCGTGAAGTTGACCGCCTGGGGAGTACGGTCGCAAGATTAAAACTCAAAGGAATTGACGGGGACCCGCACAAGCGGTGGATGATGTGGATTAATTCGATGCAACGCGAAAAACCTTACCTACCCTTGACATGGACGGAGCCTGGCTGAAAGGCCGGGGTGCTCGAAAGAGAACCGTCGCACAGGTGCTGCATGGCTGTCGTCAGCTCGTGTCGTGAGATGTTGGGTTAAGTCCCGCAACGAGCGCAACCCTTGTCCCTAGTTGCTACGCAAGAGCACTCTAGGGAGACTGCCGGTGACAAACCGGAGGAAGGTGGGGATGACGTCAAGTCCTCATGGCCCTTATGGGTAGGGCTTCACACGTCATACAATGGTCGGAACAGAGGGCTGCCAACCCGTGAGGGGGAGCCAATCCCAGAAAACCGATCGTAGTCCGGATCGCAGTCTGCAACTCGACTGCGTGAAGCTGGAATCGCTAGTAATCGCGGATCAGCATGCCGCGGTGAATACGTTCCCGGGTCTTGTACACACCGCCCGTCACACCATGGGAGTGGGTTTTACCAGAAGTGGCTAGTCTAACCGCAAGGAGGACGGTCACCACGGTAGGATTCATGACTGGGGTGAAGTCGTAACAAGGTAGCCGTATCGGAAGGTGCGGCTGGATCACCTCCTTTCTCGAGCCAACACGTGTTCAACGTTGAGCGCTCACGCTTATCGGCTGTGAAAAAGACAGACTCAGGGGTCTGTAGCTCAGTCGGTTAGAGCACCGTCTTGATAAGGCGGGGGTCGATGGTTCGAATCCATCCAGACCCACCATTGTCTGCGGTGGCTGATCGGTGCACCCCTGGGGTAGCGGATGCGCACAGCGGTGTGCGTGCATGACTGGGGGATTAGCTCAGCTGGGAGAGCACCTGCTTTGCAAGCAGGGGGTCGTCGGTTCGATCCCGTCATCCTCCACCAATCCTCAATGCGCAGTGTTCTGCCGGCGGTATGCGGTGCAGAGCGTTTTGCATTGGCGATTGAGCCAGTCAGAGTGATAGGTGATCGGTGATCATGCTATCGGCTGTCGTTCTTTAACAATCAGGAAGAAGTAGTAAAGAGATTCACGAAAGGGTGCCTCGAGATGGGTGTCCGAGTAGGTGAATCAGGGTTGTGATTGTATCGATGTATTTTAAAGGTGATCGAAAGATTGCTTTGGAATACGGCGCAACACGAATACTCAACCTGTAATGTGTGTGAGGACACGGTCCCCGTCGGGGCCCGGGAAGACACACTCGTTATAGGGTCAAGCGAACAAGTGCATGTGGTGGATGCCTTGGCGATCACAGGCGATGAAGGACGCGGTAGCCTGCGAAAAGCTTCGGGGAGCTGGCAAACGAGCTTTGATCCGAAGATGTCCGAATGGGGAAACCCACCTCTTTTGAGGTATCCATGGCTGAATACATAGGCCATGTGAAGCGAACGCGGTGAACTGAAACATCTAAGTAACCGCAGGAAAAGAAATCAACCGAGATTCCCAGAGTAGTGGCGAGCGAAATGGGAGCAGCCTGTACTCTTTATCTTTGTTGTTAGCCGAACGCTCTGGAAAGTGCGGCCATAGCAGGTGATAGCCCTGTAGGCGAAAACAGCGAGGAAGAACTGGGTGTACGAGAAGTAGGGCGGGACACGTGAAATCCTGTCTGAAGATGGGGGGACCATCCTCCAAGGCTAAATACTCGTGATCGACCGATAGTGAACCAGTACCGTGAGGGAAAGGCGAAAAGAACCCCGGGAGGGGAGTGAAACAGATCCTGAAACCGCATGCATACAAACAGTCGGAGCCCCGCTTTAAGCGCTTTGGGCGCGCTCACGAAGTGAGTGCGTCAAAAGACATCGAGTCTGAAACAGGACAGCTGCGCGCTTAGGGCGGATTTAAGCGCGAGAGCGCTTAAAGCGGGGTGACGGCGTACCTTTTGTATAATGGGTCAGCGACTTACATTCAGTGGCAAGCTTAACCGATTAGGGCAGGCGTAGCGAAAGCGAGTCCGAACAGGGCGTTCAGTCGCTGGGTGTAGACCCGAAACCAGGTGATCTATCCATGGCCAGGATGAAGGTGCGGTAACACGTACTGGAGGTCCGAACCCACTAACGTTGAAAAGTTAGGGGATGAGCTGTGGATAGGGGTGAAAGGCTAAACAAACCTGGAAATAGCTGGTTCTCTCCGAAAACTATTTAGGTAGTGCCTCGTGTATCACCTTCGGGGGTAGAGCACTGTCATGGTTGAAGGGTCCATTGCGGATTACTTCGCCATAGCAAACTCCGAATACCGAAGAGTGCAATCACGGGAGACAGACATCGGGTGCTAACGTCCGGTGTCAAGAGGGAAACAACCCAGACCGCCAGCTAAGGTCCCCAAATATTGCTAAGTGGGAAACGAAGTGGGAAGGCTAAAACAGTCAGGAGGTTGGCTTAGAAGCAGCCACCCTTTAAAGAAAGCGTAATAGCTCACTGATCGAGTCGTCCTGCGCGGAAGATGTAACGGGGCTAAGCAATATACCGAAGCTGCGGATGCACAGCAATGTGCATGGTAGGAGAGCGTTCCGTAAGCCTGCGAAGGTGCACTGGAAAGTGTGCTGGAGGTATCGGAAGTGCGAATGCTGACATGAGTAGCGATAAAGGGGGTGAAAGGCCCCCTCGCCGTAAGCCCAAGGTTTCCTACGCAACGTTCATCGGCGTAGGGTGAGTCGGCCCCTAAGGCGAGGCAGAAATGCGTAGCTGATGGGAAGCAGATTAATATTTCTGCACCATTGTGAAATGCGATGGGGGGACGGATCGCGGAAGGTTGTCCGGGTGTTGGAAGTCCCGGTTCCTGTGTTGGAGAAGGCGCTTTGGCAAATCCGGGCGCGTAATTCAAGGGCATGGGA
Source organism: Paraburkholderia sp. BL10I2N1 (assembly GCF_004361815.1). Taxonomy (NCBI): domain Bacteria; kingdom Pseudomonadati; phylum Pseudomonadota; class Betaproteobacteria; order Burkholderiales; family Burkholderiaceae; genus Paraburkholderia; species Paraburkholderia sp. BL10I2N1. Next base: position 541,773 of record NZ_SNWA01000002.1, on the reverse strand, counting down.
CGAGCCGCTTAGGCGGCGAAGCAACTGGAAGGGGTTCCAGGAAAAGCCTCTAAGCTTCAGTTTCACGATGACCGTACCGCAAACCGACACAGGTGGGCGAGATGAGTATTCTAAGGCGCTTGAGAGAACTCGGGAGAAGGAACTCGGCAAATTGGTACCGTAACTTCGGGATAAGGTACGCCCCGGTAGCTTGACTGGCCTGCGCCAGAAGGGTGAAGGGGTTGCAATAAACTGGTGGCTGCGACTGTTTAATAAAAACACAGCACTCTGCAAACACGAAAGTGGACGTATAGGGTGTGACGCCTGCCCGGTGCCGGAAGATTAAATGATGGGGTGCAAGCTCTTGATTGAAGTCCCGGTAAACGGCGGCCGTAACTATAACGGTCCTAAGGTAGCGAAATTCCTTGTCGGGTAAGTTCCGACCTGCACGAATGGCGTAACGATGGCCACACTGTCTCCTCCCGAGACTCAGCGAAGTTGAAGTGTTTGTGATGATGCAATCTCCCCGCGGCTAGACGGAAAGACCCCATGAACCTTTACTGCAGCTTTGCATTGGACTTTGAACCGGTCTGTGTAGGATAGGTGGGAGGCTATGAAGCGTGAACGCCAGTTTGCGTGGAGCCGTCCTTGAAATACCACCCTGGCTTGTTTGAGGTTCTAACCTTGGCCCGTGATCCGGGTCGGGGACAGTGCATGGTAGGCAGTTTGACTGGGGCGGTCTCCTCCCAAAGTGTAACGGAGGAGTACGAAGGTACGCTAGGTACGGTCGGAAATCGTGCTGATAGTGCAATGGCATAAGCGTGCTTAACTGCGAGACCGACAAGTCGAGCAGGTGCGAAAGCAGGTCATAGTGATCCGGTGGTTCTGTATGGAAGGGCCATCGCTCAACGGATAAAAGGTACTCTGGGGATAACAGGCTGATACCGCCCAAGAGTTCATATCGACGGCGGTGTTTGGCACCTCGATGTCGGCTCATCTCATCCTGGGGCTGTAGCCGGTCCCAAGGGTATGGCTGTTCGCCATTTAAAGAGGTACGTGAGCTGGGTTTAAAACGTCGTGAGACAGTTTGGTCCCTATCTGCCGTGGGCGCTGGATATTTGAAGGGGGCTGCTCCTAGTACGAGAGGACCGGAGTGGACGAACCTCTGGTGTACCGGTTGTCACGCCAGTGGCATCGCCGGGTAGCTATGTTCGGAAGAGATAACCGCTGAAAGCATCTAAGCGGGAAACTCGCCTTAAGATGAGATATCCCCGGGGCTTCGAGCCCCTTGAAGGGTCGTTCAAGACCAGGACGTTGATAGGTCAGGTGTGGAAGCGCAGTAATGCGTTAAGCTAACTGATACTAATTGCCCGTAAGGCTTGATCCTATAACCAGTGTGTTTTGTGTCGATCAATGTTAGCGCTTCAGCGCTTACAGTGATCCCACCCCCGAAGGGGGTAACGCGCTCAGGTTGAGACCGGTGTTGTGCCCGACACATCACAGCCCGCATCCCGCTGATGAGCCATCATCGGCAACTACTTCTTCCCGATTGGTTGTGCTGCCCCGGGCCCAGAACCCCCGCAGCGCGACAACAAGTCATGCCTGATGACCATAGCGTGTCGGTACCACCCCTTCCCATCCCGAACAGGACCGTGAAACGACTCCACGCCGATGATAGTGCGGATTGCCCGTGTGAAAGTAGGTAATCGTCAGGCTCCCCTGCAGCACCAGAAACCCCACCCCGAAAAGGTGGGGTTTCTGCGTTTACACACCCTGCCCGCAGCAGCAGTGCATACGGCACCATGCAGCGTGCAGCACTGCGCAGGCCTCCTCCACGCACCGACGCTCCGTCGCAGGAAGGGGGTTTCCCTCCCTCGCGCAGTCCTCACTTTCCGCGCGGATGTGCCCCACGCGGTCCAGTGAAGATCGCGTTACCTCCTCACCGAGCGCTCGATCGAATCAGTCACCGACGCAGCCGTTGCAGCTGATAACGTCCACCCAAGATGCCCGTGTCCGGTGTTGTAGAACACGCCGCGTCGACGACCCTGGCCCACTTTGGGCAACATGCCTGGCAACATTGGGCGCAAGCCTGCCCACGGAATCACGCGCGATGTCGCCGCTTCGGGAAAGTAGCGGCGGGTCCACTGGACGAGCGGCGCGATGCGATCCGCACGGATATCGCGGTTGAAGCCGTTGATTTCCGCCGTGCCTGCCACGCGAAAACGATCGGTACCGAGACGGCTCGTGACGATCTTTGCGCTGTCATCGAGCAGGCTGACCCATGGCGCCGCCTGACGGCTCTTGTCGTCGTCGAGGCACACGGTAATCGAATAGCCCTTCACCGGGTAGACGTTGACGTGATCCCCAAGCATCGCCGCAAACTCGCGGCTCTTCACACCTGCGCATACAACGATCTGATCGAACGTGCCGCTGAGCGATTCGTGGTCGCGGCGCACATCGATAAGGAATCTGCCGTTGGTGCCTGGGCTGATCGACACGATTTCGGTGTCATAGTTGAATTCGACGCCATGCCGCACACACGCCTGCGCCAACCCGCGAGTGAATTTATGGATGTCGCCGGTCGAGTCGGACGGTGTGAAAAAACCGCCATGAAACTCGTCCTGCAATGCAGGTTCCAGCGTGCGGATTTCTTCGTTCGTCACAGGGTGGCGATCCAGGCCGCCTTCGCGCAGCAGCGCATTCACCCTGTTTGCGGCTTCAAAATCCTTGCGGTTCTTGTAGATGTGCAGAATGCCGCGACGTTCCAGATCGAAGTCGATTCCCTCGCGCGCTGCGATCGAAAACAGATGCTCGCGCGCGGCAATCGCAAGGCGCACCGTTTCGACGGTGTTGGCGCGATAGTTCGGAATCTGTCGAAGGAACTCACCCATCCACGAGTATTTGTGCCACGTGGGCAAAGGATTGAGCAGCAACGGGGCGTCGCGCCTGAGCATCCAGCGCAGGCCTTTAAGCACGGTCGTGGCACTGTTCCAGACTTCGGCGTTACTGGCCGATAGCTGGCCGCCGTTGGCGAACGACGTTTCCATGGCCGCGTAGCGATGACGTTCGAATACGGTGACTTCGAAGCCGCGTTGCGCGAGGGCGTAAGCGGTCGTGACGCCGGTAATCCCGGCGCCGATGAGGGCGATTCGTGACATGACAGGGTCCAGATTGAATTGAGCATCGCCGGTGTTGCTTCGGTTCCAGCGTCGATGCCCCATCTGTCCCTGTACCTGAGAGTTTCTTTCCTGCCATGCACGCAGGAAATCCCCTTCGGTGGGCGCGTTTATAGCGCCGCTCTCCAGATGTTCTGGCTACGCGGTCCTTTTGCCTGAGAGTTTCCGGGGCGGTTGCTCCGTCGGCGCCGTCAGATGAATCTTCTGACGATCTCTCCCGCGCTACCTTGCAGAACGTGACGACAATAGCCTTCGAAAAATCCCTGTGCAAGCTTTTTATGTTTCGTTTCGGTGCAGGGAGGAGCAGGGCGGGGGCTTAGCCGCTGCGTTCTCGTGCGCCGTGGCCGCTTCTGATGAATCAAGGCGCTACCTTGCCAGGACGTCTACATCAGTTGTCGACGCTCCAGTTCTTCCGATAGAGAATCGGCGCTGACGAACCTGTATCCGTGAAGGCCGGCGTTGATTGCCCCGGCCACGTTTGCTTCGGCGTCGTCGATGAAAAGTGTTTCGGCTGTGCCAGCGCCAAGATGTTCAAGACAGCCCAGATAGGCGCGTGCCGCGGGTTTCGCCGCGCCGAACGAGGCGGAAACGCACACGTGAGGGCCAAAGAGGGCAGCGACCTCAGGACTCAGAAATTCGATATTGTCCGCGACGAGACGGCAGTTGTTGGTAAGCACCGCAATCCTGCGCTTCGCTGACACTTTTTCCGCGAGCGCAAGCACTTCAGCGTTGGGCAATATCGATGCGCGGCGAGCGATCAACCAGTCGTCGCGGGTGATGCGGCAGCCGAGGAGGTCGCCCAGCGCTGTCAGATATTCGTCGTCGGTGATGAGGCCCGCGTCGGCACGCGCTTCCAGCCCGGATTCCCAGATCGCGTGGCGCACCACGTCGGGCGTCTGGCCCGAGACGGCCGACAGGTGATCGACGCGCGCGGAGCGGTCGCTCAGGGAGAGAACGCCCTCCATGTCGAACAGGACGAGTGAGATCGATGCTGTCATGCTGTGGGACCGTGCGTCGAAGCGTCCAGAATCTGAAAGCCATCTGACGATGCGTGTCCAGACGGCTGGAATTCGTATTGTGCCCTGGCGAGTCGATGATCTGGCCGGTACTGTTGTTGAACCCCGATCGGGACTGCCGTCTTTGCGGGGGCCAGGCAGCGACCCGGTGCGCCGGCTGCGACGGATAAGAACAGGCGTGCAGTTTTGACCAGCATCGCAATCTTGAGTACCTTTGACATGCCCGAGAAGCTCAATCGAGACCTCGTGGGTCCTTGTGCTGCATTCAGGTGACTGCGGGGCGTCGGACCACTGAAGAGGAAGCCATGTCGACCATCGACTATGAAAGCCTGCAGGAACTGTTTCCGTCCGCTGATGAGGTACCGGTAGAGGCTCGGCTGTCGTCGCCGATCCACCAGCGCGCGTCACTCGTGGACGGCGAACTCAGATCGTGGGACGGCACATGCAAAACCGTGTTGTCTCCGGTCTGCGTAAGGCAGCCTGACGGAGACGTGCAGCAGGTTGAAATTGGCAGCTACCCGGTGATGGGGGAAGTGGAAAGCGACGCGGCGCTCGACGCCGCGGTGCGCGCCTACGACTCGGGCCGCGGCGAATGGCCGACGATGACCGTGACCCGGCGCATCGCGTGCATGCAGGACTTCATCAAGCGCATGGTTGCGCAGCGCGCGCAGATCGTGAACCTGATCATGTGGGAGATCGGCAAGAGCCTCGCGGACTCTCAAAAGGAGTTCGATCGCACGGTCACTTACATGGTGGCCACGATCGATGCGCTCAAAGACCTGGACAACAGCAACTCGCGCTTTGTGATCGCCGAGGGCACCATTGGCCTGATCCGGCGCACGCCGCTAGGCGTCGTGCTGTGCATGGGGCCGTACAACTATCCGCTGAACGAGACCTTTGCGACGCTGATACCGGCGCTGCTGATGGGCAACACGGTGGTGTTCAAGCCGCCGCAATATGGCACGTTGCTGTTCTACCCGTTGCTCGAGGCGTTCCGCGACGCGTTTCCCAAAGGCGTGATCAACACGATTTACGCCCCTGGCGCAGTCGTCGTGCCGCACATGCTCGCGTCCGGGAAGATCAATGTGCTGGCGCTGATCGGCTCCAGCAAGGTGGCGGACCATCTGAAGAAGCAGCATCCGAAGTCGCATCGGCTGCGTGCAATCCTCGGCCTCGACGCAAAGAATGCCGCCATCATTCTGCCCGACGCGGACCTTGAATTGACCGTGAAGGAATGCCTGCTCGGCGCATTGTCGTTTAACGGCCAGCGCTGCACGGCACTGAAGATGCTGCTGGTGCACCGGTCGATCGTGGAGCCGTTCCTGAAGCGCTTCACTGAGGAACTGGTGAAGCTGAAGGTGGGCATGCCATGGGAACACGGCGTCAGTATCACGCCGCTGCCCGGCATGCACCGCACGGCCTACATGACTGAGGCAATCGACGATGCCAAAGCCAAAGGCGCGCGCGTGGTCAACGACTCGGGGGGCGTGTTCTGCAAGACGCTGTTCTATCCGGCGGTGGTCTATCCCGTGAGCGAGGGCATGATGCTCTACCGCGAGGAGCAGTTCGGCCCGATCATTCCGGTGGCGCCGTTCGATGATGTCGAATCCGCACTCGAGTACGTCACGACGTCCGATCACGGCCAGCAGGTCAGTATCTTCGGTTCGGACCCGACCCAGATCGGCGCGCTCGTCGATCCGCTCGTCAATCAGGTGTGCCGCGTGAACATCAACTGCCAGTGCCAACGTGGCCCGGACGTGTTTCCATTTGCGGGGCGCAAGGATTCGGCAGAGGGGACATTGTCTGTCACCGATGCACTGCGAGCCTTCTCGATCCGCTCGATGGTGGCGGCCAAACAGACGGAGAGCAGCAAGGCACTGCTGGAGACAATCGCAACCGATCACAAATCGAAATTCATCAACACGGGATTTATTCTTTAACCCTGTCGCGATGGCGGTTGCCGGAGGCGGCCGGTGTACCCGATAGCTGGCGTTTGATCGACAGTGCGCCGATCACGCATCGGGTACACCGTTGTTGGCCGGGCTCTCGACGTGCTTCGTACAAGTGTGCATCGCCGCGGTATTTTATTGCGGTATCAACGACTTATCACTGTCATCCGCCGCTTGTCCACAGCATTACGAACAGAATCTGTGGATAAGCCGGCTGGGCACTTCCCGCAAGTCATGCAGGCTTGCTCTGGCGCGTCATTCGACGATCAGTTTCAGGCCGGCAGGAAGCGATTCACCGAACACGCGCCCGGTGTCGGCATTGTCGAGCGTCACGGGCTCGCGAACCATGTCGGCCCAGGTGGGCGGTGCGTTCGCCTGGTCGAGCCGCCTTATGACTTTCTCACGGACCGCCAGCGGCAGATCCCGGGAGCGGTCGCCGGTCATGCGGGCGATCTGCACGGCGGCAAAGGCGGCGGGCTCGACCTTTTTCCAGTCGAGGGCGAGGATTGCGTCCAGCCATTGCCCCGCGACGTCCGGCGGCACGACGCCATGCGCACTGCCGTAGAACGGGCGACGCGCACCGATGCGCCCCACCGCCCACCAGCTCTGATGATTTTCGGAAGACTTCCTGAGCCGCGTGAGCAGCTGTTCCGCGAATTCGACCTTGCGATCGACCGATACGCGTTCAAGCGACGCGCCAAGGCGAATCATGTCTGCGTAGCCCACCTTGGCGGGATCGAAGGGCAGTTTCTGGCGCTTCATGCTGGCGGCCTGCAGATAAGCCATCGCGTCGAGCACCTGAAGCTGCGCGTCCTCGCTCAGGCCGCCCGCCGCGCGACGCCATAGCGTCCACCATTCCGACCAGACCTGCCCCTCGTTGACATACTGGATACCGTCGTCGAACAGCGACCAGAGCTGTTCGACGCGCCATTCGTCGAGCGGGTAGCCGAAACCCGGGCGCACACAATAGCCGGCCAGATTCAGCCACAGGCGTTCGTGATCGGCGGAACGGCGCCGCCGGGCCGCGCGCGTCCAGAGCGCGCCGAACAGTTCGCGAAGCAGCGCGCTATCCCAACCCTGACGCGGCCCAAGAAGCTGCTCGAGTTGTGACCGCAGGCGTTTGACTTCCGTGGGCGCGACGTTCGTCGAGCGGGCGCCAAACGTGCGGTCGATCAACTCGATCGCCTTGTCGAGCGATGGATGACGCTGGGTGGCGGACGCATCGTCCCCGGTATCGTCTTCACGTCGCAACTGGAATTCGAGCCGCCATCGCTGCGAAGGGTTGTCCGTCGCGATGCAGTGCACCTCCAGCGTCCCGACTTCCGTCAGCGCCGTGGTGAGCTTGACCGGTCTCTCGCGCGCCCCGTTCGCGCCTTGCCGCTCTACGACCGTTGCGATCGGCGGCAGGCGTACGAAGTCGCCGATCGAGAGGTCGGCGAGTTCGCCTGGCTGCCAGGCCGTGTCGGCGACTGTCGAGATCAGGTGAAAGCGCACCGGATGCCCGAGCCGCAGCGCGAAGACGCGATCATCGAGATGCACCTCGTGGCCTTCCTCCGTTCCGCGCGGCAGCAGGCACACACCTCGCAGGGCTTTCGCATCGTCTTCGACGACGAGGAAATAACTGCGCGGCGAACCGCCGCCGATGCGCGGCGCGTGTCCCGCGCGTGCAAGGCCGTAAGCGACCGCGCCACGTGCGACAGCGACATCGGGATTGTCGTTGTGCAGGACATGCAGGGACTGCCCGCGCCATGTGCCGAGCGCGCCTGCCAGACGGTCGGACAGCACCTTCGCACGGAAGACGCCGCCGTTGAGCAGCAAGGTGTCGGGCATCGGCAGTGTTTCGTCCGCGCCCGGCGACGTGCCCAATGCTTCGCGTGACTGTGCGGCGAGCCGGTTCAGAAACGCCGCGATGTGCCGGGTGATGGCCGGGTCGGCCGCATAGGGCAGACCGAATTCGACAATCGCACCCCGCGAGCGGCGCGGCAGTTGGTCCGGCCCAGCCACAGGAAAGAATCCATCGACGACGATCTGCTCGGCCTCCTGTCGGGTCAATTCCGCCGTGCGCGCTCCGCCGACGAGTCTCGCCCCCGCACCCAGTAGCGTGATGGCGACGGAATCCGGCGCCGCTTCGCCAAGCAGTTGCTCCTTCGCAGCGCGGCATCTTTCGACGAGCTGGGACAAACTTGCCGCCGACAGGCGCGTCTGTTCTGTGGCAAGACGCGTCTCGACGAGACGCGCCAGTGCGAGGTCCATGTTGTCGCCGCCGAGCATCAGGTGATTGCCGACGCCGATGCGGGTCAACTGCGGCTCGCCGTCCTCGAAGTGCACCTTGATGAGCGTGAAGTCCGTCGTGCCGCCGCCCACATCGCAGACCAGCACGAGGCGCGTCTGCCCCAGTTCCGCACCGAGCGTGGCGCGATGATGAAACAGCCAGTCGTAGAAGGCGGCCTGTGGCTCTTCGAGCAGGCGCAGGGCGGGCAGCTTTGCGAGGCGCGCGGCTTCGAGTGTCAACGCACGCGCACCGTCGTCGAAAGACGCCGGCACGGTGAGCACCACGTCCTGATCTTCGAGCCGCGCGTGCGGAAAACGATGATTCCACGCGGCGCGCACGTGAGCCAGATAGCTGGCGCTGGCCGTGACCGGCGAGACCTTGCGGACCTCGTCGCTGGCGCCCCACGGCAGAATCGGCGCGAGGCGGTCGACCGACGCATGCGACAGCCAGCTTTTTGCGCTCGCCACGAGCCGGCCCGGCACCTGGGCGCCCAGCGCACGGGCGAGGCGGCCGATCACGGCCGGCGGCCCGTCAGTCGGCCCGTCAGTCGTCCCGGTCTCGCTCCACGGCAATTGCAGGTCGCCGGCGGCAAGCTCGCCGGGCGCCGGGTGATAGCGCACGGACGGCAACAGCGGCCGTGCGCCGACTTCGCCGGGACTCACCAGCTGATCGACATCGAGGACGCGAATGTCATCGGCACCGGCCTCGACGTAGGCGACGACCGTGTTGCTCGTGCCGAGGTCGATGCCGACGGTGTATTGCTTCATCGGACTCAGGCGGTGGCGCTGCCGCGCACGTCGAACTCGACTTTCCAGCGTTCGCTGCTTTCGCGCGGCACGGCTTCGAGTTCCAGCGTGCCGGTTTCGGTGACCCGTGCGTGCAGCTTCACCGCGACGACTTCGCCAGGCGTTCGTCCTTCGGGTGGCAGCGTGGCCTGGATTTCTTCCAGCTCCTGCAATTCATCGGGTGACCAGTAATCGAGCAGCGTGCCGACCTGATCCTGGCGACGTACCGATGAACCGAAGAAACGAAAGTGCACCGGCTCGCCGACAACAAGGCCGAACTCCTGCGCGGGCAACTCCGCGTCGGTGCCTTCTTCCATGCCAAAGGGCGCGACGCACAAAGCCTGCACCGGTGGCTCCAGACCCGGCACGGCTGGCATCGCCGACTCGACCGCCACATAGTAGGCACGCGCCGTGCCACCACGGATGCGCACGCCTTTACCGCGCTTCACGTAGCCGTAATACGCCGCACCGCGAGCGACCGCGAGGTCGAGATCCGCGCCTTCGAGCAGGCGCGCAGGCGTCGCAGCTTCGGACGCGAGCCAGCCGTTGAGCGTCTCGAGAATGCGCTCGACCAGCAGCGGTGACTTGAAGACGCCGCCATTGAACAGCACCGCGGTCGGATGCAGAAAGCTCGCGCCTTCGCCTTGCAGGTGTTGCAAGCCTTCGAGTTCGGAGAGCGCCGCCACCTGGCGGCCAAGGAATGCGGCCAGGTGCCGCGTGATGCCCGCATCCTGCGCATACGGCAGGCCGAGTTGCGTCAGACCCGCGCGTGCGCGGCTCATCGGCCGTGCCGATGCGTCGACTTGCGGGAAGAAGCCATCGAGGATCGTCTGCGTGAGTTCGGCGCGGGTCAGCTCGGTGCGGATCGAGCCGCCGATCAGCTTCGATCCCCGGCTGGGCACGACGAGCGGTACTGCATCCGTGCTGCGGTCGGTCAGCAGCGTTTCCTTGGCTGCGCGGCATGCATAGGTCAGCGCACGCAACTGCCACGGGTCGGCCTGCGTGCCCTGGGCAGCGAGTTTGCGCGCGACGACGTGCGCAAGCGCCAGATCCATGTTGTCGCCGCCGAGCAGAATGTGCTCGCCGACCGCGACGCGATGCAACTCGAGATTCCCGTCACGTTCGATGACGGCGATCAACGACAGGTCAGTCGTGCCGCCGCCCACGTCCACGACGAGAATGATGTCGCCGACTTTCACCTGCCTGCGCCACGCGCCGGTGCTGTTCTGGATCCAGCTATAGAGCGCGGCCTGCGGCTCCTCGAGCAGCGTCATCTGCGTATAGCCCGCAGCTTGCGCTGCTTCTGCTGTCAATTCTCTTGCGGCCGGATCGAAAGACGCAGGGATGGTGACGGTGATTTCCTGTTCGCTGAACGATGCGTCGGGATGCGCGTGGTTCCACGCTTCGCGCAGATGCGTCAGATAGCGAACGGAGGCTTCGAGCGGTGAAACGCGTGTCACCTCGGGTGGCGCATCGCTCGGCAGGATCGCGGCGCGACGGTCCACGCCCGGATGACACAGCCAGCTCTTCGCACTCGACACGAGGCGGATCGGCGTTCCCGCGCCGCGGCTGCGGGCCATTTCGCCGACGGCGAAGTCGCGCTCCGCGGTCCATGGCAATGCCAGATCGCCCGGCGTCAGTTCGCTGGCGTGAGGCAGATAGAGAAACGAGGGTAGCAGGTCGGGCGCTTCGAGCGCACCAGGCGCCGTGAGCTGCGTCACAGGCAGTACGGCCTGGCTGATCTTCTCGCCGTCGCTCGCAGCGAGGTCGACGTACGAAAGCGCGCAATGCGTCGTGCCCAGATCGATTCCGATCGAATAGCGTGCGTTAGTCATAGTTCCACCTCGGCCGGAGCGAGCACGGTCGCATCATGCGTTTTTGTCAGCGTCGGCAGACGCACGTCTTCGACTCGCCAGCCGCGATGGCTGATGTTGCCGCTGAACGGCGGCTTGCCGACCACGTTGCCCGTCAGACGGATGGCGGTCGCGTCGAAGCCTTCGGCGAGCGTGACGCGACTGCCTTCGGCTTCTTCGCGTACCGGTCGAATCGTGAAATGCTCGCGCAGCGTCGCGCGGCAACCGTCGTGCACGAGCCGCGCAGCGGCGCCGATGTCCGCATCAGAATAGCCTGCGATGTTCTCTTCGATGAAGTCGATGAAGCGCGCATCGCGCTGGAGCAGCCCGAGAAGCTGCAACGCTGCGTCCGGGCCCGCTTCCCTGATGACGACGGGTGCGGCCACAGGCGCAGGGGCGGCCGCTGGCGCAGGCTGAGGCGTCGCGACAGGTGCCGCGACCGGTGCGCCGTCGCGCAGCCGCAGCACGCCGGCGGCGAAATCGCGGTCGCCAAGGACGCTGAAAAACGTACCGACGGCAAGGGAAAGTCTGCCGAAAAAAGACAGATTCGATTCGGTCATAAGATATTGCTCCTGTAGGCTCGCGCGAAGCGCGAGCTAACCTTGCGGGCATGGGCCGGGGCTCGATGAAAGCCCCGCAGGCCCGGTGTCGGCAACTCATCCGTGGGCTCCAGAGAGGCGCCGAAACCCGTATTTTGCCTTGGATGTGACGAGGAGCCGTTCACGCGCCAGTTCTCCATGGATCTGGCGCATGTGCGGCTATCAGAAAGTATCGTGTGCGGGCTGACGCGATCTGCGGGCGGCGACACCGTCGGAGAGCGCCTGAAGCGCCATGCGCACGGCTCCGACAACGCCACCCCAGTCGCCCAGCGTTTGCTGCCGGAAGAGTCTTGCCTGTGGATACCAGGGGCTGTCCTCGCGCTCCAGCATCCAGCGCCAGCAACTGTCGAAGCGGTTGAGGATCCAGACCGGCACGCCCAACGCGCCGGCGAGATGGGCCGTCGAGGTATCCACCGAAATGACCAGATCCAGATTCGTTACGAGCGCAGCCGTATCGGCGAAGTCGACGAGCTCGTCCGTGAAATCGGCGATGCGTGGGGCTGCTCCGTGCGTGTGGCCAGGTTGGGCGACCTGCGCGGCGGCCGGACCCTTTTGCAGGCTGAAGAAGCGAACGTCGCGCACATCGAGGAGCGGAGCAAGCATGGCCAGCGAAATTGAGCGACGGGCGTCAGTTTTTCTGAGCTCGGGGACGTGCGACCGGTCCCCACCCGCCCAGACGATGCCCACCTTCAGCGCATGCGGCGCATCTGGCGCATGTCGGGCAAGACGTTCAGCCCAGCGCTTCGTCAATTCGGCGTCGGCTCGCAGATAAGGCGCGGCGCCAGGGATCGATCCGAGATCGGTCCTGAAGGCAAGCGGGGCGCTAAGTAGCGGGCAATGCAGATCGAAGGGCGGCAGCGGCTGCCCCTGTTCGACCACATGGGCGACGCCCTTGAGATCTTTCAGAAGTCGCGTCAATTCCACGGGCACTTCGAGTATCACCGTCGCCCCGAGTTGTGCGGCCTCCTGCGCGTACCGGCAGAACTGGAGCGTATCGCCAAGGCCCTGCTCGGCGTGTAGCAAGAGGGTCTTGCCGGCGAGGGGCGCGTCTCCGAGCCACAGCGGCTCGCCGAACACGCGATGGCCTGCCTTGATGCGGCGGCGCTTCCAGCGCCATTCGTATTCGTTGAATCCTTCGACGAGCCGCCCCATGCGCAGCAGGCAGAGTGATTTGTTCCAGTGCGCTTCCACGGCATCCGGATCGAGGGCGAGTGCGCGTTCGTGACTCTCCAGCGCTTCTTCATGTCGGCCCAGGTCGATGAGCGTCAGGCCAAGGTTGTTCCAGGCGTCGGCGAAGCCCGGCGAGATTTCGAGGGCGTGCCGATAGTCTCGTTCGGCCTCGTCGGGCCGGTTCAGATCGCTCAATGCATTGGCGCGGTTGCTCCATGCCTCCGCATACGCCTTCTGCAGCCCAATGGCTTGATCGAAACTTTCGAGCGCCTCTTCCGGACGACCCAGATCGCGCAGTGCGCATCCCCGGTTATTCCACGCCTGGGCAAAGTCCGGCTTGAGCGCCAGCGCCTTTTGAAAGCTTTTGAGCGCCTGCCCGGCGAGTCCGAGTCCTGCCAACGAGTTGCCCTGATTGTTGAACGCATCGGCGAAGTTCGGCGCAAGTCTGATCGCCCGCTTCGCACTGGCGAGTCCTTCGTCATAGCGCTGCACTGCGTTCAGCGCATACGCGAGATTCGAGTGGATTGGTGCCTGCGTGCCGTCGATCGCGATTGCCGCTTGCAGCAGTGCGATGCCTTCGCGCAACCGGCCGGTTTGCAGCATCAGCGCACCGAGCAATTGTGTCGCGTTCAGGTGCTTCGGCCGCACGGCGAGAATCTCGCGATAGGTGTCCTCTGCCTCGGCGAGCGCGCCGTTCTGCTGTAACGTCACGCCTTCCTGCAACAAGCTTTCGATCTGTCGGGGCTGAATCTTCGTCTTACCCATTGTCCTTTCCAACCTGAAAGCCAGGTGTGTTTCGTTCCGCCAGGCGGCCGTCGCGAGTCGAGCGGCGTTCTGGCTGTGTGCCATTTCCGCACCTTTGCATGTCCGCGCAATGACGTTGCCGTCCGGCGTGCAGCCCTGAATTATCGACCAAATCTGCTTTTGCCGGCCTTGGTCCGGGAGTCATAGCGCCAGTCGGGACCCCCGAGCCGCCAATGCGATAGCGCCGGACTTTGCCGCTGGCGCGACGACAAGGAGCCGTACTGGCATTCGCCACCTCGCCCCGCCGACGTTGACGCGATGTCATATCATGTTTGCTTCTCGACGCTGAGCGCCCACAAGGCAGATCGACATGACAGACCAGAGCAATCCGCTGTTACAAGACTGGCAGACGCCCTATCAGTTGCCACCCTTCGAGCAGATCCGCTTCGAACACTTCGCCCCGGCCTTTGCAACGCTCTTCGACGAGCATCTGGCCGAACTCGATGCGCTGGCAGCCAATCCGGCCGCGCCGACATTCGAGAACACTGTGGCGGCATTCGATGCCGCCGGCGCCAGGCTGGATCGCGCACGCCTGACCTTCGAAAACCTGTGCGCGTCAGAGTCGCCGCCCGCCCTGCAGGCAGTTGAGCGCGAAATGGCGCCGCGCCTCGCCGCCCACGACAGCAAGGTGGCGATGCACGCGGGCTTCTTCGCACGGCTCGATGCGGTCCACCGCCAGATTGCGACGCTGGACCTGAGCGAGGAGCAGAGGCGTCTGCTGCAACGTCTGCATACCGATTTCGTTCGTACGGGCGCCACGCTGCAAGGCGCTGCGCGTGAGCGCTTCGCGGCGATCGCGGAGCGGCTGGCCGATCTCCAGACGCAGTTCGCGCAGAACGTGCTGGCTGACGAATCCGCCTGGCAGTTGCCGTTAGTATCCGAAGCCGATCTGTCGGGTCTGCCCGAGTTTCTGCGCCGTGCCGCCCACAGCGCAGCACAGGAGCGCGATGTGGACGGCTATGTGATTACGCTGTCGCGCTCGCTCGTGGTGCCCTTTCTTACCTGGTCGACTCGCCGCGATCTGCGCGAAACCGCGTGGCGTGCGTGGACCAGCCGTGGGGAAACGCCGACGCGGGACAACCGGCCGCTCGCGCGCGAGATACTCGCACTGCGCAACGAACAGGCGCGTTTGCTGGGCTACCAGAACTATGCCGATTACGCGCTGTCCGATCGCATGGCCGGCACACCCGCTGCCGTGCATGAACTGCTCGCTCAGGTGTGGGAACCGGCGAAGGCGAGCGCAGGGCGGGAGCGCGAGGCGCTGGTGGCGCAAGCCGCAGCGCTTGGCGAACCCACTGACATCGAAGCGTGGGACTGGTATTACCTGGCCGAGAAAGTCCGGGTCGCCCGCTACGCACTCGACGATGCGGAAGTCAAACCGTACTTCAGTCTGGACGCGATGCTGGGCGCGATGTTCGATTGCGCGCAACGCCTGTTCGGGCTGCGGTTCGTCGAACAAACCGGCGTGCCGCTTTATCACCCGGATGTGCGCCTGTGGGAAGTGCGCCGCGGCGATGAGTTGACAGGCATCTTCATCGGCGACAACTTCGCCAGGCCCAACAAGCAGGGGGGCGCGTGGATGCACATCTATCGCGGGCAAAAGCGTAACGGCGGCATCGCGACGCCGGTCGTGGTGAACAACAACAATTTTGCCCGCGACGGCGATGGCCCGACGCTGCTCAGTTTCGATGATGTGCGCACGCTCTTTCACGAGTTCGGGCATGGCCTGCATGGCCTGCTGTCCGATGTGACGTACGGTCGCCTGTCCGGTACCCATGTGCCACGGGACTACGTGGAACTGCCTTCGCAACTGATGGAGAATTGGGCCACCGTACCGGAAGTGCTGGCACGGCACGCGCGTCATGTGACGACTGGCGAACCGATCCCGGCTGCGCTGATCGAGCGGATACGGGCTTCGCAAACCTTCAACCAGGGTTTCGAAACGGTGGCTTATACGTCGTCGGCACTGATCGACATGGCGTTGCATTTGCAGAGCGACCCGAGCGGGGTCGATATCGCCCGCTTCGAGGAGGAGGAAAGCCAGCGCCTTGGCGTGCCGCGCGAAGTGGGCATGAGGCACCGGTTGCCGCATTTCGGTCATGTTTTTAGCGGCGCATATTATGCCGCCGGCTATTACGTCTACATGTGGGCCGAAGTTCTGGAGGCCGACGCGTTCGACGCATTCGACGAAGCGGGCGATGCATTCGACGCTACGCTCGCCGGCAAGCTGCTGCGCTACATTTACAGCGCGGGCGACAGCCGCGAACAGGGCGCCGCATTTCGCGCTTTTCGTGGCCGCGATCCGCAAGTCGCGCCGATGTTGCGCAAACGTGGCTTGCTGCAGGCTTGATGCAGATGGGGTGGACGAACGGGTCCTGTAGCGAGGAAAACATGGACGACGGATGGCGGTTTCAACTGAGGCTCACCGTCTCGCCTGAGCTCTCAGCCGCTTTGCGTGAACCCCCGGCGAGTCATTCGCACGGCCCGCTAGCCGATGTTCTGCGCAGACACAATGCATCTTTGAAGTGTCAGTTCGACGCCTTTGCGGACTATCTGAGCGAGGCCGAAAGACAGGGCTCTGAAAAATATGCCTATTTCAAATTCCGAGTGGCTGGTTTGGCGGGTCAAGTACGGGCGTCAGCCCGGCGAAGCGAATACTTGACGCGCGTTGAAGAAGTAAGCTGGGACAGGGCTGGTTGCGGCAGAATGCGGCAACCAGCCCTGCAAGACAACGTGAACCGATGAACCAGACCCAACTGTTTGAAGCCGCCTTGGGAATCAAGGCCCCGTGGTACGTGCAAGGCGTCGATTTCGATGCCGCGCGGCGTGAACTGACCATTGCCGTGGACTTTGTCGCGGGTACGCGCTTTCCCTATCCCGGCGTCGCGGGCGAGCATCCGGCTCACGACACCCAGATCAAGCGGCTGCGCCACCTCAACTTCTTTCAGCACGAGTGCTATCTGGAGGTTCGGGTGCCGCGGGTGCGTCTGCCGGACGGCTCGGTGCGCCTGGTCGAACCCGACTGGATAGGCAAGCTGGACGGCTTCACGCTGCTGTTTGAAGCGCTCGTGCTGACGCTGTGCCGGGAGATGACATTTGCCGCGGTGGCCCGCGTGGTGAACCTGTCGTGGCATCGGGTGAAGGCCATCTGTGACCGTTACGTGGACCTGGCCGTGGCCGCGACCGACCTGTCCGAAGTTACCGCGGTGGCCATTGACGAAACGTCGGCCCGACGTGGGCAGGACTATATCTCGCTGGTCGCCGACATGGACGCAAGGCGCGTGGTCTTCGTCACGCCAGGCAAGGATGCCGGCGTTGTCGAACGCTTTGCCCGGCACCTGGAGGAACATAATGCCACGCCTGCACAGATCGAATCGGTCAGCATCGACATGTCGGCTGCCTTCATCAAGGGCGTGGACGAACACCTGCCCGACGCGCGTGTGACCTTCGACAAGTTTCATGTCGTGGCGCATGCGTCCAAAGCGCTTGATGGTGTGCGCCGCGCGCAGCAGAAAACCGATCCCTCGCTGAAGGGCATGCGCTGGTCGCTGCTCAAGGATGCCGAGAAACTCGATCTCGCGCAACTGACCGATCTCGAGGCGCTGATCAGCCAGTACGCCACCAACCGCACGGCCCGAGCGTGGATGTACCGCGAGCAACTGCGCGAGATTCTCGATCGCAAACAGATCCACGTCGTCTCCAAAATGCTGCGCCGGTGGTGCGGCAACGTCATGCGTTCCAAGGTCGAGCCCATGAAGGACGTCGCGCGCATGATCCGTCGTCATTTCGACGGCATCATCGCGTGGGCGCAGACACGCCAGACCAATGGATTCATTGAGGCGATCAACGGCCTGTTTCAGGCCGCCAAGCGCAAGGCACGGGGATACGCCAGCTTCAAGACCATGCGCACCGTGCTGTTTCTCATCGCGGGCAAACTCGACTTCTCAGCACTCAATCCGCATGCCTCGTGAGCCGCATTACCCACTGCGCTTTTAAAAGAGCCAAAAATATCCGCTGTATAAGTGGACCAAAGACACGATCGCCATTCCTGAGAAAAAAGCCAGGTATCTGCAGATCTTCACTGTCTACGTGGGCGGCGAGGAGGTCTATGGCAAGGAAATTGCTGAGCTTCTGGAGGCTGAACTGTCAGCGCTGATCGGCGATGCGGGAATCGAAAGCATGGTCAAGTTCGACACCAATCCGGCGAACAACCCACAGCCGCCTCGTTGAATTGGCCGTGTGTGCACCCGACCATTCGTGAATGCCTGCGATCTCGCCGACGCTGTTTCTTTGACCGCGCAACTTCGGGTATCGCATCGTCTGGTTCGAGTCTATAACACTCACAGCGTGGCGATGCTGACCCGTACCCGGCCGATATGCCGCGGCTCTCGAACGTCGTATTCGCAAGCGGGAGAAGATCATGAAACAAGTCCTGAAAATTTCGGGAACTGTCGCCACACTGATTCTCGCGATGTGTTTCTCCACTGCGAAGGCGATCGCCCAGGCAGCACCGGATCTCGTCGGTTCGTGGTCACTGGTCTCGTTGACCGTCTCGCGGAGCGGGACCCCGATGGAAATGCTGGGCCCACATCCGCAGGGGCAACTGATATTTGGAAGCGACGGCCGCTACGTTCTGCTTGCGGTTCGTGCCGATCTGCCGAAGCTCCAATCGGGCGGTCGTCTGTCGAGCACTGCCGAGGAAAACAAAAAGATCATTGAAGGGAGCGTCTCGCATTTCGGCACGTATGCCGTCGATCCGGCCGGCAAGATTATCGTGTTTCACATCCAGAAAAGTACTTTCCCGAACTGGGACGGCGATACTCAAAGCAGACCGTTCACGCTGGTTGGCGACACGCTTACGTATGTCACTCCGGGCAGCTTTGGCTACGGGGCCTCGACGGTGGTCTGGCGGCGAGAGAAATAGACCGCCCCATCTGCAAGCAAACGCGGTTGCGGCATCGCAGGGCCGTGCGATGTCGGTTGCAGGGAGAGCGTAGCCGCACGTGCCTGGACGGCATGACAGTTCATCGCCCGGATTGCATCGCGGCAAGATTGCAAAGCAGGATGCCGTAGCCGGTCAGATGGCCCAGATAGACGCTGGCGAACACACCGGGGGCCGGCAACACCGAGACGAGTTGCCGCAACTCCTCCATCTCGATCGGTGCCCGCGCGAGGCCGGGGCGCTCGACGCGCAGGTCTGCCACTTCGGCAAGTTGCCGGTGTGCCGTGACAAGCCGGTTCAGCCCGGCAAGGAAAGCCGCCTTCCATTCGACATCGAGCGCGGCGAACTGATCATGAAACGTATCCATCGTTTCGAGAAAGTTGACGAGAGAATCAAAGACTTCGCGGTAGCCGTAGAACAGCGGAAGACGATCACGGTTGCGCTTGAGATGCATCGATACCCACGCCTGTTCGAGATCCAGCTTCAGCAGATCGTGCGCCTGCTTGAGGTTCGTGCTCGTATTGCGCAGATTCGCGGTCAACGGCTTGATCGCCTGCCGCGCCAGTGAGCCGCTCGTTAGACGCGAGATGGCCTCGGTTGCCTGCTCGTTGCCTTCGTTGACGAGCGTATTGGCCCAGTAGCCGTGATCCGGCGGAAAGGCGACCTGCTGGATGATGAAGCCGAGCGACATGCCGAGCACGACACCGATGAGGCGCTGTTCAAGCAGCGGAAGGTGCTCGCCGGTGTACAGGACGAGCGTCATCGGCACGGTGATGCTCGTCATCCGGAACAGCGACGGCTTCGCACGGACAATGGCGAATATCACGAGCGGCAAAAGGAAGGCGCCGCGCCACAGGTGCGGCGCGGTCAGCCAGATCAGTAGCGTGCCGAGCGGCATGGCCACGGCGTTGGAGACCACGCGTTGGTAGAAATAGCTGCGTGCGGCCGAAATCGAGCTGCCGAGCGCTAGCGTCAGCATCGTGGAGGCCGCGAGTGCGACGGCGGCATCGGGATAATCGAGAGCCGAAGGAATCGCGAAGCCTATCCAGAGGCCCCGCGTGAGTTTCGCGCATTTCGCCGTTTCCGAAAAGGAAAAACGCGCGACGGAGCGGCGAAAGGGTGTGAGTGGCTTATGCGTGTAGAGGGAGGACACGGCTCTATCCTTGCGTGCGGTTCTCCAGGTTCGGCATTGCGCGTCGAGCTTTTAAATACGCTCTTACCGTTCAGTGGACGCGTCAGCCGCCAGAAGACGCGCGCAATGCCGGCCATACCATGGCGAATCTGACGCTGCCTCGCGCAGGAATGTAAAGTTCGCGGCTGCGCTCGACGCCGTTGAATCTGGCGACGACGCGGTAGTGGCCCGAAGGAAGCCTGGCGAAAAGATACGGACCCTGGGATACGGCCGTGAAGACGGTCGCGCCGTTCGGGCTGGAGACCTGGACGGCGACACCCGACAGATACTCGCCCGTGACGCTGGTGAATGTCGCGCGCATGCTATAGCCGGAAGCGAGCCGGCGCAGCGCGGTCGCTTCGTCCTGGCCGACGCCGCCTGTGACGTAGGGGATACCGTGATCGTGTCCGATCGGTATGTCAGTGTCGGGCACCGTCTGGGACGGTGTGTTTTGAGCTGGTGTGCTTTGGATCGGTGTGTTTGGCGCTGGCGTGTCGCGCACAGGTGTCTCGCGCGCCGGTATTTCGCGAGTGGGCGTTCCCTGATCGGGTGCCGCGTGCGCGGGCGGCGTGTTCTGTGTGCGCGGCCTCGCGCGCCCCGATTGACAACCCAGTCCGGGAATGGCGCCGCCGCGCCCCTCGATGGGCTGTCCATCCAGCAACCAGGCCGGCAACGTAACGCCATAGGCCTTTGCGCGGGGCGTGAGCGTTGCGCGCATGCGCTCCGCGACCTTCTTGCGCTCTTCGGGCGTCGAAGCGTCGTGCATTTGTGTGCAGAATTCGATGCGCTCGTCGTCGCTGAGCAACTGGGACGGAATCGCTTGTGGAGGAACCGGAGGCCGCTGTCCATGCGCGCCAATGGCCGCAACCGATGCGCCGTACACGACGGCAATCACGACAGTTCTCGACAGACCGGAAAATGTAGTGGACATAGGGAACCTCCGGATGAATCTCGGGAGCGCATCGGTTGGTCCATTCCGGGAGCGTCTGTGAGCGCGCGCTCCGCTCTATTTCGGACTGTCGATGGTCGGGGGCTTGTAGTGTAGCAAGCCAGCCGGGGGTCGTCGGCGATTGCGGAAGCTGGCTTGCCGATGGGGCTTGCGGTACCAAAACACAGGTTGCTGGCTGGCATTCAGCAAGTGTGCCCGATCGAGCAGCATCGACAGCCGCGAGTCGGTCGCGCAATCGCCCATCAGCGGCTGCAAAAAACTCCAGATCAAGCGTTTACCCGCCCCCCCTTCATGGGCTCAGGATTGCCCACATCTTTTCGCTGAATCGCGCTTGTAAACTGAGTCAGGCGATGTTAACTTGCGTGTATTGCCTGTAAAACGACACGCCGTTGCCTTCCATAGACGATAACGCTGACTGGGCCGATACCGAATTCGGTGCGGCCAATCTGGGCGATGCCCGTTTGACGAGCCGACTGGTCGCGCTGGCGCGACGGTTGGCAAGTAGTCCTGATTGCCCATTCCCGCGCTCGCTCAATGCCGCCGAGCTCAAGGCAGCCTATCGTTTTTTCGACAACGAACAGGTCGATACGGATGGCGTACTTGCTCCGCACATTGAACAGACCCTGCGGCGCATGACCCGCATACCGGTCGTGCTTGCGGTGCAGGACACGACCGAATTCAACCTGAGCCACCTCAAAGCGACCGAAGGACTGGGCTACGGCACGGGCAACGCTTCGCGCGGCTTCATGCTGCACAGCCTGCTGGCCGTCACGCCAGAAGGTTTGCCGCTGGGTGTGCTGGGTATGAAGACCTGGGTGCGACCCGACGCGCAATTAGGCAAGAAGCAGGAGAGAAAGCACCTTCCGGTTGCAGACAAGGAGAGCGTCAAGTGGCTCGAAGGCATCGCGCATCTGGGCGCCCTCAAGGCACGCTGTCCCGAGACCCTGGTGATTGGAATCGGTGACCGGGAAAGCGACCTCTACGAAGTGTTCACGGCCGAGCGTCCGCGAGGCGTTGAGTGGCTGATCCGAGCCAAGTCGGATCGCAAGACCGTCAACCCCGAGCACTCCCTCTGGGAGGCCGTTGCCGCGACCGCCCCGCTGGGCGAAACGGAGTTACAGGTCCCGCCAGTGGGTAATCAACCCAGGCGCGTCGCCCGTCTGACACTGCGGTGTACGCCAGTGCGACTGAGGCCTCCGCAACGGCCTTCATCCCGGCTCGCCGAGGTCACAGTCTATGCGATCCACGCCCTTGAAACCACGCCGCCGGCGGACATCGAGCCGCTCGAATGGATGCTGCTCAGTTCCGTGCCGACGATCACGTTTGAGGACACCCTTGAACGACTCGGCTGGTATGCCCGCCGATGGACGATTGAGTCGTGGCACCGCGTACTGAAGAGTGGCTGCAGCATTGAAAAGCGTCAGTTCGGCAACCTTGAGCGGTTCGTACGGTCGACCGCGCTATTTGCGGTGATCAGCTGGCGCATCATGTACGCGACGTTGCTGGGTCGTGCCGATCCGGACCTGTCGTGCGAAGTCCTTCTGCAACCAGACGAATGGCGCGCGCTTCATAGCCGCACCCATCGCACGTCAAAACCACCGACTGCAATACCTTCACTCGGTGAGGTCGTGCTGTGGATTGCAAAACTCGGTGGGTACCTGAACCGCAAGCATGACCACCCACCCGGTCCCACCGTCATGTGGCGTGGATTTCTCGTCCTGCACGAGATCACCGAGATGTATCGCATCTTCAGGCAAGACGAATAAGTTGGCTCACGAAAAATGTGGGTGATCCTGAGCCTTCATGGGTGGGGCGACAAACCTTTCGACCTGGTATCGTTCCCCTTTCGCGTAACAATTTGTAAATGCGTTACGCGCTGGAGGGTTGTTATAAAGACCACCCGCTACAAATACCCGTGTAGGAGACCTAATCATGAAACGCATAATCATAACTGCTATTGCTAGCGCAACCGTCTTGATGTCTGGTTGTGCGTCTATCGTTGGCGGTACGCAGCAAACGCTCTCTGTCGATGCGCATAATGGCGCTGATTCCGTAGCTGGCGCAACGTGCGAACTGAAGAACGATAAAGGCACGTGGTTCCTTACCACACCGGGGACCGTGACCGTTCACCGCTCTGCGGACGCGCTAAATGTGAATTGCAAGAAAGACGGCTTTGACCCAGCGGCAACCACCGTGAAATCATCCGTCAAAGGTTCCGCGTTCGGTAACATTCTCTTCGGTGGAATTGTCGGCGCGGCCATTGACACCGCGAATGGTTCAGCGTTCGATTATCCCGATCTGATAACGATTCTTTTCGGCAAATCGGATTCAGCGAAAACTGGAATCAAGCAGGACGTCAAAGCTGATGTGAAGCCTGACGCGAAACCTGCAACCGCGACGAACTGATCTTGAATTTCTCCCCCGGCAGTCCAACGCAATGCATAGCCTGGACTTATCTGCCCTTGCCGCCAGAATTTGCACGAGAAGTACGATTGCCCCTATGCGGCGTGTGAGGGGTCAGACGCGCGCATAACGGGCCTTCAGACGGGCCGCGCGCGGTCCGCTGGCGTCAGGGAAGGGCGGAAGGTTGCGGGGCGTCTGCCGCGTGTGCGTCGTCACTCGCACCCGACAATATTGCGCCCGCTTCTGGCGTTCCCGGCGCGGGCCACAGCGCGGGCGGCGGCGCACCACGCGGGGGTAAAGCGCTAACCCAACTTTCGCTATTCGCGGTGTTTGCCTAGGCTAAGTAATTGATTTTAAAAGGTGTCGCCGGCAAAGGTCTTCACTACAGGGCGTGGGCGCGCGTAGGGACGATTGGCGATGGCTGGGCGGTGATTTTCGGCGGTGGCTGCGCGGGCAGCTTGAGACCTAACTGGTCGAGCAGGAGACGGTGTTCGGGTTCCGGCTGCGTGTAGCGCGACAGGATCAGATGGCGCCCGTCAGTGGTGGGCAGATGAACATCGACCATCTGCATGGTCCTGAATTTCTCCAGCGCCGCTCGGGGTGTCAAACCTGGCGCGGCCCGCTTGAGCTGGTATTTGAGCGTGACCTGCAGGCAATACGCCAGAAAGGCCACGAAGATGTGCGCTTCGATGCGCTCTTCCTTGTGATGGTAGATCGGTCGGATAGCCAGATCATGCTTGAGTTCCTTGAACGCCTGCTCGACTTCCGTGAGCTGAATGTAGAAGGTCCAAAGCTGCGCCGGGTCGTGACTCGAGAGGTTGGTGCGCAACAGATAACGGCCTTCGCGGTGCCGCACCTGACGCAATTTCTTACGGTCAAGTTCAAAGCGGAAGGTGTCCGGCGTGACGACTTCATGGCTCTGTGGCAATGTCAGTCTGATCAGGCTCGCGGCTCGCCCGGCGTCCTGCCTGGCCGCGCCCACTTTCATCAGTAGCTGGTCGCGTGTGAGGCTTTGCGTACGGCACTGCCTGAGCCTTTCCACGTAGCGCCTGAGCCGGCGCAGCCGCATGCCACGTTCTTTGCCGATCCGCTGCTCGCTCACGGCAAGCACATACGTTTCGCTCTCCAGGGGCAGGCGCTTGACCTGCATCCCTTCCCGGACATGCTCCCACGGCGCTGGGAGGAATGACTGCTCCAGCTTGCTCAAGCGACCCTTAGGTGTGCCTACGAGGTAAAAGGCGCCCATCTGGCGCATCTGTGCCAACGTCTCTTCTGTTGGGATGCCGCGGTCCATGACCCAGATCCGATTGGCCTTGCCGTGTCGGGTCTCGATACGCTTGAGCAGATCGGACAGCGTGGTGCAGTCTGCGGTGTTGCCGGCCAGCACTTCGTAGCTCAGGGGAAAGCCCTCCGGCGTGACAATCAGGCCGATCACGACCTGCCGGCAGTCGCCGCGCTTGTCGCGGCTATAGCCGTATTGACGCTTGTCCGGTGCTTCCCGCGGCGTGTCGGCCTCGAAGTAGGTGCTGGTCAGATCGTATAGCAGCACGTCGAACGAGGCGCCGAACAGTTCGCCCCAACGCTGCTTGAGAAACAGCATCAAGGTGTCCTTGTGCGGCAGCAACTTGTCCAGGCAACGATACAGCGTATCTTTGCCGGCCAGCGCAAAGTCGGCTTCCAATAGATCCGCCATCGCGCTTGACGTGAACCAGTGCCGGTGCAGACGCCATTCCGAGCCCGGATCGATCAGCCGATACGCCACCAGGGTCTGCAACACCTGCAGCCAGCGCGTTCCTTTGCGTGAAGCCGGCAGGCGCGCCGACCAGAATGCGTCCAGGCCTAGCTGCTGCCATAGCACGCAAGACAGCCAGCACGCTCCCCACTGCCGCGGGCGCTTCAATTGCAACTCGCTCAACCGCACGCCCACTGCCTTGGCGTCATCTGCCGGCTGCGCACCTTCCGCAAACAGCGCGACCTGGCGTTTGGCGCCTTCGTCGAACACTTCGATCGTCTTGCGCCAGGCGAGTTGCTGACTGTCGTTGATCTCGCCCAGGTACAGCACCTGGCGCTGCGCGACCTTGCCATTCAACAGACGCCGATTCTCCACCACGCTCCAGTACTGGTGCGTCTTGCCGTCCTTGATCCGCTGTGTGCGCTTGAGGAACATTCGGCCAGTGTAGGATCCTCGCCGTACGACTGCCAAGGACCAAGGTCTTCACTACAAGCGATTCTGCCAATCCCCCGCGCGCACTCACACGACAAATCAAAGAGTTACCGAGGCAGCCATATCAGAAATCGGTGAAAAACACTGGAATCGACGGGCGAATAGCGAAAGTTGGGCTAAGAATCCCAGCTGGTCAAATTCGTCAATCATTAGCGTTTTACCCCTTTCCGCTTCTGGCAAATCTTCTTCACTCGGCGGTTTCAAAACCGAAATGCAACAGGTTAATGAAGGGTTGAAGGTGTTTGCGTGTTGGTCTCGAGCATGCGCGCAAAGACTTCCAGAGGCGAGTGAAAGGCGTGGGTAGCACGGGGCCTGCTGTTCAGGCTGTCGGCGATGTCGTCAAGTTCATCCTGGCTGTAGACTGAGAGATCGGTGCCCTTGGGCAGGTACTGGCGTAGCAGTCCGTTGGTGTTCTCACAGGTGCCACGCTGCCACGGACTGTGCGGGTCACAGAAATACACGCGCACGCCGGTGGCGGCGGTGAGTTCCGGATGCCGCGCCATCTCCGTGCCCTGATCATAGGTCAGGCTCTGACGCAGTGGCGTGGCGATGGAGTTCAGTTTGGCGGTGAAGCCGGCCAGCGCTGAGGCGGCGGTGGCATCCTCCATCTTCGCGAGCAGGACAAGCCGGCTGGTGCGCTCGACCAGAACTCCCACGGAGGACTGGTTGCCCGCACCCTTGATAAAGTCTCCCTCCCAGTGCCCGGGCATGACCCGATCGTTCACCTCAGGCGGGCGCACGTGGATGCTCAGCATGTCGGCGATCTTGCCCCGTCTGTCGTTGCCACGACTGCGTGGCATTCGCGTGCTGCGAGCCTGGCGCAGACACGAGATGAGCTGGCGGCGCAGTTCGCCGCGCGGGTGTGCATAGATTGCGTTGTAGATGGTCTCGTGCGAGACGTGCATGGAAGGGTCATCGGGCCACATGCGCGTCAGCGTACCGGAGATCTGCTGCGGCGACCACTTCCAGCTAAGCAGACTGAGCACAATGCGCCACAGTGCGCCTTGGGGATTAAGCTTACCCGGCGTGCGCGCTGTAGCCCGCCGGTTCGAACTGATGGCCTGCGCGACTGCCGAAGCGTAGCCGCGCACCGGACACGCATTACGCGCCAGTTCACGGCTGACGCTCGAAGCTGAGCGGTCAAGCGTGCGGGCCATGGCCCGCACGCTCAAACCCTGCTGTTTCATGCTGGCAATAGTGATACGTTCTTCAGGCTGCAACTGCTGATACTTTCTTGTAGTCATGTGCGCACCTTAGCAGATCAAGGTGTTGCACTTCAAAATTGATCGCGCCCTCCCATAAAGCAGATAGAAATCACGCAAAGGGAAAGGCGCTTTCAATTCAAGCTTGACGACTAACCAACGGTTCGCAACTCGTCTGCCGTGCTTTTCGAGCACTTCGAGATACTCGAATTTAATCGCGTCGTTCATGTTGTGGCAGGCGGAAGTCTGCCGTGAGCCCTTTCATTACCGTCCGGAAAGGCGCCGGCATCGCTTATTGCATGGCGGCTGTTGCGTCTGTGATCGTTTCGATCGTTGCCGCTTTCGTGATCGCTTCGACCGTCGTTACCTCGCCGACCATTTTCGACTTTGGCGACAGCCGCTGAAAGTCTTCCAGCGTATGTCTTGTCGCATGCGTCTTGCCGTCCGCGTCTGTGAACGTCACGCCGAACATCACGTTGAGTTCTTTTGCCGCCCCTAGTCTCGTGCTGCAGTTCATCTCGGCGACCACACGGGGCGACCATTGCTCGCTAATCAGCGATAACTTCGCGTCGAAGTTGACGGGACTGCGCTGGACCTGATCGACCTGGGGCGTTTGACTTTCGGCTGCCATGCTGAGCTCCTTGCGATAAATGAAGTTACAAGTCTCGCGCTGGCGCGGTGCAGGGTCTTGAACGATTGTGCGGGTTCAGCGACCGGCATGGCCGCCAGCATCGACGATCTTCAACCACCTCGCCGGCGACACACCATACGCTTTCATGAACTGCCGGGTCATGTGGCTTTGGTCCGCGAAGCCCGCACCCACCGCGCAATCGGCGAGTGAGTGCCCGCGCAACATCAGGCCGCGCACAAGATCGAGCCGTCGCATGGTCAGGTAACGATGAGGGCTGGTGCCGAAGAAGCTTCTGAAGTCTCGAGACAGGCTCCAGCGGTCGCGTCCACTGGCGAGCGCGAGTTCGTCGAGCGTCACAGGGCGGTCCAGCGCGTCATGGATGTACTCGCGCGCTTTCTGCGCCGCGCGGAAATCGCCGCAATGTCGCTGCGCGGGAGAGCCTGCCGCCGCGTCCAGCGCTGCTGCCAGATCGAACAGTGCATCGTCCTGGGCAAGAGCGTCGCTGTGCGCTTCCTCGTCCAGCAGCATGGCGTGCACGGCGGCGCGCAAGCGTGCGTCGTCTGAGATGCCCCCGGGGACAAACGGCAGCGGCTTCTCGCCGAGCGCCTCCTGAAGCAGCGCGGGTGCGACATACACCATGCGATACATGAAGCCAGCCGACGTTCCCGCTTCGCCGTCGTGCTCCTCGTCGGGATGCAGCACGATGATCTGTCCGGGAAGACTGTGACGTTTCTCCCGTCGATAGCTGAATGACTGAACTCCACCGAGGGTCACACCGATTGCGTAGGTATCGTGGCGATGCATCTCGTAGCCATGGCCGTGAAAGAATGCTTCGATCCTTTCGATCCCACTCGGTCTACCCGAACGGCGAATCCAGTCGCCGGCGGAGTCGGTCGTATCAGGTCGAACGCCCGGGTTTTGCTCGTGCGCGTTCACGTTGCCTCCAGAATGTCGTGCGACAGGAACCAAGCTTCCGTCGGATGGGTTGTGCGTATCGCTTCAATGACGGACGGTATTGACGGACCCGCACAATCGTTCAAGACTCGCTGTGTGGCCGCACCTTACAGTTGTTTTAATCGTACAACTGCAGGAGGTCAGATGGAAAGGCTGATCGCATCCCTGTCGGAAACAGGGCGACCTTTGGCGGCCCTGATTCTCGCGTCTCTGGTCATCATGGGCAGCCCCGGGCCCTCGACGATCAGCGTGACGGCGGTCGGCGCCTCGTTTGGGGTTCGGCGCTCGCTTCGCTACACGGGCGGTCTTATCGCGGGCACGATCGTGGTGCTGCTGATGGTGGCGATGGGCGTCGTGGCGCTGGTGACGTCGGTGCCGCATGGCGATCGGGTACTCAGTGTCGTGTCCGCCGCATACATCCTTTTCCTGGCATACAGGATCGCAACTGCTCCGCCACTTGAACGACAAAAAGGGCGACTGGCAGCGCCGCCATTCACCGGAGGCGTTCTGCTGGCTGTTGCAAACCCCAAGGCCTATCTCGCGATTGCGGCCGTGTTTGCAGGAACGACCGTCATCGCAGGTAACCACACCCTCGACGCAGTTGTCAAAATAGCGCTGCTAAGCTTGATGATCGTGATCATTCATTTGTTCTGGCTGGTGGCGGGCGTTTCGCTGTCCCGCTTTCTTCATGAACCGGGAACGTCGCGACTGTTTAATCTGTCAATGGCGGTGGTCCTCGTGATGGTAACGTTGATTGCCGTCGTGACTTGAACATGCTTCGGCAGCGACAGAGGCGATGTCCAGCAGAAAAAGCAACACAACAACAGGATGAAAAGGCGTGGGCGAAACTGAAAACACCCTTTACTCTGATAGCAGACTAATCGGTATCTACGATTTATTGAACGCCGGCGATCATGATTTCACGTTCTATGAAGCGCAGATCGCGACACCGCCGAAATACGTGCTGGACGTAGGTTGTGGCACCGGGGTCTTCGCTGTACGTTTGGCCAGCGGAGGTCACAAGGTCGTCGCGGTCGACCCGTCACCGGCGATGCTGGGCTATGCGCGCAGGCGTGCCGGAGCGGACAGGGTGAACTGGCTGGTCGGAGATGCGGCCACCGCGCCGGGCGACACGCCGTTCGATGTGGCGACCATGATCGGGCATGCGTTTCAGTGTCTTCTCACCGACGACGAGGTGTCGGCAACCCTGCGGGCGGTTCGGGAGCGTCTCTCGCCTGGCGGGCGATTCATGTTCGAAACCCGCAACCCTGCGGTTCAACCGTGGCTCGGATGGACGGCGCAGCATTCCAGACGCGCGATCCGCACCGACGACGGCAGTCAGGTCGAGGTATTCCACGAATGCACTTCGGTTCGAGGTGAAATCGTTGAGTTCGACACGCACTACGATTTCGTCGAAGCAGGCGTGCACCTGACCAGTCGGAGCCAACTGCGGTTCATGTCGCAGCCAGTGCTTGCCCGCCACCTCGATGCGGCTGGATTTCGTGAAGTCACCTGGATCGGAGGCTGGGACGGACGCTCCTTCGACGAGGCGTCGAGTGCCGAGATAATCGCAATATGCCGCAACGACCAGGCGTCAGTCCGCCGTTTACAGGATTTCGAACACGCTATACAGCGAACCGTATGAGAACCGGTGTCCCACGCCCTGCCGCACCTCGGCCGGTCGGCTGTGCGCGCGAGATTCGCATTCGATGGCGACCTATGACAAAATAGGCCACGCGCGGACCGTCAATGCACGGCGTTCGCGATCTGCCGGCATCGAACCTTGGATCCTCTTTCCGCCACCGTACCTATCTCGCTCGTCAACGGCTTCCTCGCCGGCGCCGACCCTGCTGCGGTCGAGCGTCTCGCAGAGCAGTCGGGGATACCGCACGAATTGCTGCACGAGCCAGGCGCGCGGGTGACCCAGGAGCAGTTTTCGACGCTCTATCGCAGGCTTGCCAATGAGCTCGACGACGAAATGCCGGGTATCTTCAGCCGGCCGCTGCGCAATGGCACGCTTAAATATCTGTGTCTGAGCCTTCTGGATGCCCCGCGACTGGAAGTCGCGCTGCACCGGTTTGGCCAGTTCCTGCATCTGCTTCTTGACGAGTTCAACTTCCGATCGCAACGCGATGGCGATGTCTGCCGCGTCGAACTGGCCGCGAATCCGGACGGCCCACCGCTCAGCGTGCTGGGCCGCGAGCTGATGCTGAAGCTCGCGCACGGCGTGGCGTCGTGGTTGATCGGGCAGAAGATTCCGCTTGTCGAGGTGGAGTTCGATTTCGTGCGTCCGCCGCGTGCGAGCGACTACCTCTATCTTTTCCCCGGGCCTGTGCAGTTCGGCTGCGCGAGAACCATCATGTCTTTCGACGCCGACTACCTCGACATGGCGATCCGGCAGCGCAAGTCCGATCTGAAGACGTTTCTGTCGCGTGCGCCGGAAGACTGGATCTTCGTATCGTTTGCCGAGCAGATGGTTTGCCACCGGGTTCGCCAGTACATCGCCGGTTGCCTTCCGGTCATGCCGACTGTCGAGGTCGTGGCGCACGACCTGCATTACTCCGTCCGCACGCTGTGCCGCCGGCTGTCGGCTGAGGGCACGACGTTCCAGGCGATCAAGGACGAAGTGCGCCGCGATATTGCGATTCAGCGTCTCACGCGTTCGGCCGACGCCATCGGGGCCATTGCCTACGACGTCGGCTTCGACGACCCCACCGCGTTTCACCGCGCCTTCCGGCACTGGACGGGTAGTACACCCCAGACGTATCGCAGGACGGCCTGACGTAAAAGTCTACGCAGACGGAGCAGACCCCTCGACGTAGTGCTTGCCGAAGCGCTGCCTGAGCGTGAGCTTCTGCAACTTTCCCGTCGCGGTCAGCGGCAGCTCGGAAACGAAGATGACGTCATTGGGAATCCACCACTTCGCAACCTTGCCGTCGTAGAACGCCAACAGTTCTGCCGCGGTCAACGCACTGTCCGGACGTCGCACGGCGATCAACAGTGGGCGTTCGTCCCATTTCGGATGCTCGCATGCAATGCAGGCAGCCATGGCAATCTCCGGATGCGACATGGCGACGTTTTCCAGTTCGATGGAAGAGATCCATTCGCCGCCAGACTTGATCACGTCCTTGCTTCGATCGGTGATCTGCATATAGCCATCGGCGTCGATCGTCGCGACGTCACCGGTCGGAAACCAGCCGTCTTCGAGCGGCGACTGGTCCACGCCGTAGTAGCGGTCCAGCACCCAGTGGCCGCGCGCCATCAGGTCACCCGCCGACTTGCCGTCCCACGGCAACTCCTCGCCGCCGGAGCCGACGATCTTCAGGTCGATACCGGCGATGGCGCGGCCCTGTTTTGCGTCGATGCGCGCCTGCTCGTCGGCGCACTTGCTGGCGTAACCGGGCGAGGGCGAACAGACCGTGCCAAGCGGCGACAGCTCGGTCATGCCCCACGCGTGGATCGTGTCGATGCCGCATTCGCGCATCGACGTGGCCAGTTGCGGCGGGCACGCGGCGCCACCGACGATCGCCCGCTTGAAGAGAGGGTTGCGCTTGCCGGTGCGGCGCATGTAATCCACAAGTCCGAGCCAGATGGTCGGCACGCCCGCCGAGACAGTCACGCCTTCCTGTTCGAACAACGTGCACAGGGACTCGCCATCGAGCTTCGGTCCCGGCAGGACCAGTTTCGCGCCGACCATAGGCGCTGAAAACGGCAAGCCCCAGGCGTTCACATGGAACATCGGAACCACGGGCGAGACGACATCGCACGCGGACAGGCAGAGCGCATCCGGTGACACGGAGGCGTAAGCCATCAGCGTGAGCGAGCGATGCGAATACAGCACGCCCTTCGGGTTGCCGGTCGTGCCCGATGTGTAGCAGAGGACCGCAGCCTGCAGTTCATCGAACTGAGGCCAGACGAAGTGCTGAGGCTGCCCATCGATAAAAGACTCATAGCTCTCGAGCGGCACCGCGAACGATGGCGGCAACGCGGCCTCGCCGCACAGCATCATCCACGTTTCGACCTGTGGACACAAGTGCGCAATCTGCTCGATGAGAGGAGCGAACGACATGTCGAAGCAGACCAACCGGTCGCGCGCATGATTGATGATGTAAGCGATCTGCTCGGGGAACAGGCGTGGATTGATCGTGTGGCAAACGGCGCCGATACCGGCAACGCCGTAGTACAACTCCATATGGCGATAGCCGTTCCACGCGAGGGTTCCGACGCGGTCGCCCGCGACGATGCCGCGGCTCGTCAATGCGTTGGCCAACTGCATCGAGCGAGCGTGGCAGTCCCGATAGGTGTAGCGATGGATGTCGCCTTCGACCCGGCGCGACACAATCTCGACGCTGCCGGTATGCCGTGCCGCCTGCTGAAGCAGCGAGGAAAGCAATAGGGGCATATACATCATCTGGCCGACGAGGTTCATCGGTAAGTCTCCTGACTGAGCGTTCAGTCTCAATTCTGTTGAGGCGGGACAGGGTTCCTTCAGCGCGTTCAGCACTTGCAGCGCCTTTAGCACGTCGGATCCGATCAGGTCTTTGCCGCAGATTGCGAAGATCTGCGGGGCGTTGCCTCTTGCGACTCATTCTACTGAAACAGGGTAGCCGCGACACTGGCAGGCCAGGCCGATTCATTGACAAAACCCGCCAAGGCCAGGATGCAGGCAATCGCGTTCGGTCGTCGCCCGGAGGGTTCCTGCAAAGCGGCAGATTTTGTCAATGAAAGGGCAGGTTTGGATATTGGGCATGGCCGGCGCGCCCGTTACGATGAGGCATCCGGATCACGTTGTGCAAGCGCCAGATTCGCCGCGCGACGCATATACTCATCCAAAACACACGAAGGAGACGCGCGATGACTTATACCGCACCCGTAAAAGACATGCTGTTCACGATGAAGGAGCTGGCCGGCCTCGACACCGTCGCCGCCCTGCCGGGCTTCGAGGACGCCAACCTCGACACCGCTCAGGCGGTCCTCGAAGAGTCCGCGAAACTGTGCGGCGAGGTGCTCGCACCGCTGAACGTCGAAGGCGATCGCAACCCGAGCAGCTGGCGCGACGGCAACGTCACCGCCACGCCCGGCTTCAGGGACGCCTTCCGTCAGTTCGCCGAAGGCGGCTGGCAGGGCGTGCAACATCCTGTCGACTACGAAGGCCAGGGCCTGCCCAAGCTGATCGGCACGGCATGCATCGAGATGCTCAACGCGTCGAACCTGTCGTTCGCGCTGTGCCCGCTGCTGACCGACGGGGCCATCGAAGCGCTGCTCACCGCCGGCACCGAAGCGCAGAAGCAGACCTATGTGCCGAAGCTGATCTCGGGCGAATGGACCGGCACGATGAACCTCACCGAGCCGCAGGCGGGCTCCGATCTGGCGCTGGTGCGCACGCGCGCCGAGCCGCAGGGCGATGGTTCGTACAGGCTTTTCGGCACCAAGATCTTCATCACGTGGGGCGAGCACGACATGGCGGAGAACATCGTCCATCTCGTGCTCGCGCGCACGCCCGATGCGCCCGAAGGCGTGAAGGGCATCTCGCTGTTCATCGTGCCGAAGTTCATCGTCAATGAGGACGGCACGGCGGGCGAGCGCAACGATGTGCATTGCGTGTCGATCGAACACAAGCTCGGCATCAAGGCGAGCCCGACGGCGGTGCTGCAGTTCGGCGATCACGGCGGCGCGGTCGGCCACCTGATCGGCGAGGAGAATCGCGGCCTCGAGTACATGTTCATCATGATGAACGCGGCGCGCTTCGCGGTGGGCATGCAGGGCGTGGGCGTGTCGGACCGCGCGTACCAGAAGGCGGCCGCGTATGCGAAGGAGCGCGTGCAAAGCCGCCCGGTCGACGGCAGCGCGAAGCAGTCGGTGTCGATCATCCATCATCCGGACGTGCGCCGGATGCTCGCGACGATGCGCGCGCTCACCGAAGGCTCGCGCGCGCTGGCCTACGTGGCAGCCGCCCATTGCGACATCGCGCACCGTCATGCGGATGCGGCGAAGCGCGCCGAACATCAGGCCATCTATGAATTCCTCGTGCCGGTCGTGAAGGGCTGGAGCACCGAGCTGTCGCTCGAGGTGACGAGCCTGGGTGTGCAGGTGCACGGCGGCATGGGCTTCATCGAGGAAACGGGCGCGGCGCAGTACTACCGCGATGCGCGCATCCTGCCGATCTACGAAGGCACGACGGCGATTCAGGCGAACGACCTGATCGGCCGCAAGACGGTGCGCGACGGCGGCGCGGTGGCGAAGGCGCTGCTGGCTGATGTTGCGCAGACGAT
The DNA here is from genome assembly GCF_004361815.1 of Paraburkholderia sp. BL10I2N1. Lineage (NCBI taxonomy): Bacteria > Pseudomonadati > Pseudomonadota > Betaproteobacteria > Burkholderiales > Burkholderiaceae > Paraburkholderia > Paraburkholderia sp. BL10I2N1. The sequence continues at coordinate 507,422 of NZ_SNWA01000002.1, read as the reverse complement.
CGAGGCGCTCGGGCGGCACGAGGGCGCGGCGTTCCGTTCGATGAAGCGCTACCTCGAGCAGGGACATCGCTCGCTGGCGGCAGCGGTTGATTTCGTGGTTGCGAACACGAAGACCGATCCGAACGCGGTGTTTGCCGGTAGCGTGCCGTATCTGAAGCTCGCGGGGATCGTGCTGGGCGGTTGGCAGATGGCGCGTGCGCTGCAGGTGGCGGCGCAAAAGCAGTCGGAAGATCCGTCGTTTTACGGCGCGAAGATCGCGACCGCGCAGTTCTTCGCGGAACACGTGTTGCCGCAGGCGACGGCGCTCGAAGCGTCGATCGTGACGGCGAAGGGCGGCGAGGGGGTGCTGGCGCTGGCGGAAGATCAGTTCTGACGGCGGGACCAGCAATCATGTCTCCGCCGCGCAAACAATCCTGCCCGGTGAAGTGTATCGGAGGCGACCAGGGCATTGCTGCTATATTCGAGAACCTTCAACAAGCGCAATACATTGCGTCGCTGAAAAGGAATAGCCATGGCAATCAACTCCGTTGGGATTATCGGTGCAGGCACGATGGGCAACGGCATCGCTCAGGTCGTTGCCGTCGCAGGGTTCAAGGCGGTTCTGATCGATGTCACCGAAGCCGCACTCGCGAAAGGCGTGGCCACGTTGACCGGCAGCCTCGAACGGCTGGTCGCGAAGGGCAAGCTGGACGCGGCGGTGCGCGATGCCGCTCTCTCGCGCATAGAAACGTCGACTGACTATCAGCGGCTCGCTACCGTCGACCTCGTGATCGAAGCGGCCACGGAAAACACCGAACTGAAGATTCGTATCCTGCGGCAGATCGAATCGGTGGCACGCCCGGACGCGATCATTGCATCGAACACATCGTCGATCTCGATCACGGCGCTCGGTGCGACGTTAGCCGATTCGTCGCGCTTTATCGGCATGCACTTTTTCAACCCGGTGCCGCTGTTGCCGCTGGTCGAAATCATTCGTGGTGTGCAGACGAGCGCCGACACTGTCGAAGCCGTGCGCGAAATGACGGTGAAGCTCGACAAGTCACCGATCAGCGTAAAGAATTCCCCGGGTTTCGTGGTGAACCGCATTCTCGTGCCAATGATCAACGAGGCGTTCTTCGTGCTGGCTGAAGGCGTCGCTACGGCGGAGGAGATCGACGCGGGGATGCGTCTCGGCGCGAATCACCCGATCGGCCCTCTGGCGCTTGCGGACCTGATCGGGCTTGACGTCTGCCTGTCGGTCCTCGATGTCTTCCTGAAAGACTTCGGCGATTCGAAGTATCGCGCCTGTCCACTGTTGCGGGAACTGGTCGCGGCGGGTCATCTGGGACGCAAAGCTGGCCGGGGTGTTTATCGCTACGATCAGGCGTAATGCTTTTATCTGATCCGGGGCGTGCGCAGGTTCCCGCCGTCGAACGGGACCGGCTCGAAAGCGCATAGGTCGCCGGGGGCTTGTGTGACGATTGCGGAGTCTCTATAATCCGCGCCTCAACAGGCTCGTAGCTCAGCTGGTTAGAGCACCACCTTGACATGGTGGGGGTCGTTGGTTCGAGTCCAATCGAGCCTACCAACGCACAATCGACGTGGACGGAAGCTGTCGCAACGTGTTGCCGGCAGCTTCCGCTTCCATTCGTCGTTACATCTTCTCATCCATTCCTCATCACGGATTGTTGTGGGCACGGCCCTTGAAGAGCGGCGCCGTGCAGCAAACGGACCCATGCCGGTTCGTGCCGGCGCGGCGGGCGTCGTTTATACGGCGCATTCGGATGCGACTTGAGCCTCGGCGGGACGGAGCATCGGTTAATGTGCCGGTAATTCCTCGAAGTATATTAATTGGCATGCCGAAGTAAATATCGGTTGTCGCCTATATCACACGAATGGTTGCGTCACGAGGTTCAGTGCGGGCTTTGAGGTGGAGCGCCGCGCTCCGGCAGGACGTGCAGCGAGGCCGTGTAAGCTCTCGATCTGGAAGGTGCGAGCCCGATTGCCCGTATCGACGTGAGCCCGGCGACATGCGTGAACAATGAACAGAGGAATGACAGTGCTGAAGATCAATCCGGAACGGTTGTTGGACGATCTCAAGCAGTTGCGCAGCTTCGGCGCGACCGGGCCAGGCGTCGTGCGTCTGGCGCTTTCGCCTGTCGATATGGAGTCGCGTCGCTGGCTTGTCGAGCGCATGACCGACGCGGGGCTGGATGCTGTCATTGACGGCGTGGGCACGGTGTTCGGACGTTCCCGCAAGAGCGGGCCGGCGCTTGTGATCGGCTCGCACACCGATACGCAACCGACGGGTGGCTGGCTCGACGGCGCGATGGGCGTGATCTATGGAATCGAGATTGCGCGCGCGCTGGCTGAAAACAAGGAAACAAGCCACCTGGCGGTCGATGTGGCATCGTGGATCGATGAAGAGGGTACCTTCGCCGGGCTGCTAGTAGTTCGTTCCATCAATACAGTTACTAAATAAGCGATAATAGCCTCGTTTCGTTCGCAACTCTTGACGGAGGTGACGATGGCGAGGAAGTCCAAACGTGCGGCGCTGGTGCTTACACCGGAGCAGACGACGACGCTCAAGGAACTTGCTGGATCGAGGACAGCGCCCGCGCGCGAAGTCGAACGGGCGAAGGTGCTGTTGGGCTACGCCGCGGGCACTTCGATCACGGAGCTGCAACGCCAGCTCGGGTTCAGTCGTCCGATGATCTATCGCAGCGTTGACAAGGCGCTGGCAGCAGGTGTGCAAGCGGGTTTGAAAGACAGGTACCACCGGCCGCATGAACCCGAGATCAGCGATGAAGCCAAAGCCTGGGTGGTGAGCATCGCGTGCACCAAGCCCAAGGATCAGGGCCTGGCGGCCGAGTTGTGGAGCATCTCCGCACTGGCGCGGTTTGTATCTGAAGGAGCCGAGGCCGCTGGATTCGCTCGCCTGGCCAACGCTGGCAAGAGCACCGTGTGGCGCATCCTCAACGAGAACGAGATCAAGCCCCACAAGATTCGCTACTACCTGGAAAAACGGGACCCGGAGTTTGACCGCAAGATGCAGGAAGTCCTGATGGTCTACCGGGATGTCTCGATCTACCGGGAGGGCGCCGTTCATGATGCGCGACCCAACCCCATCTATACCGTCAGCGTCGACGAGAAGCCGGGTATTCAGGCGATCGGATTGACCGCGCCGGATCTGCCCCCGGTACCGGGCAAGGCATCAACCGTCGGGCGCGACTACGAGTATGTGCGTCGGGGCACGGTATCGATTCTCGCCGGAATCGACTTGCACTCGGGTCACATCTTCGCCAACGTCGAGGACCGCCACCGCAGTGTGGAGTTCATCGCGCTGCTCAAGCGCCTGGACGAGTACTATCCGAGCGAGGCCATCATCCGCGTGGTGCTGGACAACCATTCGGCCCACATCTCCAGGCAGACCATGGCCTATCTCGCCTCGCGCCCCGGGCGCTTCGAGTACGTTCACACACCCAAGCATGGCTCCTGGCTTAATCTGGTCGAATGCACCTTCTCCAAAATGGCCCGCACTTTCCTTCGCCACATCCGGGTCAAATCGATCGATGAACTGAAGGAGCGCATTCTGAGGGGCATCGAGGAATTCAATGCCTCACCGGTTGTCTTCCGCTGGAAAAAGGTCGACCTCGGCGTGGCTTAATATGTAACGACTTTGATGCAACGATCTACTAGGCAGTCGCTGCTTCGTCGGCGATTCCGTCGAGGAGTCGATCCGGAGCGCGCGAAACCATGAGGGGCTGCTTCTTCAGGATGCGCTGCGGATTGCGGGGCTTGCCGGCAGGCCACAGGTTCGCCTGGAGAAGGGGCGGCACATGGGTTACCTCGAGCCGCACATCGAGCAGGGCGGACGGCTGGAGGCTGCGGGCAAATCCATTGGCGTCGTTACCACGATCGTTGGCCTTCGCGAATTGCGGTTGCGCTTTACCGGCCAGCGCAATCATGCCGGCACGACGCCCATGTCGATCCGCAGCGATGCCGGCGCGGCGCTCGTTGCGTTTATCGCCGGGATGAACGAAGCGTTCGGGCAGCTAGCCGACGCCGATACCGTGTGGACGGTCGGCCGTATCGACCTCGACCCGGGCTCGCTCAGCGTCGTACCTGGTCAGGCCGACATGTATCTGCAATTCCGCGACGCGAATGCTGCCCGTCTGCGGGCGATGGAAACGAGGCTGGCGGAGCTGGTCCAGGAGTTCAATGCGCGAGGGCCGGTGGGCGTGGTATTGACGGATGCCGATGAACCCATGGAGCCGGTGACCATGGATGCGACGCTTCAGGCGCATATCGTGAGCGCCGCCGAGGCCGTGGCGCCCGGTCAGTGGATTCGCATGCCGAGCGGGGCTGCTCACGACGCCCAGCTCATTGCGGCTCATATCCCGGCCTGCATGCTGTTCGTGCCCAGCATCGGTGGCGTGAGCCACGACTTCATCGAGGATACGGCCGAGGAGCATATCGTCCTCGGCTGCCAGGTCGCCGCCACGGCTGCCGCCGCGATGTTGCAGACATGGTGGGAGAAACGATCCTGATTCCGTTTGCCAATCACCCATTGTCATTGTCGTGATGCGAAGAAGCTGCTGGTTGACGACAGCAGCCTGCGAGGCACTTGAAGCACGTGCGGCCCGATGTTGGCCGCTCCTCCCTCGATCTCGACGCGGGCCACACACAGAGTGCCGCGTCAGAACGCAGCGGTATAGATCGCCAATGCGTCAGCTTCGGAAACGGGCCGCGGATTGTTGATCAAAAGCCGCGTTTGCAGCATGGCGTCGCTTGCCATTCGTTTCAGGCCGTCTTGTTCGATGCCCACTTCTCGCAGCGTGGAAGGAATCCGGGTTGCGGCGATCATCTGTTCGAGGTGCGCGATCAATGCCTGGGTTTTGCTTTCGGCGCTGCCAGTCGCCGCCGGCACGATCACGTCAGCGAGCTCCGCGTACAGTTGAGCCGCGGCCTGGGCGTTGAACTTCAGCACATGCGGGAGCACGAGCGCATTCGAAAGACCATGCGGAACGTGATAGATGCCACCGATCGGATACGCCAGTGCATGGACCGCGGCGACCGGCGAGTTGGCGAACGCCTGGCCCGCGAACGTCGCGCCAAGGAGCATGGCTTCGCGCGCTTCGCGATTGTTCCCGCTCTCGCATGCGCTCAACAGATTGCGTGACAGCAGTTCGAGCGCCTTCACCGCGAGCATGTCGGACACCGGGTTCTTCAATCGCGCGGACGTGTACGCCTCGATTGCGTGCACCATCGCGTCGATGCCGGTTGCGGCGGTTGCGGCGACGGGCAGCCCCAGCGTGAGTTCCGCATCCAGAATCGCCAGATCCGCGATCAACTGCGGCGCAACGACGCCCATCTTCTTCGCTTCGCCCACGGTCACGATCGATACGGCTGTGACTTCGGAACCCGTGCCCGCTGTAGTCGGCATCTGGACCAGAGGCAATCGCGAAACCGTGATCCGGTTGACGCCGTACATGTCGGCCAGCACCTGCTCCTGTTGCGGGACCAGCACGGCAAGCAGCTTCGCGACATCCATCGACGACCCGCCGCCCAGCCCCAGCACGATCTCCACGCCCGCTTCGCGTGCGTGAGACGTCGCCTCCAGCACGATATGTTCGGGCGGATCGGCGATGACGTCGTCGATCACCGTTGTGTTCCAGCCGTAAGCGGCGAGATCGGCCAGCGCCGGATCCAGCAGGCCACTCCTGTGAAGGAACCCGTCCGTGACGACGCACAACCGCGTCAGCGTCGGAAACTGCTCCCGCAGCAAAACACCCAGACGGCGCGCCGCGCCAAACTCGACGACGAGCGTCGGAACGGTTTGGAAGCGAAATGAGTTCAAGGCTTGTCCTCCTCGCGCACCATGTAGCTCGTGACCGCCAGCAATTCCACAACCCTGTGGCCGTTGCCCGGGCTGGCATGGTAATGCGCAATCACCTGCAGGTAAGCATCAGCCATCGATCACTCCGTCAAGTTCAGCACTTCAGCGTTCAAGGTCCCGATTCAGAAGTTCGCTGCCGCGGGTGGCCGCGCGGCGAGCCGCGCCCGCAACGGGCTGGCACCGCTGTGGAGCCTCGATGCGGCATTGTATTTGATCAACACGGTGTTGGTGACATTGCGTGCCTGCGTGCCGGGAGATTCACGCCTCGCTTGTCGCTTCTACAAACAGACGCGCGATGACGGGGTGCCGAGATGAACGCCGCCGCAACAATCAGCAGTGTGGAACGCCGAAGCGGCCAACGTCACTCGACGTCATGCCCACGTACGAATGCGGCTTCCGGCTGGTGACGTCGCCGGTGTTTCGGGCAGCACTATCTGCACGCGATCGTACATACCAGGGCGGACACGCCGGTTACTGCGCCGATCAACCCGCCCAGGGCAAATGTGCCGACGGTAGTCGAGCAACCTTGCAGGCTGAGAGCGACCGTCAACGTTAATGCAATCACAATGCTACGCATAGGCGTTTTTTAGTTTTGAAGTTCGTAAGCCAGGGCTCATAGGCCATCAAGCATGTGCTCGCATATGTCGCGCCGATATGAAAGCGGGCAATGCCTGGTGTCGGGTCTCAGCATTGCCCACAGCACTCGCGAGGCGGAAGAAGCCACCGCCTTTCGCCTGTTTATGGACTAACGTGCCGCAACTTCAGGGGCCGGTTTTTTCATCTGGCGGACTGCCGCTTCAGCGGACGGAGCAAGCTTTTGCGCGGACAGCGCGGCTTCGAAAGCAGCGTTCTGCACGGCCTTTGCCTGTTCGTAGTCGGCATCGAGTTCCGCGATGCGACGCTCATACCAGGCGGAGACGCATGCGTTGTCCGTGCAGTTGTGTTGTCGCCAGAGCCACTGGTGCGTTCGGTCTGCTTCAATCGAGCGTGGGTCGGCGGCTGTGTCCCGGGCTCGTTGGTATGCGATGGCGAGCTTGTCGTCGAGCGCCGATAGTCGCTCGTCCTGGCAGACGATGCGCTCCGAGGCCGATGACTTGCCGGTGCAATGAAAGCTTGCCGCAGACGCATCGATGCAGAAGAGGGCAGCGATGGAAGAAACCGCAAGCGCTTTCGCAGACTTTGAGAGCCACTTCGGGGTTGACGGATATTCAGTGTGTGCGGGCATGTGGACGCTCCTTAAGCGACATGTCGGATTCGATACGTGACGCCCGATTTCGCATGGCTGACGAGTCTGGTCGGTCTTTGCCAGCGGCCATGAATGCGGGGCGTGAGGTGAGCTTAAGGCGATTCGCTGATCGTCATTCCGCAATAACAGGGGGGGTTCACGGAGCCCTTACCAAAGATTTCCAGGCTGTTGTCCAGCCTTGCGCGCGGCATTCGCGACCGGACTTTCCGCCGTGACGGCGCATGGGGTCGGCCGCTGCACAGCGGCTCCGCAATTCGACATGGAAGCGCAGGAAAACACAGTGGAAAGCCACTAGAGTCGCGCCTCGCCTGTTGGTCTCGCCGCCGACGGTGCCCTTTTATTAATGTTGCGCTGCAAAACTCTTAAGTTCGGGTTATCCTCGTAAACCCGAAGACCTCGATGGTTTCCGGAAGCACGTTTGTCGGCCTCGTGCCACATCGAGCGCGCCTCTCCAGCGCAACACCCCGTTTTGATTTTCCTTTCAACGCTTTCATTCTGATTGCGCTGATGGATCCGTTTTTTCGCTTTCCTGGTGGCTTTAACAAATAGCACATGCAATCCGCTCCACTTCTCAGCCTTTTGATCTGGATTCCCATTGCGGCGGGCGCCATCGTCATGCGCGCCGGCTCCGATCGTTCCGCCGACCGCGTGCGCTGGCTCGCGCTCATCGGCGCGATTGCCGGCCTTCTGCCGGCGATCCCGCTCGTCGCCCGCTTTCAGAACAGCGTTGCAACTGCGCAGTTCGTCGAGCACGTCAACTGGCTGCCGGAGTTCGGCATCGGCTGGCACCTCGGCATTGACGGCATCTCGTTGTGGCTGGTCGTCCTGACGGCGCTCACCACGATCATCATCGTGATCGCTTCGTGGCGGTCGATTACCGTGCGCGTCGCACAGTACTTCGGCGCTTTCCTGATGTTGTCGGGTTTCATGCAGGGTGTTTTCACGTCGCTCGACGGCATGCTGTTCTTCATCTTCTTCGAAGCGACGCTGATTCCGCTTTACCTGCTGATCGGCGGCTGGGGGCACTCGAACCGCACGTACGCGGCAGTGAAGTTCTTCTTCCTGTCGTTCATCGGCTCGTTGGCGATGCTGATGTCGATGCTGTACCTGTATAGCCAGACGAAGTCTTTCGACCTCGACAGCTGGCGCGCACTGCATCTGGACCTGCTACCGCAGGTGCTGATTTTCCTCGGCTTTCTCGCGGCCTTTGCCGTCAAGGTGCCGATGTGGCCGCTGCATTCGTGGCTGCCGGACGTTCACCTTGACGGTCCGACCGGTGCGGCCGTGATGATCGGCATGCTCAAGCTCGGTGGCTACGGGCTGCTGCGTTTCGCGTTGCCGATCACACCCGATGCAAGCCATTTCTTTGCGCCGGCGATGATTACGCTCTCGCTGGTTGCAGTCATCTACGCGAGCTTGCTGGCCCTCGTGCAGACCGACATGCGCAAGCTGCTCGCGTATTCGACCGTTGCACACATGGGGCTCGTCACACTGGGTCTCTTCATCTTCAACCGTATCGGTCAGGAAGGCGCGATCGTGCAGATGCTGTCCTACGGTGTCGTGTCAGGCGCGATGTTGTTGTGCACCGGCATGCTGTACGACCGCACGCAAAGCGGCGAAATCGCTGCTTATGGTGGCGTCGCCAATACGATGCCGAAGTTCGCTGCCTTCGCGATGCTGTTCTCGATGGCGAATCTCGGCTTGCCGGGCACGTCCGGTTTTGTCGGCGAATTCATGGTGTTGATGGGCGCGATCCGTTTCAACTTCTGGATTGGCGCGATCGCGGCATCGACGGTCGTGCTGAGCGCTGCCTACACGCTGTGGTTCTACAAGCGCGTGATTTTCGGCAAGATTGCCAACGCCCGGGTAGCGAAGCTGTCCGACCTCGGCCGGCGCGAATTCATATTGCTTGGTGCGATGGCGCTGCTGGTTCTCGCGATCGGCCTTGATCCGAAGCCGTTCACCGATGCGATCGATCCCACCGTCGGCAATCTGATCGCGCAGGCAGAGCATGCAGGACATCCGGGCGATTCCGCGCCGTCGGAGAGCGTCCCGTTGCGCGCCAGCGTGCCGGCTGTCGTCAATGTGCACCTGCCTGGCTGATCGCCGCATAGCGATGATCAATTGGCGTGAACAGCCCCTGGAACCCTTCGCGGGTCATTCTCCAACCCGGTAGCATGTCGTCGCGCCCTGAGACCGGGCTGGGCGCGGGTAGGGAAGCGCCCGGAAGTCAGGTTGACGGGCCCCTGCGTTATTTAAGCCCGACATACCAGAACTGGGTCGGGCCAAACGGATCGATCCTGAAGCCGGTGATGTCCTTGCGCAGCGGCTGGTAGACCGTCGAGTGCGCGATCGGCGTGAATGGCACCTGCTGTTTGAAGATCTCCTGCGCCTCGGTATAGTACTTCGTGCGCTCCGCCGTATCGGTCGTTTGACGCCCCTTCCGGATCAAGTCATCGAACGGCTTGTAGCACCACTTGGAGAAGTTGCTGCCGTTCACTGCCGAGCATCCGAGCAGCACGCCCAGCCAGTTGTCCGGATCGCCATTGTCGCCAGTCCAGCCGATCAGCATCGCGTCGTGTTCCCCCGCATGCGCGCGCTTGATGTACTCACCCCATTCATACGTCACGATCTTCGCCTTCACGCCGATCTTCTCCCAGTCGGCCTGAATCATCTCCGCCATCAGACGCGCGTTCGGGTTATACGGCCGCTGCACCGGCATGGCCCACAGCGTCAGTTCGAAGCCGTCCGGAAGGCCGGCTTTCGTGAGCAGCGCCTTTGCCTTCGCGGGATCGTACGGCGCATCGCGCAGACTCCCGTCGTAGGACCATTGCGTGGGCGGCATTGGATTGCTCGCTGCCTGGCCCGCGCCCTGGTACACGGATTGGATGATCGCCTGCTTGTTGATCGCCATGTCCAGAGCCTGACGCACTTCAACCTGATCGAGCGGCTTGCGCGTCGTGTTGTACGCGAGGAAGCCGACGTTGAAGCCGACCTGATGCGGCAGTTGCAGATTCGCGTCCGCGGCCAGCGACGCAATGTCCTGCGGGCGCGGATAGCTCATCACTTGACACTCGTTTTGCCGAAGTTTTTGCACGCGTACGGCCGGGTCGGTCGTGATCGAAAAGATCAGTTTGCCGACCTGCACGACACCAGGCTTCCAGTAGTCGGGGTTGCCGTCGTAGCGGATGGTCGAGTCCTTCGTATAGCTGCGGAAGATGAACGGACCCGTGCCGACCGGATTGAGGTTGATGTCCGCCGGCTTGCCAGCCTTCAGCAGTTGATCGGCGTATTCGGCGGAAATCACCGACGCGAACGGCATGGCGAGTGCCTGCAGGAACGGTGCATTTACCGCGTTCAGCGTGAAGCGGACCGTGTACGGATCGAGTTTTTCAATTTTTTCGATGCTCTTGTCGAGGCCCATATCGGTGAAATACGGGAACGCTACCGGGTAGGCGGTGCGAAAAGCATTGTTCGGATTGAGCATCCGTTCGAACGTCAGCATGACATCGTCGGCATTGAACTCGCGCGTCGGCTTAAAGAAGGACGTCGTGTGGAATTTGACGCCGTGGCGCAGATGGAACGTGTACGTCAGGCCATCGGGGGAGATTTCCCACGATTCCGCCAGACCAGGTTCCACTTTGGTGCCACCGTGCTGGAACTCGACGAGCCGGTTGTACACCGTGTAAGACGCTGCGGTGAACTCGACGCTCGTCGTGTATTGCGCCGAGTCGAAGCCGGCGGGACTGCCTTCCGAACAGAATACGATGGTCTTGTCGGGCAGCGGCGCGGCGTTGCACGTCGCGTCGAAGCCAGCGAGCGCAAGGGCCGTCAGGGCGGCAAACCCGACCACACGAAAGGCGGACAACCGAAGACGTTGCAACATGGGCGCACTCCTGCGGAAAACCAGTGTGATGCGAGCGATGCGTCAAGCGACGTGTTGAAAGCTTAGTAAAAATTTTCCGTTGCGGGTAAGGAGATTGCGCTCCCCGACCGGGAGCCGGTACTCGGTCCACGAATGACGCCCGCGCCGTCGGCACGGACGCCCGTGACTTCAAATTGCCGGCTCCTTGATCGTTTAGGGAGACGGGATTTGCGTTCAGGGAGGGAGGCGTCATGTCCACCGGCAGGCAGAAATTCGACGTTCGCCACCGCGCTCCACGCGTGCAGATTGAATACGAAGTCGAAGTGGACGGCGACGAACAGAAAAACCGGTTGCCGTTCGTAATGGGCGTGCTGGCCGACCTGTCGGGCAAGCCCGCAGACCCGTTGCCGCCGGTCGCGGAACGCAGGTTCGAGGAGATCGATGCCAATAACTTCGATAGCCGGATGAAGGCGATCAAGCCGCGCGTCGCGTTTGAGGTGCCGGATACGCTGACTCAGGCAGGCGACCTCAGCGTCGACATGACCTTCGAGAGCATGGACGACTTTGCACCCGGCGCACTCGTGCGCAGGATCGACGCGCTTCGCCAACTGCTCGAGGCGCGTACCCAGCTTGTCGGTCTGCTCACCAGAATGGATGGCAAGGCAGGCGCGGAAGAACTGATTGCGAGGATGCTGAAAGATCCGGCGTGGCTCAAGACGCTTGCATCGGACGGTCCGCCAGCCGGGAGCACGTGATGGCGCACATGGGTTTGCGCAGCTGTCGCAAGTCCGCCGCCCAGAGGCGCCCCAGGCGCCGGTCGATACCACGTATCGAAAGCATCTACCGGGAGAATGCCACCATGTGCAAGACACCTCGATCCTCCGGCCCGCCGCCGGCTCGACCGGATGCACAGGGGGCGATGCCCGAAGGCGACGACCTTGCCGCCCTGCTGGAAAAGGAGTTCAGATCGAAGACGGAGGGGACGAAGAAGGCGCTACGGAGTGAGGTGCGGACACTGGCGCAGCAGGTCCTGTTGCAAGACCAGGTTGTCCCGGACGATGTTGTTCGGACGATCCAGACCCTGGTCGCGGGGATCGACGGGAAGCTCGCCGGGCAGTTGAACCTGATCCTGCATCATCCGGAATTTCAGCAGCTAGAGGGCTCGTGGCGCGGTTTGCACTACCTCGTCAACAACACCGACACCAGCGAGATGCTGAAGATTCGCACGCTGAACATCGCGAAGAGCGAGCTTGGCGAAACCCTCGAGCGTTTCAGGGACGACGCGTGGGAGCAGAGTCCGCTCTTCCGGACGGTCTGCCAGGAACCTTTCGCGCACGTCGGCGGTGAGCCGTTCGGCGCGCTGATCGGCGATTTCTACTTCGATCACGGGCCACCCGATCTGGAACTGCTTGGCGGGATGGCGAGTCTCGCGGCCGCTGCGCAGGCGCCGTTTATCGCGGGCGCGAGCCCGAAGCTGATGCAGATGGATTCGTGGCAGGAGCTGGCGAGACGGCGCGATCTGACCGGGATCTTCAACGCGCCCGAATATGCGGGCTGGCGGTCGCTGCGCGAATCCGCGGCCGCGTGTTATGTCGGCCTCGCCATGCCGCGGTTTCTGGCGCGCATGCCCTATGGCGCGCGCACCGCGCCGGTCGACCAGTTCGAATTCGAGGAGGACACCGGTTCGGCGGAGCATGGGAAATATGTGTGGGCCAACGCGGCGTATGCGATGGCCGTCAATATCAACCGGTCGTTCAATCTGTATGGCTGGTGTGCGAGGATTCGCGGCGTGGAATCGGGCGGGGCGCTCGAAGGCCTGCCGGCGCACAGTTTTCCGGGCGACGATGGCAGCGTCGAGACGCAATGTCCGACCGAGATCGCGATTTCGGACCGCTGTGAAGCGGAACTGGCGAAGAACGGCTTCATGCCGCTTATTCACCGCAAGCACGCGGACTTCGCCGCGTTCATAGGCGCACAGTCCCTGCAAAAGCCCGCTGAATACGACGATTCCAATGCGACGGCGAATGCCGCTCTGGCCGCGCGCCTGCCGTATTGCTTCGCCTGCAGCCGGTTTGCGCACTATCTCCGGTGCATTGCGCGCGACCGGCTCGGGACATTCAAGGGGCACGCCGACATGGAGAGGTGGCTTAACAACTGGATCATGAATTATGTCGATGGGGATCCGCTCCATTCGTCCGAATTCACCAGGGCGCAAAAGCCGCTTGCCGCTGCGAGAGTCAGGATCGAACCAGTCGAAGGCTCGCCCGGTTACTACACGTCACAATTTTTTTTGAGGCCGTACTACCAGCTGGACGGGCTCACCGTTTCGCTGTGCATCGTGTCGACGCTGCCCTCCGGAAAATTTGCCGCTTAAGCGTCACCGGCGCGCTCGATGGCCACCAGCCGCTTTGTGTCATTGGCTCTCACATTGAAACAATGCGTCCCAATGTTTACTCCGCGCGGTACCACAACGGTTTAGTGCCCTCTGGCTCACTTCCTGCCTTCGCGTAAATGCCCGTTTTCCCGATATTCAAATAAGCAACATGTCGTTGTCTGAGAATTTGACCCGGTCGAAAATATTCTGGCTCGAAGCAGACCATAATGTAATGAGGCAGTTCGAAACCGGGCGCGCAATCGTCGACCGTTTGCGCATGACCGACGCCGCAGGAAGAAGGCTCATCCTAACGCGAAGAAACGCATGCACATTCTTCTCGCCGGCCCCGCCGGATTACTTCCTGACGGAGTTGCACGCATTCTGCGCGATCTGGATCCGGCGGCAGAAGTCACATGCGTCGACTACGCGGGGGCGGCGCTCGACACCAGCGCGCCGGCCGATCTCGTCGTGCTCGACGGCGACTATCTGAAAGAGGCGCTGCAGGCGATCGACGCGATACGCAAACTGGTACCTGCTGCGCCGATCGTGGTGCTGCTCACGACAACCGATCCGAACACTGTCGAGAACCTGATCGCCTCAGGCGTCACAGGCTGTTTCGACAAATCTGAATCCTCCTCCGTATTGCTCGACGCATTGCGTCTGGTGCTATCGGGAGGCATCTATCTGCCGAGGGCGTTGGTGGACTTCGCGGTGAATCAGCACGGTCCGCGCGAAATTCCGCATGCAAAGCCGGACAAGGAGTCGCAGGACAGCCCGCGCGCCCTGACTCCACGACAGATCGAAGTGCTGGCGAGAGCCGCGCGCGGCGAATCGAACAAGACGATCGCGCGTCACCTGGACATTGCCGAAGGGACCGTCAAGGTGCATCTTTACACGGCATACAAGGCACTCAAGGTGAGCAGCCGCAGTCAGGCCAGCGTCGCTGCGACGCGTCTGAAAACCGTTGCCGACGAGCAGATCCGCCAGGCGCTGGAGGGACAGCTTTCAGTCGGGCGCCTGCTCGCATACATGACGCGCACTCAGTACCGCCGCGGCGAGACGCTCTTTCGCCAAGGCGATCCTGCCGACGCGCTGTACTACGTCGTGCGGGGAACGATCCGGCTGAAGGAGATCGATGTCGACGTGGGTCCCGGTACGATGCTCGGCGAAATCGGACTGTTCTCGCCCGATCACAGACGCACCTGCACGGCCCGGTGCGAAACCGACACGGAGTTGCTGACGGTCACGGCCACCGACGCGATGCGGCTCTACTACCAGGACCCGGAATTCGCGGTATACCTCATTCATCTCATTACGCGCCGGCTCGAGGCGGACAAACGGCGCTCCTCGTCCTAGGCCATGGCTTCGAGCGCATCGCTTGCGAAGCCTCGCACGGACCACTCTGATACCTCTGTCCACGGGTCACGCACGCGATGAAATGCTCGCCTGCAACGCCCCGCAGTGCGTTAAAAATGAGCAGTCAAAAACCGTTTATCGGCTATAACTCATACAAACGCGAATCCGGTGAAGACGACCCAGAGTCACGCATCATCCATTGATACGTGCGCCTTATCCAGACAGGTCTTCAGTAGCGTGCACGAGTCGTCGGCGCAGCACGTAAAGTGCTGTCGCGCCATCCGGCAACGCGTGAGCAGAGGCGGGCGGACGTGCGTCATGGCCGACGCACCTCACCATGCCAAGGGCTTCCGAAAAGCAGGTTCGAACAATGTGACCCCAAACGTTTCACATTCATCGGATGAATTCGTGCGGGTGGTCCGGACAGTGCTGTTCGCCGACCTGGTGGAATCGTGTCGCCTGATCGAGGACGATGAAGCGGGTGCGGCCACGCGATGGCGCGATCTGCGAGCCCATATCGAAAGCAGGATCGTACCGGCGCATAGCGGTCGCCTGATCAGGACAGAGGGCGACGGGTTGATGGTCACGTTCGTCAGCGTGCATCACGCTGTGCAGGCCGCCTTCGCGATCCAGCGTGCGTGCGTGAGCCTCAACGTCAACCTTGTGCCGGCCCAGCACCTGCTGTTGCGCATGAGCCTGCATGTCACCGAACTGTTCGAGGACCAGCGCGACGTGTACGGACGCGGCGTCAATCTGGCCGCACGCCTCTACACCCTGGCCGGGCCCGGTGAAATTGTGGTCTCGGTGGAAGTTCGCGACCAGTTGACCGCGGAACTCGACGCCGACATCGAGGACCTCGGCGATTGCCACCTCAAGCACCTGAAGCGTCCGGTGCGGGCGTATCGCATTGGCGCTCCGGGGCCGCGCCCTGTGATCGAGCCGCATAGCTCATTTCTGCCTGAACTTCGCCCGACGATCGCCGTCATTCCCTTCACCGCGCGCGGCGTCCAGCCCGAGCACTTTGTGCTTGGCGAGGTGCTGGCCGATGAGATCATTTCGTCGTTGTGCCGTACATCGGAACTGGAAGTCATCTCCCGTTTATCCACCACCGCCTTTCGCGGACGCGACGCGACGCTTGACGAAGTCAGCGATTTTCTCGGCGTCAACTACGTCCTGTCGGGTGCTTACCGGATCTCGGGCGATCATTTGATACTCGTTGCCGAACTGGCGGAAACGAAGTCGCGCCGTGTCGTGTGGAGCGACAGCCTCACGGGCCGCATAGCGGAAATCATGAATGGCGACGATGACCTGACGCATTGTGTCGTCTCCGAAATCAGCACGGCGATCATTGCTCACGAGGTGCAGCGCGCCCAGTCGCAGGCATTGCCGACACTCGAAAGCTGCACGCTGTTGATGAGTGCGATCGTGCTGATGCATCGCGGCGTGGCCTACGATTTTCACCGCGCGCGGGACATGCTCGAAGTTCTCGCTGAGCGCGCGCGCCGTCAGGCGACGCCGCACGCATGGCTTGCGAAATGGCATGTGCTGCGCTTTAACCGCGGCTGGACGAACGACAGGCTGAGCGAGGCCGAAGCCGCGCTCGATTGCACGAAGCGGGCGCTCGATGTCGATCCGCGCTGTTCGCTGGCACTGGCCATCGACGGCTTCGTCCATACCAGTCTGCTCAGGCGGCTGGACATCGGGCAGAAGCGCTATGAAGAAGCGCTGAGCGTCAATCCCAACGATTCGCTTGCCTGGCTTCTCGACGGCACCCTGCACGCATTCAAGGGCGAAGGGTCGGTCGCGGTCGATGCCACCGAGCGCGCGCTCAGGCTGTCTCCCCTCGATCCGCTGCGTTCGTTTTATGAATCGCTCGGCGCCACCGCGGCTCTGTCCGCGGGTCGCTACGAGCGGGCGATCGAACTCGCGCAACGCTCATTGCGCTCCAACCGCACCAACACATCGACGCTGCGCGCGCTTGCCATTGCCCAATCGCTGCTCGGGCAGACTGAAGCGGCTCACGCGACGGTCAACGAAGTGCTCGCCTACGATTCGACGCTGACCGTCACGAGCTATCTGGAGCGTTCGCCATGTGCCGGGTACAAGACCGGTCCAATCTGGTCCGAGGCGTTGAGGAGGGCAGGATTGCCCGCGTAGCCGCAGTTCACGGGCTGGTTTGATATCGAAGACGGAGGAGCGATCGTGAGCGGACTCGGTGGTGCAGGCGGGGCGGGCGGCGCGGGTGGCGCTGGCGGCGCCGGTGGTGCGGGCGGAGGGAACGACGTGGGCGGCGCGCCCGCCTCCGGCGGAGGGGTGACCTATGAGTCCTGGCTGTTGGCGGACGCCCTGATCGGTCACCGCGACGGGATAGTCGGCAACTGGAAAGGCAAGCAGATCGAGGTCGACCTCAACGAGGGACCGGCGCTGCGGCTCGTCGAAGACCCGGCGCAGCTATGGAGATGGGAACCGTGGGTGCGGGCAACGGTATTCGATTTCGAGCTGTTGTCCAACCTTCACTTTTCCAGGTCGAGCGACGGCAAGGTGAGCCTGTGGCACAAGGGCGGTGCGCCCGGCGGACAGGGGACGGGCTGGAGCGGCCAGGACGAAAGCGGCAAGGGTGGCGGCCAAGCCAGCATGACCCGGATCGCGAGCATGATCCGGCCGCCGGAAAGGGCCTTCATCGAGCAACTGGGAAAGATGGACGAATACGCCGATCTGCGGGAGGACCGCGCATCGGAGATTCTTTACCAAATGGGACCGCAGCTCGCGTTCTGGAGTTCGATCGCGAACCTTCATCCGGCGCGTACGCCCAAGACACTGGAGTTGCTCGATACGGTGGTGCGCTTTGCGATCTTCGTGGAAATGAGGTTCAAACACGCGCTGGCGGTACCGCGCCCCATCGACTACTCGCCCCAGGTACAGCCGATGATCCAGACACCGGGGCACGGCTCGCTTCCGAGCGGTCACGGCACGCAGGCCTATATCGTCTCGAATGTCCTCTGCGCGCTGCGCGGCCAGCCGGAAACATCGGTGTTCGGACAACAGCTCATGCGCCAGGCGTACCGCGTCACCATCAACCGGACGATCGCTGGCGTGCACTTCCCGGTGGACCACATCGCGGGACGGTTGCTCGGCACCACGCTTGCCGAGTATTTCGTTCACCGCTGCAAATACGTGCCCGGGAAGCGAGGCGGATTCACGCCCAGAACGTTCAACGGTCCAAAGTTCAATGGGCTTCTCGACTTCGAGCCGCACCAGCCGTTGAATATGGCCGAACTCCTTGCCTGGTGCCAAAGGGTCCCCGACAGAGACCCTGAGGAGGTACGTCGCGACGATTTCGGGTGGATCGAATGGTGCGATACCGAATCGGAGGTCGAAGGATCTGAAATTCTCGCGTGGATATGGAATCAGGCGGCCGCTGAGTGGGACAACCGGGCGCTTGCCACGACGCGGCTTCCTGGTACCTGAACGGACCTCCCGTCCTTCTGCAAAAGAGGTGGACCCATGGGCACGCACTGGATGTCAGGCGTCGCAGATAGCTGGACCGGTCAGGACTGGACCGGGCGCGCGGATGATGCCGCGCGTATCGATCCGTATCTCGTCTGGGCGGATGCGACGCAGTTCGTCGATCTAGGTCACCCGCCGGCGCATCGGGTTCGCGTGATGATCGAACTGGTGGACCAGCACCCAACCCGGGGAGCCGGGGATGCGCAGCAGTTTGCGCGTATGGTCGAGAGCCAGCAATGGGGCGAATGGCTCCAGGTGTCGCCGCTGTATCTGAACCCGCCTGCGGATCTCGTGCGGACCCGCTTTCTCACCGCAGCGGTCACGAAGCGGTTCTTTGCAGAACTCGACGGTTTGCTCAAGGGTATCGTGGCGCGTGTCGAGCTTGGGCTGCCCGTGGTCCCCGACGATGCCGTCGTGCCCGTACCGGCGATCAGTTATCCGTTCGATCCCGATCGTACGGTCGACCCCCTTGCAGGGGTGGATGAAAAGTGTCACCCGGTTTTCATGGGCGTTATCGACGACGGTCTGGCATTTGCCCATCAACGCTTTCGCGAAGTCGATACTGACGAACCTTCGACGCGGATCGAGTGCTTCTGGGACCAGGGGCCGCCCGGGATACCGACGGATGCAGTCTACGGGCGGGAGTTTCTGAAGCGCGACATCGATCACCTGATGAAGCAATGCCTGTACGGCGGACTGGTGGATGAGGACGCCCTGTACAGAGAGGCCGAATACATGAGCGTGCGGCACCGATGGGCGCACGGTACTCAGATCATGGACCTGGCATGCGGTGCGAAACCGGCCGAAGCCCCGCAGGCGGCAGGCGCGCAAGCGCCTCAGCCCACGCACCACGCGCACAGCGCCGACGGCTCGAAAGAGGTGGGCGAGCCGCACATCATCTGTGTCCAGTTTCACCCGCCGGGACGCACGATCCGCGACACGTCAGGTCTCTGGTTCGGGGTATATGCGCTCGACGCGCTCCGCTATATCCTGCATCGCGCGAACCAGCTTGCCAGGGGCCCGTGTCCGGTGATCGTCAACCTGAGCTACGGTTACATTGCAGGACCGCACGACGGCAGCTCGATGATCGAAGACGCGATCGATGAACTGATTGAACGACATCCTGATCTTTCCATCGTGATTCCCGTCGGCAACAGCAATCTGGCCCGGTGTCATGCGGAATTTCTTCTCGAGCGTGACAAGTCCCAGACGCTCAATTGGCGCACGCTGCCCGATGACGCCACGCCGAGTTTTCTGGAAGTCTGGCTGCCGCCCGACGCCGACGCCGGCCAGGTCGAGCTCGAAATCACCACGCCCCGTGGCGACAAAAGTCCGTCTATCAGGCTAAACGAAGTGCATACGTGGAAGCCGGCGGGCGACGTCCTGTGCACGGTGGTCTATCTGCGTCGCGTCGCAACGGGGAGCCGGCAGATGATTCTCGTCGCGCTCGCGCCCACCACGACGCACGATCCCGAACGCGATACTGCGGACACTGGCATGTGGATGATCCGCGTCACAAACGGAGGGAAGTCCGATCTTCGTGTGCACGCGTGGATACAGCGCGATGAGACCGCGTACGGGTACCCGCTGCGCGGCCGCCAGACACGCTTCGAAGATTGCCGGTACAGGCGCTTCGATTGCTGGGGGCATGAGAAGGACACGGACGACGGCAACGAAAATAGCTGGGTCAAACGCAAGGGGACGATCAACTCCGTGGCGACAGGTAAATACACGGCTGTTGTTGCCGGCTTTCGCGGCAGCGACGGCAAGCCGGCGCGCTACTCTGCCACCGGACCAGGCGTAGAGCCGGGGTACCTGGGCAAGCCGCTGCGGGAGGGACCGGACGCAGCCGCTGTCAGCGACGACTCGGCCGCATGTTTCGGCGTCCTTGGTGCAGGTACGCGAAGCCGTAGCGTAGTCGCCATGGATGGAACCAGTGTCGCCGGCCCTCAGATTGCACGAATGCTGGCAAGGGAAAAGCTGCGGCAGATGCACGCCCGGTGTATCGCCGGAGAACCGGCCGGTGTGACTGCCCACAGCACGACGGACCACGAGTGGGCACGTAACTGGGTCGAGTCAAGGGCGTCGAAGGAGGAGCGGATCAGGTCGGAGAAGCACGAAGCGAACGCCGGGCAGGGGCCGCCTCCACATGCCATACCGCACGCCGACAAGAAAGAGTTTCCGAACCAACGGGAAGGCGCTGGCCGCATTCCTCCGCCAGCAGGCGACAGGATCAAGAGGCTCGACTTCGACTCCTGATGCACGATGGACACGGAGGCGAGCGCGATTGGCGCCCCTTCCGTTGGCGGTTCTCTTTCCGGCAACGCAATATGAGGCAACGCAAGGTAACTCAAACCGTGCGGCCCCAGCGACGTGTGTCAGGTATTGCGGACATGTCTTCGGTCGTCTGGCGGCCAGCTGCGGTTCTCGACTTCAACGGCACGAGCTTGCACGAGGCGATGGCGTCAATCCATGCGGTCAGCTGCCGCCCTTGTAAAACTCCTGCATGCGCTGCTGTTCTCCACTGCGTTGCGATCTCAGCAAATCCTGGTAGATGTCGTTCCGGGTTTTCGGACCGGACATGTTGGGGCCGCCTGACATGCCGCCACCTGAGGTCGAGGGTCCCTCGGCCTCCATGGTTGCCTGGGTGGGTGCAGTCGCTGAATCCGGACTGACGTCCGCAGCGCTGGCTTGCCATGACGATGCGCAAAGCAGTCCGCCTGCAAGTATGTAAGCCACTTTCATGTGAGTCTCCTTTCAAGATGGTCAGTGCGGTTTTGCACTGCGCAGATTCGCGGGAACGACGCGTACGGCGAATGACGCGAACAGACAGGCACACTCACCGGGACGTGATGGCGGCGGTTCTCATTCTTGATAGCCAGCTAGCTGGATGCACGAGAAACGTGTGAGGAAACGAGCTTTGAGAAGGAGAACGTCCCGCAGTCCGCCATGCAGATCAGACGAGCGAGATGCGCGGGAATTGAACCCAGGTCTCGATCTGGATAGCGCAAGACATTGCCGGATCTGGCAATAAGCTTTCGATGGCATTTCCTGATCAGCGGAATGCTGGCGCCGCCAGCAACGCGTAGTGGTTTACACCGTTGGCCACGCAATCAATCCTTCATCAAGCGCTGCTACGGTAGCGCGGTTACACCTGTCAGTCCGTATACGAACAATCCCCCTAATGCCGTACGGAGACTATCAATGCAAACCACTGTCCTTGCCCCGCCGACTCGCCATCCTCTCGTTGCTGGCCGTCGGCCACTCGTCGCGCTCACATTGGTTGCCGCCAGTATCGCCGCGCATGCGCAGCAGTTTTCTTTCGGTGGCGAAAACCGCTTTCAGCCAGGTTTCCTGGTGATCAGCCGCAGTACTTACGACAATCTGTCGAGCAACGTTCAGGTGGGCTCGATTTTGCCGCCGAACTGCGCGAACACGACGGGAGGCTGTTCTGCATCAACCGGTGCGCCCAGCGACGGCACGTATCCGTACGTATGGAACAACGACGGCTATGACGGCAGTTTCGGCATTACGTCGCGGATTTTCCTCGATCAGATCACGCCAGGAGGCGGGTTCGTGAGCACACTCGAAGTGCCTAACAGCCTGCAGAGGGGTTTCGCGCGCGACCAGATGGTGACCAGCTTCAGTTCAAAATCAGAACTCGGCCTGCATCTGTCCACCGACGGCAAGTATTTGACCTTCATGGGCTACGTCGCGCCGGTCAATACGCTCGACGTATCGAACTCGAACACTCCGGGTGTGATCGATCCGACTAACCCCGTTGGACAGAATATCTATCGTGCTGTCGCCCGCGTCGACCGCGATGGACATTTCCGTTTCACCGAAACCAACGCCTATAGCGGCAATAACGGCCGCTCGGCGATCCTGAACAACAGCAACGGTCACGACATCTTCTACACGGCGGGCAATGCCGGCAACGGCGCCAACCCGCAACCGGATGGCGTGATTCTCGGCGCGGGCGCCCAGTTCATCGACGCATCGAAGCAGCACGAAGCGCAGCAGAATCCTGGCACGCCGACTCCGCTCGGCAGTTTCTCGATCACTGAACTCGGCGCCAAAGCCGACAAGATCGGCAAGGACGACAACTTCCGCGGCATGACGGTATTCAACAACGTGCTGTTCTTCACGAAAGGCAGCGGCGGCAACGGCGTGAATACGGTGTACTTCCTCGATACGACGGGTAAGGCCTGTCCGTCGGGTGTGGGTGTGCCGTCGGCTACGGCGACGCTGCCCACGACGCCGCTCGCCTACAACCCGGCCACGCTGCAATCCAGCGGCCTGCCGAGCAACATGTGCGTGCTGGCAGGTTTCCCGGCAACCCCCAACAAGTCCGCGACGACGCTCTCCTACCCGTTCGGACTCTGGTTCGCCGATGCCAATACGCTCTACGTGGCCGACGAGGGCGACGGTTATACCGGCGGCACGGATCTGTATGCGCACGCGGCCGCACAGACGGGCGCAGGCCTGCAGAAGTGGGTATACAACGCGGCTGCGAAAAAATGGACGCTGGCCTACACGTTGCAAGCGGGTCTGGATCTCGGCACGCAGTACACGGTGCCTGGCTATCCGACCGGCTCCAACACGGCGACCGGTCTGCCCTGGGCACCCTCGACAGACGGCCTGCGCAACCTGACCGGACGCGTCGAGGACGACGGCTCGGTGACGATCTGGGCGATTACGTCGACGGTCAGCGGTAACGGCGATGTCGGCGCTGATCCGAACAGGCTGGTAGCGATTCGCGACGTACTGAAGAACACCACAGCCGCCGGCGCGGCGCGCGAGAAATTTGTCGTGTTGCGCGGTGCGGGGTTTGCAGAAGTGCTGCGCGGGGTGTCCTTCACACCGGGCACGGACGTGGATCACCGGTTCTGATACGCGATGTTGTTTTGAAATCGAACGGGCGGTCGGTCGGGTGTCTGCCGCGCCCGTTCTGCGATGTCAGCGGGTAGGCGTGGCCGGGACTGGCCACGCGCCGGGTAGTGTGGGTGGCGCGCGGGATGCGCGGTAGCTTCGCTGCCGTCGGTTCGATTGATCTTTCTCGTACCTGCGGTTAGCTACGCTCAAGCACTTTCAATATTTGTTCTCGTTGTGCTGATTGCGCCGTCGCCACAATCGCGGAAAGATTGTCTGGTAGCATGGCCTTCGCACTGCGCAATTTGCGAAACAGTCAGTACGCTCCAGCCGGCGGATCACTGAGACTTCTTCGATTCGGCAACGCGTTCGATTGCTGGCAGGCGGCCCATGCCAGATCGCAAGCTGCTTTCATGATCGGCCGTGGCCCCGGGTTCATGGGGCTGTTTTCTCGCATCGTTCATCTGCCATCCCGCATGACCGACAAGTCCATAGTGTCCAGCCGTCCTCGTGTTTCATGCATTATTTGCGCATTCAACGAAGCGCCCCGAATCGGCGCGGTGCTGGCGGTTGCATCCGTCCATCCGCTGCTGGACGAAGTCATCGTGGTCGACGACGGCTCAACCGATGGCACCGCCGAGGTCGTCAGGCGGTTTCCTTCGGTAAGGTTGATTACATCCCCCTCTAACCGCGGCAAGAGTGCAGCGATGGCTAAAGGCATCGACGCCGCGTACAACGAGTTGCTGATGTTGCTCGATGCGGATCTCAAGGGACTCGCTCCCGGACACATCACGGCGCTCGCTGCTCCGGTTCTGAGTGGCGCCGCGGCTGTCAGTATCAGCCTGCGGGAAAACAGTCTGCTGGTGTTTCGCGCAATCGGTCTCGACTTCGTTTCTGGCGAGCGAGTGGTCAGCAAGGCCTTGCTCGGCGACACGCTTGGTGAAATTCGCGGCTTGCCGCGCTTCGGAATCGAAGTGTTCATGAATCGCCGGATTATCGCGCGGCGGCTGCCGATCGCGGTCACGCACTGGCCTCACGTCACGCAGGCCCGGAAGACCGAAAAGCTCGGCTACTGGAAAGGGATGCGCGCGGAGTGGCGCATGATCGCCGACCTGTTGAAGGTCACGTACCCGCTCGCACTGCTTTCGCAGACGTTTCGTCTGTTTTCGTTGCGGGTCGATCATGCCAGCCGCGTGCCGTTTCTCGTACGGATCAGGAAGCCGCGCGGCAACCTGGTCTGAGCTGCGTCGCGTGACCAGGCCCTATTCCGCCGCCGGCGTTCGCGAACGCCGGCGCCACTCGAGAGCAGCGAAGCCCACGGCGCCCAGCATCAGCGGGCAATAAAGCGTGGCGAAGCGCCACAGGACCAGCGCTGTCGCCATCGTCGCACGCGGTACCCAGTTGGCGAACACCGCGGCAAGTGCAAGATCTCCCCCTCCACCGCCGGCGGGGATGCCGGTCCAGAGCGCGGCATGCAGCACCACCGCCTGCACGGCGAGAACGAATCCGGGCGGCAACGGGTAGCCGAGCTCAAGCAGTGCAAACCACAACGCGCCGTAGCGAAGCAGCCATTGCAGTGTGGTGAGCAGCAGCAATGCGACAAACCGGTCGCGAGGCCCGGTCATGAGGCTCGCCCATTGCGCGCGCACATTCTGGCGGAAACGGGCCAATTGGGCCCTCCGTGCCCTGAGCCACAGAATGCGGCGGCAAACGGCGTCTAGCGCGCGCTCAAGAGGCCGGCGGGAAACCCATAGCATGCCCACAAGAATTGCCGCTCCGGCCACCACTCCCGCGATGATGGAGAGGTTGATCCCCGGCAGTCCCGTCGCTAGCGGGCCAACCAGCGACACCAGGGAGATCGGCACGGCTAGCGCGAAGAACGTCAGGTCGAGCACCTGGTCGGCGCTGACGACTGTGGTGGCTTTCGCCCACGAGGCCCCTGAGCGCTGCAGCAAGCCGATATTGACGCCGTACCCCGCAGCTCCGAGCGGTGAGACGAGAAAGGCGAAGTCAGTCACGAAGGTGATGGCGACCGTGCGCATGAAACGAAGCCGCAGGCCAAGCGCGTTTTGCAGCAACTGCAGCTTGCCGGCCTTGGCCAGCGCACTGACGGCGGCGCCCGCGGCCAGCAGCAGAAACACATGCGCAGGTACGGCCCGCAAACCGGCCGCCAACTCATGCGCGCCCAGCAGGAAAGGCGCGGCCATCGCCAGTCCGCCCCCGAGCAGGGCCAGCATCAAGGCGGCACTACGGATGCGAGATCCGCTCAAACGTGCCGCCCTGGTGCACGCTGAAGGGTGGCGAGCGCCGAGGTCCGTGCGTCGCTCAACAACGCCGAAGCGGTTGGATCTTTCATCGCAAGCTGAGCTTGGGCAGGCTGGGGCGTGTGCATGTGGATCGAGGGATTGTGACTGCAGCGTGACGATTTGACAGGGCGCGAAGCGGGACAGTCGAGCGTGTTGCACTGTCCCGCTATCGGGCGCCGTGGGTCGCTAAGGGGCACCATGGGTCGCGATCCTACCAGTATTTTCTAACGCGACAATGTCGGGCTTTCTCGAGGCGTTGCGCGGAGACTTTCGCTCTCGACTGACGTTTGAAGCGGTGTCTGGCGAGGCGGGCACTCATCAAGGCGCGGCGCCTCGCGTGCCCGCTTCAGCGCTCTCGAAAACGGCTATTGCGACAGAATTATTAAAGTCTGTTCCGGATATCGCAACAGTGTTCCTCGTATGCCGGCGTTACTCTGACGCCCGCGGATTTCTATACTTGCGGGCGACTTCCTCCCGTGATTTCCAACACCATAGAGTTTCCTCGTGAAAAAAATCCCTCTCGTCATAGCGGTATCGTCGGCGCTTGCTGCATCGTCTGCTTACGCACAGAGCTCCGTGACGTTGTACGGTCTGATCGACGCCGGTCTGATGTACACCAATAACGTCGCCAAGGGCGGCACCTCGGGCTCGCTCTTTCAGGCAACAAGCGGCAACATCAACGGAAGCCGGTTCGGTTTGCGCGGCGCCGAGGACCTCGGTGGCGGTCTGAAGGCCATCTTCGTGCTG
The DNA here is from genome assembly GCF_004361815.1 of Paraburkholderia sp. BL10I2N1. Lineage (NCBI taxonomy): Bacteria > Pseudomonadati > Pseudomonadota > Betaproteobacteria > Burkholderiales > Burkholderiaceae > Paraburkholderia > Paraburkholderia sp. BL10I2N1. The sequence continues at coordinate 481,271 of NZ_SNWA01000002.1, read as the reverse complement.
GAAAACGGGTTTAACGTGCAGAACGGCAACCTCGGCCAGCACAGCCGCCTGTTTGGTCGCCAGGCATTCGTGGGCCTGAGCAGCAACGAGTTCGGTACGGTGACGCTGGGCCGCCAATATGATTCGCTGGTCGACTTCGTCGCGCCGCTGTCGGCCACGGCTGGGACGTTCGGCGACACCGGCTTTGCGCACCCGTTCGACAACGACAACCTGAACCACTCGGTGCGGATGAGCAACGCGATCAAGTACACGAGCAACAACTACTCAGGCCTGAAGTTCGGCGGCCTCTACGCGTTCTCGAACAGCACCGACTTCTCGATCAACCGTGCTTACAGCGCCGGCGCAAGTTTCAACTATGGCCCGTTCAACGTGGCAGCCGGCTACCTGCAGATCAACGGTTCGAACAGCACGACGAATACCGGCGGCGCAGTTGACCTGGGCGAATCGACCGCGAACGGCACGGGTGGATTCCTGCTCGGGTCGAACGTTCAGCGTACGTTCGGCGCGGGCCTGAACTACACCTTCGGCCCGGCGCTGATCGGCTTCGTATATACGAACAGCCATTTCCAGGGCACCAACTCGTTCAATCTCAACAACGGGTCGCAACGGTTCGACAACTATGAACTGAACGCCAAATACGCACTGACACCCGCGGTCACGCTCGGTATCGCCGATACGTTCACCGATGGCCATCTGTCAGGCGCGACCTTGACGGGCAAGACTCCGTTCGGCACGGATCCTAAGTTCAATCAGGTCAATCTGCAGGCCGTCTACGCGTTTTCGAAGCGCACGGACGTGTACGCCGAAGGCATGTATCAGCGCGCCATCGGCCAGAACTATGTCGCGTTCATCAATACGGCGGGTGGCGCGTCGTCGACGGGCAACCAGGTGGTCGGTACCGTGGGACTGCGCACGCGTTTCTAAGCGTGTCTGCCTGAACGTGAGAGGCCTTTGCTGCAGCGATTTCTGCTGTTGAAAGGCATCTCGCGAGACAGACGGAATTCGCACGTCTGCGCGGACTGGATCAGATCATCGAGCGTGCCGCGCAGGCCGAAGTCCATCGGGACGTCATCTTCCTGCAATCGCCGGCTGCCAGCGAGGTCATGCTGCGCAGCGCCGCCACGGAACTCGAGCGGCTCGATGCCGCATTCATCCGCTGTGGTGTATCGAATCGATCGATATCCATCATATCGGCCGGCTGATTCTGGATCTGGCACGGCCGTACCCGTCACGCGTGCACCTTGGCACCGAAATGAAACGGTGCGTCCGCCAGCGATGGCGGACGGCGCATCAGGACCTTATTGATCGATGCCGACGATCACGCTCGACGCCTTGAAGATCGCGACAGCGGGTTTCCCGCTGGCAAGCCCAAGGCGGTCTGCGCTTTCGTTGGTGATGATGGCTGCGACCTGCGCGCCACTTTGCGCCGCGATGACGACTTCCGAGTTGACGGCGCCTTTGGTCACCGAAGCAACGTTGCCAGCAATGCAGTTGCGCGCCGACACCTTGCTGCTGTCGACATCGACCATCACGATCACCGACGATGCCTTCACCAGCGCAAACGCCGGCGTGCCGGCGGCGAGCCCGAGCGAGGCGGCGCTGCCGTGCGTGATGATGGCGACGAGGGTGAGGCCCTCCTGCGTGCGCAGCGTGATTTCGTCATTGACGACGCCTGGCTTGACGGCGGTTACCTGACCGGCAAAGTGGTTACGGGCGCTGGTTCGCATGGTCATCTCCGTGTGCGGGATTTCCGAGGTGCCGTGGGAAACGGTGGTTGATGGTGTCTGCACGAGTGTACCCGGGAACCTGCAACCGGCACACATGGCCAGTTCGGTGGCGGGACCCGCAACCACCGACATTGCTGGTCTGCACGCCGCGAAGGTCAGCCGGCGGCGGGCTGCGAGCCGGAAAAAACGTCGGCGCACAACGCACGTCCGGCGTCGCTCAGGCGCGCGGTGCCGGTGCCTTCCTCGCTGAACGTCGTCTCGACGAATCCGCTGTCGACGAGCGCCGTCAAGTGACGTCGCAAGCCGCTCATCGGCACGCCGGCCTGCTTCGAGAGCCTGGCGAGCGACCACGCGCGCCCCGGCGTCTCATGCTCCGCGCGCCACAGTTGCGTGAGTACAGCGACCAGCACGGGATCGATTTCATCGTTCATCTGCGTCTCCTTGCGGGCCGTTTCAGGCCATTTGTGCGACGAGTTCGCCCAGCGTTTTCAGCGCGTCTTCCGTCTGCGCAGTCCACGGATAGCTGTAGTTCAGCCGGATGAAGTGGCGAAACACGTTGCGTGTCGAAAACATGTAGCCAGGACCGATCGTGATGCCGCGGGCAAGCGCAGCCTGATAGAGCCACATCGAATCGACGCGCTCAGGCAGTTCAACCCACAGCACGTAGCCGCCTTGCGGCGCGGACGTGCGCGTCCCGGCAGGAAAGAAGCGCTGAACCATCGCGGTCATGATGCGCGCCTGTTGCCGGTACACCCTGCGCACATGCCGTAAATGGCGATCGTAACCGTCCTGGCGGAGATAGTCCGCGACGGCGACCTGCGGCACGGAAGGCGTCGTCAGCGTATTGAGAAACTTGAGCTTCTCGACCTGCGCCCGATACCGTCCGGGCATCGCCCAGCCGATCCGGTACGAAGCCGTCAGGCTTTTCGAAAACGACGCGCAATGCAGCACGAGCCCTTTGCTGTCGAAGTTTTTCAATGTCGAGGGCCGCGATTCGCCGAAGTAAAGCTCCTGATAAACATCGTTCTCGATCACCGGAATGTCTTGCGCGCCGAGCAGTTCGACGAGCCGCTTCTTCCGTTCGTCCGGCATCTGGAAACCCAGCGGATTCTGGAAGTTCGGCATGACCATGCATGCCGCGATCTTCCGCGCGGCGAGAATCTGTGCGAGCGCGTCGAGATCGATGCCATCGGCGGGATGGGTGGGGACTTCGATGGCACGCATGCCGAGCCGCTCGATCGCGTGAAGCATCGCGTAGTAGGTCGGCGATTCGACGGCCACCGTGTCGCCCGGCTTCGCGACGGCCTGGAGACTCAGGTTGATGGCCTCGGTTGCACCCACGGTGATGATGATTTCGTCGGGATCGACCGGTACGCCATTTTCGGCGTAGCGCCGCGCGATCTGGCGCATCAGTTCGGGATTGCCGGGCGGCAGGTCGTCCATCAGGTTCCAGCTTGCGCGACGCCGGGCGATTGCGTTCGCGTACTGGTTGATGCGGCGCCACGGAAAGAGCGACGGGTCGGGATAGGGCGAGCCGAGCGGCATCGCAGCGTTCGTGCGGATGCTGCGCAGCGTCGACAGCACGAGGCGGCTGACATCGACTTCCGAGGCGACCGCGGGCGGCGCGGAAGCCGGACTGCGCGCGGCGCGCGCAGGTCCTGGTTCGCGCACGAAGTAGCCCGACTGCGGCCGGCTCTCGACGACGCCCCGGCTTTCCAGCACGGCGTACGCATGCAGCACCGTCTTGATGCTGACGCCGTGTTGCTGGCAGGCCTTGCGCACCGACGGAATCCGCTCGCCCGCCGCGAACACGCCGCGCCGCACGGCCGACTCGATCTCGTCGGCAAGTTTTTCGTAGAGCTTCATGGGTTCTCGTTGCGGTGGAATGCGGCAAGTCTATGTCAGATTGCCTGTAACTGTATCCCTCCAGTTTCATGCTTTCTGTGTGCCGTGCCATTTTTGGAACACAGTACGCTTGCGTTCATCCACCTTTCCGTCTGCCTATCAGGCTGTTTCCAGCCCCCAGGTCATGAAGAAACCAGAAGCCCGTATCGAACCGTACACGCATCCAGCGGCAGGCTGGGGCGCGCTGAAGTACGTCGCGATCAATCTCATCAAGGAAAAGGTCGCGGGCGGCAACTATCGGACGCTGCTCGCGCAGAACCAGCCGGACGGCTTCGATTGCCCCGGTTGCGCGTGGCCGGATCGCGAGCACGCGTCGACGTTCGAATTCTGCGAGAACGGCGTCAAGGCCGTGGCCGCCGAGGCGACCGGCAAACGCGTGACGCCCGCCTTCTTCGAGGAGCACACGGTTTCGGAACTGATGGGGCAGTCCGACTTCGAACTCGAACAGCACGGCCGGCTGACGGACCCGCTCGTCTACGATGCGCTCCGCGACCGCTACGTGCCGATCGGCTGGGACGAGGCGTTCGACCTGATCGCCCGGCATCTGCAGGCACTCGACGATCCTGACCGCGCGGCCTTCTACACGTCCGGCCGAGCGAGCAACGAAGCCGCGTTTCTGTACCAGCTGTTCGTGCGCATGTACGGCACCAACAACTTCCCCGACTGCTCGAACATGTGCCACGAGGCGACGAGCCGCGGCCTGCCGCATACGGTCGGCGTCGGCAAGGGCACCGTGACGCTCGACGACTTCGAACACGCCGATACGCTGCTTCTGTTCGGGCAGAACCCGGCCACCAACCATCCCCGCATGCTCGGCGAACTGCGCGAGTGCGCGAAGCGTGGCGCGACCATCGTATCGATCAATCCGTTGAAGGAGCGCGGGCTCGAACGATTTGCCAGCCCGCAGCACCCGGTTGAAATGCTCACGATGGGCAGCACGAAGATCAGTTCCGTCTTCATCCGGCCGAAGGTCGGCGGCGACTTTGCGCTGATCAAGGGCGTCGCCAAGCGCTTGATCGAACTCGACGACGAAGCTGTCGTGTCCGGGCAGGAACGCGTGCTCGACATGGACTTTATCGCCGGGCACACGGTCGGCTTCGATGCGTTCGCCGACGATCTGCGCGCCGAAAGCTGGGACACGATCGTCGCGGAAGCGGGCGTGACGTTCGAAGAGGTGCTCAGGCTCGCCGACATCTACGTGCAGGGCCGCGCGGTGATCTCGACGTGGGGCATGGGTCTCACGCAGCACAAGAACTCCGTGCCGACCGTGCAGATCCTGTCGAACCTGATGATGATGCGCGGCAATATCGGCCGGCGCGGCGCGGGGCTGTGCCCGGTGCGCGGCCACTCGAACGTGCAGGGCGATCGCACGGTCGGCATCGAGGAACAACCCACGCAAGAGTTCCTCGACCGGCTCGGCGAAGTCTATAACTTCGAGCCGCCGCGCGAGCATGGCCTCGATGTCGTCAACACGATTCAGGCAATGCTCGATGGGCGGGTGAAGGTGTTCATCGGACTCGGCGGTAACTTCTCGATCGCGACGCCGGATACGCCGCGCACGTGGGAAGCGATGCGTTCGTGCGACCTGACCGTCCATATCACGACCAAGCTGAACCGCAGCCACCTCGTGCACGGTCGCGATGCGCTGATCCTGCCGACACTCGGCCGCACCGAAATCGATTTGCAGAATGGGGTCGCGCAGGGCGTGAGCGTCGAGGACTCGATGAGCATGGTGCACATTTCCTACGGCATGAACCGGCCGGCTTCGCCGAATCTGCTGTCGGAAATCGCGATTGTGGCGCGCATGGCGCACGCGACGCTCGGCAGCGACAAGGTTGACTGGCTCGCGCACGCGAACGATTACGCGCTGATCCGCCACGGCATCGCCAAGGTGATCGACGGCTTTGACGACTACAACGAGCGCCTGAAGCATCCGGGCGGCTTTCATCTGGGCGTCGCTTCGCGGGAGCGGATCTGGAAGACGCCGAGCGGCAAGGCGCAGTTTCTCGTGCACGCCATCGCGGTCGATACACCGATCCACCGCGCCCGCGCCCGGCACGGCCAGCGCCTGATGACGCTGATGACCACGCGCTCCCACGACCAGTACAACACGACGATCTACGGTCTGGACGACCGCTATCGCGGCGTGTACGGCCAGCGCCGCGTGCTGTTCGCGAACAGGGAAGACATCGCGATGCTCGGCTTTGCGGCCGGTCAGCGCGTGGACATCACGAGCGTGTGGGATGACGGAATCGAACGTCGTGCCGATGGCTTTCTACTCGTCGAGTACGACATCCCGCGCGGATGCCTCGGCGCGTACTACCCGGAGACGAATCCGCTCGTGCCGCTGTCGTCGGTAGCGGATGGGGCCGGGACGCCTACGTCAAAGTCGATTCCGGTGCTCCTGACCGCGTGTGTGGAGGCTGTGGCGGCCTGACTGCGCAGTTGGAAACGCGCCAGAGGCTGTCCGCAAACGCCTCCGCAGCACCCGTTCAGGCTCGTGTGCGGTTAGACAGCGCTGCCTGTCAACGCCTGACGATTTTTGACAAAACATCTGGGGAATTGCGGTTACTCTAGCGAGGCAATCCTTTCGGGCGCGGCGTTTATTTACGTAGGATACTTAAGCATGTCGCAACAGCAGAACAGCGAAACGACGTACCTCTTTGTCACCATCGGTTCGCGCACTGAGCGTGGCGGGCGCGTCACCCGGGTAACAACATGCTGCCGCTGAGCGCCGGCAAGGATCGGGGGAGCATTCATGCGTAAAGCAGCGGTCCGCGACGGCGATCCTACAACAACGGGCGGGTACGTCATTGGCACTTCGACCAGGATTAACGATAAGGGGAAGAAGGTTGCCCTGACTGACGATCACGCCACCTGTGGGAACTGCACGGGTACATACAGGATATTCGGGACCGGAAAAGGAATGTCGGACAAGGGACGGGCGGTGGTTGTCGATGGCGATTCCGTACTTTGCCCCTGCGGAAAGAACCGGGTTATCGTCGGCAGCAATCCGGGAATCTTTCTCAATACGGACCGGGGTTCGGCGGTTGCACGCAACGCGGCGAGCGCGGCGCAATCCGCCATCGCGACAGGCGCATCCGTCGCGACCTATGACGAACAAGTTCGCGCCGCCGCGTCGGGCGGCGCGCTCGACGGCTATCCGTACTTTGTCGAAACGGCGGACGGGCGCACGTTCTCTGGACGTGTAGGTGCGAACGGGCTGTTGCCCCGGATCGAAACCGATGTGGCCGGCACGTACGCGATCTATTGGGGCGACGAAGCCCTTGCGAGACGGGTAGGGGCCTGAAGCATGCCGAACAGAAAAACAGTGGTCAGAACAAACCCAACGTCCAATTCAATCAAGGAAGTGTCACTGAAGGTGCTGACCTTTCGGGAATTGTGGGACAACTACGCGACGGGTGATCCGTACAACGATCCGAACGGGCAATACGGGAATCAGTGTGCGATACGCATGAGTGTAACCTTCCATCGCGTCGGCATCGAGATGAAGTCGTTCTCTCAGAAGCTGGTCAAGCCGGCTGCCGGCAGGTCGAGCGTCGGTCGCCTTTTGCTCGATGGCAAGCCTACAGCCACGCGGGCCGACGAGTTGGCCGAGTGGCTACAATTGCGGCCAATCGCTGGGCTTCCGCCGGCAGAGAACATTACCGGACCGGATTGGGCATCCAGGGTCAAGGGCCGAACCGGCATCATTGCCTTTTCCCGATACTGGACACGCGATGGCGAAAAGTCGGACGATGCGAGCGGAGGGCATATTGACCTCTGGAACGGAACCCGACTGACCATCAGCGGCCCGATAGACTCGTTCGCAACAATTGGCCGAATGCTAGGTATGAACTCCTTTTTCGCGGGGTACTCGTTCGGATTCTCAGATTTGAGGCAGTCCAAACAAATCTTGTTCTGGGAAGTAAAGTGAAAAGATTCTTGGCAATCCTGGTCTTTGCCATCGCGGGGCTGGCCGCAGGCTGGCTCGCTTCCGGATCATTCCTTGCGTTTTCTCCGAGATGTGGATACGACTGTGAGAACCGGGTATTCGGGATATTTTTCCTAACTACGATCGGAGGCTTCTTTGGATTTGCTTTGATCGGCCATCTTGCAACGCGGAAGCGCCATATTACAGTCAAGACAGTGCTGGCTGTCAACGCAGCTTTGTGCTTGCTCATGCTGCTTCCGGCATGGGGCTTTTACACCTGGAAACTACATCAGCACTATGTAGAAGCCGAAGCGGAGCGACCGGTTAAGCCCAATCTTGAATTCTTGCACATGACCATTGCGACTCGTCCTGTGCAAGGATATACGGGCAGTGATTTTGGTCCAATTGAGCCGATGCGGGCGATTCCTCAATGGCAGCGCTGCCTGATTGGTACGGCACAATGCGAAAAGCGGCCGAGGCAGGCGGAGATGCTTTGCAAGGATGGAGTCGTATACGTGAATGAAGCAGATTGGCACGCTTTCAGTCTTATTCCCAGCGAAAATTTGCCGGGCACTATAGCGCTCCAGTCAATGGACCTGTGTGCTAGCCAATAGCCAAGCCGACTGGAAGCCACAACCGATCAAAAGTACAGGCGGCGCGCTAATCGGATTGTCGCGTCGCTTGCTGTTTCCGCGAGGCGTCACTGGTTGCGGGGGCAGTATGACGCCTGGATGAAGAACGATCCCAACTACCGCGAAGTGCAGCACCCTAGCAACAAGGCCGCTTGGCAGGATAGCCTTCAGGCTGCGAGAGACGTGTACTACGGGGTGTACCGCCTATTTTCTGGCCCGACGCCAATAGCAACGCTACATCTCAACACATCGTTCATACAACCTGAAGTTGAAAGGCTGCGGTTTGAACGGAAGCGTTTGGTGGTTTGGTACCGAGACGATTCAGGCGGCGTTAGACAGGCCTCCGTCGCGGTTCCAGTCAAGTAGGTCGAGTCAGTCGACCGTCGTCGTGGTTGTATGAGCAAGTGTAGCGGCACGCACACAACAAAACGGTAGGATCGCGAAAGCCGCACGATTCGGAACGGCCTTCTTGCGTGTGCTACGCAAGGACTCAGGAACGAGGCTGCATCGCTGCCTTCAATGGGGCACGTGCGAAAGGCGAGGCGGCATAGACACTGGCCCGATGGTGCGGCAACCGCCGCTCAACCGGCGCTGAGTTCTTGCTGTCTGCGCACCCGCGCATCTTCGTCGAGACGCGTCTCTTCGAGTTCCTGCAGCACGGCATCGAGGTCGACGGGTTGGGTGTCTTCCTCGACACGGCCTGTCAGTTCGACATCGACGTGCAGTGCGCCCGCTTCGAAGAGCGTCCAGATTTCCTTGCCGTAACTCGCGGTGAGAAGCCGCGGCGCAAACCGGCCAAAGTAGGCGGCCAGGTTGTCGACGTCGCGTTCGAGCATCGCCGCCGCTTCGTTGTTGCCGGCCGCGTCGACGGCCTGTGGCAGATCGATGATCACCGGTCCGTCCGCCGCGAGCAGGATGTTGTACTCGGAAAGGTCGCCGTGAATCACACCGGCACACAGCATGCGGACCACCTGGTTGAGCAGCAGCGCGTGCAGTTCCAGGGCGCGTGCTTCGGTCAGGTCCACGTCGTTCAGGCGCGGCGCGACGTCGCCCGTTGCATCGACGACCAGTTCCATCAGCAGCACGCCGTCGGTGCAGATGTAGGGCTGCGGCACGCGCACGCCCGCATTGTCGAGTCGGAACAGCGCATCCACCTCGGCGTTCTGCCACAGTTCTTCCTGCATCTGGCGGCCGTAGCGCGTGCCTTTCTCCATTGCGCGCGCCTGTCGGCTGTTCTTGACCTTGCGGCCTTCCAGATACGAAGTCGCCTGTCGGAAGCTGCGTTGCTTCGCGTCCTTGTAGACCTTCGCGCATCGCGTCGAGTCGCCGCTGCGCACGACGTAGACCGTAGCTTCCTTGCCGCTCATCAACTGGCCGATCACTTCGTCGATGAGACCTTCTTCGACAAGCGGGATGAGTCGTTTGGGTACTTTCATGCGGCCGCCCGGGCGGCCGCGGGACATGCGGCGCAGAAAGGGGCGGATCGTGAGGGGCGAGCCGACCGCCCTTGGGGACGGTGCTGGACAGGCTGAGTCCCTTTAACGGTAAGCGTATTCGGGAAACGGGGGCTTGGGCCGCGGGATGCGGCCGGCAGGCAATCGGCCTGCGAAGGGATGAAAGTCATGCCGGATTATACGGGCGCAGCTGTCAAGGGCATTTTCCCGGTGCTTTTTCTTTTGTGTCCAGTCCGGCCGTCATCCGCATGGAAGCCGCGCGCAACGGTGTCGGCGGTTCCCCGGTTGTAGCCGTAGAATCGACAGGCTTGTGAAGCCCGTGCCCTTGATGTGATCGTCCGGATCATCCCCCTTTGTCTTCAGGTTCGAGATTAGCCGATGAACGCAACCGCTGCCGCTCAAGCCGTCGCCCGCCCCGAGATCTGGCTGATCCGTCATGGCGAAACCGAATGGAGCCTCTCAGGCCAGCATACGGGGCGCACCGATATCCCGTTGACCCCGCGCGGACGTGAACAGGCGCACGCGCTGGCATCGCATCTCGCGGGGCAGCGCTTCGATCGCGTGCTGACGAGCCCGATGTCGCGCGCGCTGGAAACCTGCCACCAGGCGGGGCTCGGCGAGCAGGCCGAAGTGGAGCCGGACCTGAGCGAATGGAACTACGGCATCTATGAAGGGCGCACAACGAAAGAGATCAGCGATAGCGTGCCAGGCTGGTCCGTGTGGAATTCGCCGATTCCAGAGGGCGAAAGCCTCGAGCAGATTCAGGCGCGGGCGCGATCGCTGATTCAGCGTCTGCTCGCGTCGGGCGGGCGCATCGCACTGTTCTCGCACGCGCACTTTCTTCGCGTATTCGGCGGCTGCTGGATTGGCGATTCAGCCGCGCTCGGCGCGCATCTCTTTCTCGACACGGCGTCGATCAGTATTCTTGGCTTCGATCACGAGAACCGCGCGATACGTCAGTGGAATACGCGTTGCGCGCCGTGAAGTCAGGGTTGTCATGGAGCTTTCGGAGCGGGGTCTGGGCGTACGATAGCGGGACAAATATCGGGAGATACAGGTATCCGCGCGGGCCGCGGCCCCACAGGGAGGTGGCAGCACGCATTTCAGTCTATCGCCAGCTTGCGCGTTTTATGGGTGTCCCTACGACATGGACACCTATGAATGTCTGTACCGGTTCTCTATCGTGAACACTTGGTGAGCCACTTCATGATGAAGCGCAGAACCTTCCTGATCGGTGGTGCCGGCGCGGTGGGCGCGCTGCTGATTGGCTGGTCGGCGCTGCCGCCGCGCCAGCGTCTGACGACCTCAGTGCCGTTGCCGGCAGAGGGTGCCCAGGTGGCGCTCAACGGCTGGGTCAAGATCGCCGCGGACAACAGCGTCACCGTCATGATGTGCAAGGCGGAGATGGGGCAGGGCATCCACACCGGCCTCGCGATGGTGCTGGCCGACGAGCTCGACGCCGACTGGTCGCAGGTGAAGGTCCAAAACTCGCCCATCGACAAGATCTACAACAACCTGCAGGGCGTCGTCGACGACCTGCCGTTTCGCCCGGACGACGCCAGCGCACTCAGCCGTCTCTCGGACTGGCTGGCGCGCAAGCTTGCCCGCGAAGGCGGCACGATGATGACGGGCGGCTCGTCGAGCGTCAACGATCTCTGGATGCCCATGCGCGAAGCCGGTGCGTCGGCCCGCGTGATGCTGGTCGGCGCTGCCGCCGACCTGTGGAAGGTGCCGGCTTCCGAATGCCGCGTGGAGGCGGGCAAGGTGCTGCATGCGTCCGGTCATGCAGCCCGCTTCGGCGAACTGGCCGCGCTGGCTGCGCAGCAGCCGCTGCCCGTCAGGGTGGTGTTGAAGGAACCGTCTGAGTTCAAGCTCATCGGCAAGCCCCTGCGGCGCATCGAAGCCGGGTCGAAAATCAATGGGACCGCGCGCTTCGGCATCGATGCGCAGCCCCCCGACCTGTTGTACGCCAGCGTGGTGATGTGTCCGACACTGGGCGGCTCCGTGCGGCATTTCGACGGCGCTGCGGTCGCGGCGAAGCCAGGCATCGTCAAGGTGTTCGCGGTTGCGCCGTACAACGGCGGCACCGGCGGCGTCGCGGTGATTGCCGACAACCCCTTTCGCGCGATGAATGCGGTTACCGCCGTCGAAGTCGAGTGGAACAACGGTGCGGCTGCCACCCTGTCGAGCGCCGATGTCGACCGGCGCCTCGGGCAGGCGCTCGACAGCAGCCGGGGTCACACGTACTACCAACTTGGCGACGTCGATGCCGCGTTGAGAAAGGCCGCGCAGACCATCACCGCTGAATATCGCGCGCCATACCTTGCGCACGGCCCGGTTGAGCCGGTCAACTGCACGGTGCAGTTCAGGGATGGCGAGGCCATCGTGTGGGTGTCGACGCAGGTGCCGGCGCTCGCCCGCACACACGTTGCGAAAGTGCTGGGCATCGATGCCGACAAGGTCTGCGTGAAGTCGCAACTGCTCGGTGGCGCGTTCGGACGGCGGCTGGAGATGGACTTCGTCTCGCAGGCCTCGGCTATCGCGCGCGAAGCGGAAGGCAAGCCGGTGCAAACGCTCTGGTCGCGCGCGCAGGACATGACGCACGACTTCTATCGCCCGGCCTGCCGCTCGCGCTTCAAGGCAGGTCTCGACGCTTCAGGGAAGCTGATCGCCTGGCATAACACGTCGGCCAGTCAGGCGATCGTGCCGGAGTCGCTCGCGCGCAACTACAGCATACCGCGCGTTCCGATCGACAAGACCACGTCGGAAGGCGCGTTCGACCAGCCATACGAATGGCCGAATGTGCGCGTCGGCCACAAGATCGTCGACCTGCCGGTGCCCGTGGGCTTCTGGCGCTCGGTCGGTCATTCGCATCAGGCATTTTTCACCGAGAGCTTCATGGACGAACTCGCGGTGGCGGCAGGCCAGGACCCGGTGGCCTTTCGCCTCGGCCTCCTGACAGAGCATCCGCGCCATCAGGCGGTGTTGCAGCGTGCGGCGACGCTGTCCGGTTGGGGCAAGCCGCTCGCGCGAGCCGCCGATGGCGCCCGATGCGCACGCGGCGTCGCGCTGCACGAGGCGTTCGGCAGCGTCGTCGTGCAGGTGGCGGAGGTTTCGCTGGCACCCAACAAGACCGTTCGTGTGCACCGGGTGGTGTGTGTGATCGATTGCGGTCTGCCGGTGAACCCGAACCTGATTCGTCAGCAGATGGAGAGCGCGATTGTCTTCGGCCTGTCGGCCGCCCTGCAGGACGAGATCACGATCGTCAACGGGCAGGTGCAGCAGCAGAATTTTCTCGAGTTCCCGGTTGTGCGCATGTGCGAGTGCCCGGTCATCGAAACCGAGATCATGCCGAGTCAGGCGCATCCTCAAGGCGTCGGCGAACCGGGTACGCCGCCGATCGCGCCAGCCGTGGCCAATGCGCTGTTTGCGCTGACGGGCCAGCGTCTGCGTACGTTGCCGCTGAAAGTCGCATGAATACAGGAGAAGCGCGATGACATCTCTGAACGTCAACGGCAGGATCGTCAGTGTCGAGACGGACGCCGATATGCCGCTCCTGTGGGTGCTGCGGTGCGAACTCAGGATGACCGGAACGAAGTTCGGCTGCGGCGTGGGAATCTGCGGCGCCTGCACCGTGCATCTGGACGGCCATGCGGCGCTCTCGTGTCAAACGCCGGTCTCGACCGTCGGCGAGCAGAAGGTCACGACGATCGAAGGCCTGCGCGGCGCCGAGGCTCAGGCAGTCAAGGCGGCCTGGCTCGATCTGGACGTCGTGCAATGCGGATATTGCCAGAGCGCGCAACTGATGGCGGCCAGCGCGCTATTGAAGCAGAAGCCGCATCCTACCGATGCTGACATCGATCTGGCGCTTTCCGGCATCGTTTGCCGTTGTGGCACGTACCCGCGCATACGGGCGGCGATTCATCAGGCGGCAAAACGATAGGACCCGCGGGGAAACGTCTTGACCGGAGTTTGCAATGGTTGACTTTCGGTCCGGCAGTAAGCCACTACTATTGGCTGGTCACGTTACATTGCGTTGCATTAGATGAAACCCATGCATTTCTTTGCGCTTGCCGGGTGCCTGTTTGCGCTGACCTTCACGTCCCTGATTCTGCTGCTGATTTCCTGACCCGTTGTCGTCCGGTAAAAGCATCTGGCGGCATATGAGTTGACGGGCTCCCGTCTGCGGGGCGCCTTCACGGATGACCTGATGGCACTTATCGATAGCCGCAATCGTTCGGGCGACGGAACACCGACGGGCGTGGCAGCGATTCGCTACACTGGATGCTTCCCGTGTTCATGGAGAGGCGTTTTTCATGGCAACCCGAAAGACAGCAGGCAAAGCGGCGCAGATCCGCGTCGGCATCGGCGGCTGGACGTTCGAGCCGTGGCGCGGCGTGTTCTATCCGGAAGGGCTCGTGCAGAAGCGCGAACTTGAGTACGCCAGCCGCAAGCTGACCACGATCGAAATCAACGGCACGTTCTACGGCTCGCAGAAACCCACGACGTTCGCAAAATGGCATGACGAGACGCCTGACGACTTCGTCTTCTCGCTCAAGGCGCCGCGTTTTGCGACCAACCGGCGCGTGCTCGCCGGAGCAGGCGAAACCATCGAGCGGTTTTTCGCAAGTGGCGTGCTGGAACTGAAGAACAAGCTGGGACCTGTCAACTGGCAACTTGCCCCGACCAAACAATTCGACCCTGAAGACTTCGAAGGCTTTCTGAAGCTGTTGCCCCAACGTATCGACGGACGGGCGATACGCCACGCCGTCGAGGTACGGCACGACAGCTTTCGCGACGAGGCATTCGTTGCGCTCGCACGCGAGTATGGTGTCGCGATCGTGGTCGCGGGGGATTCGAAGTACCCGCAGATCGCGGACCCGACCGCTCCGTTCGTCTATGCGCGCATCATGGGCACAACCGAGTCGCACCCTCAGGGCTATGCCGACGATGCGCTCGATCTGTGGACTGAACGGGCGCGTGTCTGGGCAGCCGGTGGCACGCCGAAGGGACTCGAAACAGTCCGCAAGCCACCGGCCAGGGAAGGAGCACGTGACGTTTATCTGTACGTGATCAGCGGATTCAAGGCGCTTAACCCGGCTGCCGGCATCGCGATGATCGAGCGGCTCGCCAGCGGCGCCTGATCACGCTGCAAGCAGGGTGATGGCATAGTGGGTATGATCCCCAGGTCGCCTTCCCCAAAAGCTGCAGGCCCAGTAAGCGGTCCGCGGGGAAACCGCCGCGCATGGCAGAGGGATGCGCCTTGCGCCGGACCCGAACCCGTTTGATCGCTTTCGACACATCCAGCTATCCAACTGCTCCTGCTATCGTCTCGTTCATGCAGCCAATCATCTCGGTATCTGACCTTTCGAAAACCTACGCCACGGGTTTTCACGCGCTAAAGCAAATCAACCTGAGCATCCGGCGAGGAGAAATCTTCGCGTTGCTAGGGCCGAACGGCGCCGGCAAGACCACGCTCATCAGCATCATCTGCGGGATCGTCAACGCGTCTGCAGGCAAGGTGATCGTGGACGGCCACGACATCGTCGAAAACTACCGCGCCGCGCGGACCATGATCGGTCTCGTGCCGCAGGAACTGACCACCGATGCGTTCGAAACCGTGTGGGCCACGGTCTCATTCAGCCGGGGGCTGTTCGGCAGACGGGCGAATCCTGCTCACATCGAAAAGGTGCTCAGGGACCTGTCATTGTGGGACAAGCGCAACAACAAGATCATCACGCTTTCGGGCGGCATGAAGCGCCGCGTCCTGATCGCGAAGGCGTTGTCGCATGAACCACAGGTGCTGTTTCTCGACGAGCCGACCGCGGGCGTCGATGTCGAGTTGAGGCGCGACATGTGGAATCTGGTGCGCTCGCTCAAGTCCAGCGGCGTGACGATCATCCTGACCACCCACTATATCGACGAAGCCGAAGAGATGGCGGACCGGATCGGCGTGATCAACGGCGGCGAAATCATGCTGGTCGAAGAGAAGCATGAGTTGATGCGCAAGCTCGGCAAGAAGCAGTTGACGCTGCAACTGGAGCGCGCGCTCGAAACCATTCCATCTCAACTGCTGCCGTGGAAGCTGGAGCCGTCGCCCGACGGCACCGAGCTGACCTATACGTACGATACGCAAGGCGAACGCAGCAGCATCATCGCGCTCCTGAAAGACCTGAACGATTCAGGTATCCGTTTCAAGGATCTTCAGACGACACAGAGTTCTCTTGAAGACATCTTTGTCAGTCTGGTGAGGAAGGGTCAATGAACATTCACGCAATCCGCGCCATCTACCGCTTCGAGATGGCCCGCACGTGGCGCACGCTGATGCAAAGCATCATCGCGCCCGTCATCTCGACATCGCTCTATTTCGTCGTGTTCGGTGCGGCGATCGGCTCGCGCATCAAGGAAGTCGATGGCATCAGCTATGGCGCTTTCATCGTGCCTGGCCTGATCATGCTGTCGCTGTTGTCGCAAAGCATTTCCAACGCGTCATTCGGTATCTACTTTCCGCGGTTCACCGGCACGATCTACGAGCTGTTGTCAGCGCCCGTGTCCTACCTGGAGATCGTGGTGAGCTATGTCGGCGCCGCGGCGACCAAATCGATCGCGCTCGGTCTCATCATCCTGGCCACGGCGGGCCTCTTCGTGCCGCTTCAGGTGCTTCATCCGTTCTGGATGATCCTGTTCCTCGTGCTGACGGCGATCACGTTCAGTCTGCTGGGGTTCATCATCGGCATCTGGGCCAACAGTTTCGAGAAGCTGCAGCTCGTGCCGCTACTCATCATCACCCCGCTGACGTTTCTGGGCGGCAGCTTCTATTCCGTCAACATGCTGCCGCCGGTCTGGAAGGTCGTTACGCTGTTCAATCCGATCGTCTATCTGGTGAGCGGTTTTCGCTGGAGCTTTTATGGCCTGGCGGACGTTAGCGTCGAAGTCAGTCTCGGCATGACGGCGCTGTTTCTCGCGGTGTTTCTCGCTATCGTGGCGTGGATATTCAAGACCGGATACCGGCTGAAGACGTAGCGTCGCTGCATGGCTGTCTGGGCATGCGTGTGGAATCCGTCCGGTTTTCTCAAGTCAGGCGGCCGATCCGCATCTCATACTCCGGGATGAGCGTCACGCTGTCCAGCGTCGCCACCTGATCCCTTGTTTCTTGACGCGGGTCGAAGCGTTCGTCCAGGTAGACCGGCGAGTCCGCCCGCAACGGCAGCACGGTGAGCGTTAGCGGCACAGCCGGATCGATCGGCACATTGCACAGCCCGATATTCCACGGCAGGCCAGTGTAGAAATCGTCGTCGACCAGATCCGCGCCGGAGAAAAGTCGTCCGACATCGCCCGTGTAGCGGATCGACAGGTACGCGTTGCTGAGCCCCTTCGTCGCATCGGCAGGCAAGGCGATGCGCCACGCGGCGGATTTGCCGTACGTCTCTGGCAGCGGTTCGACGCTCGCGTTCGCCGGGCCGCCGTGGGCGATCGGCGGTACTTCCGCTGCACCGCGTATCTGATTCACAGCGACCGTGCCGGAATGCGGATCCGCATGGGCCGTGTACATCTGGAAAATTCCCGCATCGGGCAGTGCGTCAAGCGGCAGGGTTGACGGTGGCTTCGCATCGAGCGGCGGATAGACGCCGAGGGCGAACGTCGAATCACCGACCGAGCGCAGCACCAGTTGTCCGTGCGACTCGAACACGGTTGCGTCGGTGATGACGAGGCGGCGCGCACCCTCGATCGGCACGACCGTCGCACGTTCCGCGTCGCGCTGCGACAGCAGGGCGACCATGAACCGGCGGCCGCTGGCTGTCGTCACGGAAATGGCGTCGCCAGGGCTGAGGTTCACGACCAGCGCGTCATCCACCACGCGTACCGGCACATTCTGGCCGCTGTCCGAGGTGATGCTTTTCACGCTGCGCGTCTCGAACGCGAACTCCGACGTAATGCCATCGGCAGCACGAAACACCCAGGTGTCGCCCGCGAGCGTGGTTAGCCGCGTCATCGGTTGCGCGCTCGCGTAGCGCAATTGCGCGTCGTGCAGAGGCAACGCGACCGGCCACACGAAATACGTCCCCGACGGAATATCGACCGGTTCTGCAGGCAACGTCACCGTCCGGTCCCGCAGTTTTACGGCAAAGCGCACGCCGTGCCGAACGGGCAGCGGATGCTGGCGCACGTGGTTGTTGAAGAACAGAAAACCCCGTTCGCCATCCGCGCGGACCGAGAACCTTGGCGTGTCGGGATCGTCGGCGGATCGTGGTGTGAGATCGGGCTGACAGACCGTGTACGTCGCGAGTGCCGCGCCCCATTCGTGCAGAAAGAGATGCATTGGACGAATCTTGCCCAGCACCGGATGCGCCTCGCCGTTCGATCCGAAGGGCGCCTGGAAGTCGTAATTGACAACAGGCAGGTCGTTCCAGCCACCCGTGGCGGTCGATTCCTGTCCGTGCAGCAGGTGAGGCGGATTGCGTCCGCCATGGAACATGTAGTAGCCGTACAGGTTCACCCCGGAGCCGAGCTGAACCGGCAACATCGCGCCGATGTCGTCCGGATCGATGACCGGACGACGCCGGTACATCGTCGGCACACCGCCGCCGTATTCCGCGCCGAGGAACGGCGTTTCATGGGTGACAGCGTCGGCGTCGCCGGCCGCCCCGCCTTTGGTCTGCGCGCCGAGGTCGCCGCCGACGCGGCTCGTAAAGCGGAACGCATAGACTTCGTTTGGCGGCGATGCGATGCTCGTCGTTGCCCACGGCAGATCCGGATATCCGCCGAAGACCGGTGTGACTTCCCGGTGTGGAAATACCGCGTTGTCCCAGCCGGTCACCGTATAGAGCGGCGTATCGAGTCCGGCGTCGACGGCGAGATGCTTGAGGGTCGCGACATGCGCGGCACCCTGGTTCGGGCCCGTGAGGTTGTACTCGTTTTCGAGCTGCACGCCGATCACCGGACCGCCGTCTTTCCAGAGTTCGCCTTCGAGCTGCGCGGCGATCTGCCGATAGAAGCGCTCGACGTGAGCGAGGTACATGGGATCGTCAGAGCGGGAGGGCATCTGGTTCACGACCCATTCAGGGATGCCGCCATAGCGCACCTCGGCATGCACCCACGGGCCGATGCGCACGAACACCAGCAGGCCCTGCCGCGCGCAGGTCTCGACAAAGCGTCGCAGGTCGCGGGGTCCGTTCCAGTCGAAGTGGCCTGCCTCGGCCTCGTGATGGCTCCAGATGATGTACGTTGCGAGGATCTCGATGCCTGCGCACTTGACCTTCGCCAGTTCGTCGTCCCATTGTGCTTCGGGCACGCGCGAGTAGTGGAACTCGCCCATGACGGGGAGCCATGGTGCGCCATCGCGTGTCAGGTAGCGGCTGTTGATGCCGATCGTGCCGCCGTCTGGATTCGTGTCGGTACCCATGCGCAGCGTGCTGCTGCGGGGCGCCTGGGCTGGCTGGCTGGCGTCGACGGTCAGCAGCGTGACCGTGCCCATCCGGGCCGTGGCCGCACTGCTACCCAGCATGGCCGCGTCCGGCGCGGCCATGGCCATGCGTTCGACGCGGTTCGTCACGGGTTCTCCCACGCGCAGACGTCGGCTGTGCGAAGCTCGCGGCCGCCCAGCACGAAGCGCGCGTTGGCCGGCGCCGGTGCGCTTGAGGTATCCGGCCCGAAGTTGAACGCGAAGGTCACGTTGCCACGGCGGCGCAGGCGAATGCCGTCGGGAAGCGTCGCGATTTCGATGCCGGCGTCGCGCGCGGCGCCTTCGAGCAGCGCACGATGCAGCGCACGGTCGAACCAGGCGCCCGCATAGCGCACCCGGTCGTGGGCGACGACGGCGGGCCAGCCGTCGTCGAAGCTCGCCAGCACTTCGGCTTCAGCGCCAGGCTGCAGATGCTCGCGCCAGTGCACTGCGATTCCAGCGACGCCGCCAATCGACGTCGCAGGCTGCAGGGTCGGGCGCAGCGATTCGACTTCCAGCACCTGGACGGGCAGCGCAGCTTGCAGCAGGCCAGGTGGCAGTTCGGCCGGAATCGCGAACTCTGCGGTCTTGGAGCCGCTGCGCGGCCCGAACACCCATTGCGCGGATGATCGCCGGATCGCCTGCACGAGTGCGTCAGTGATCACGGCAAGACCCGGCACGACCACGAGTCTGTATGACGAGAAGTCCGCGTGAGGCGGGACGATGTCCACGTCGAGCGACATTTCGCGCAGCGCCTGATAGTACTCAAACGCGAGCGTTTGATAGTCGAAGGTTTTTCCGTGGCGCTGGATCTCGAACATCCATTGCGTCTCATAGTCGAACACCAGCGCCACTTCAGCGCGCGAGACGGGAGCGAGACCGGAGAGCACCGAAGAGTCCGAAATTTCCTTTGCGGCAAGCGCGACTTCACGGCCCCCGGGCGAAAGCTCGTTATTCGGCAGGTTAAGGCCCGAATGCATCTGTTCCTGCGCGTACGGACATTGACGCCAGCGGAAATACGACACCAGCTCCGCACCATGTGCAAACGCCTCGTAGGCCCACAGGCGGACCATGCCGGGCGCGGGCACCGGATTCCACGGCGCCCAGTTCACCGGTCCGGCCTCCTGCTCCATCACCCAGAAGCGCCCGGCGCCGATCGCGCGGTAGCGGTCGTGATCGAATGCGGACACATCCGGGTGGCCGGTACGTGCATAGCGGGCCTTGTCTTCCTCCGGTAACGCGATCACCTCGGTGCGGGCGAGCGGATAGCTATCCCATGCGGCGACGTCGACGCTGTGGTCTTCAACGAAACGGTAGTGGTCGAAGGTCGTGAAGAAGCCCATGAAGTTGTGCAGGACATCCACGCCGGGCGCAAAGCGCCGCAGCACCTCGACCTGCTCGCGATGGAACTGCGCGACTTCATCCGACATGAAACGGCGGAAGTCGAGCAGATGGCTCGGGTTCGCGTCAGTCGGCGTGAGGTTCGGCAGTTCGATGGCGTCGAACGATGGATACTCCATGCTCCAGAACACGTTGCCCCACGCGCGGTTCAGCGCGCCGACCGTTTCATGGCGGCGCGCGAGCCACGCGCGAAAGCGCGTGCGCGCAGCATCCGAATAACTCGGCACGGTGTCGTGACAGCCCAGTTCGTTGTCGGTTTGCCATGCGATCACCGCGGGGTGCCGTCCGTAACGTTCGGCCATCGCGGTGACGATGCGCAGGCATTCGCGGCGATAGCGCCCGCTCGATACATCGTAGTGGCGGCGCGAGCCGAAATTCCAGCGTGCGCCGTCGGCGCGCACGGGCAGGATCTCCGGCCAGGCGTCGACCAGCCATTTGGGCGGCGACGCGGTGGGCGTGCCGAGGATGATCCTGAGTCCGGCGGACGCGAGCGTGTCGACGGCTTCGTCGAGCCATTCCCATGTGTACTCGCCGGCCTTCGGCTCCATCCGGCTCCACGCAAACTCCGCAATGCGCACGTGCGTGATGCCCAGTTCGACCATCCGTCGTGCGTCGTCGGCCCACATCGACTGGGGCCACTGTTCGGGGTAGTAGCAAACACCTAGCTGCATCGGGATTCTCTCTTGTTGAATGGGGGATCAGCCCTTGCTGGCACCGAAGGTCAGACCGGCGACGAAGTGCTTCTGCATCGCAAAGAACATCAGCACGGAAGGCAGGGCGGCCAGTACCGAACCGGCAGCGACGAGGTTCCATGCCGTCGTCCACTGACCCTTGAGCGCGGCGACGCCGACCGTGATCGGCGCGGCATCGTCGCCTTGCGTGAGGCACAGCGCCCAGAAGTAGTCGTTCCACACGAAGGTGAAGACGAGGATGCCCAGCGCGGCCAGCGCCGGACGGATCAGCGGCAGCACGATGCGCGCGTAGACCGTCCATTCGCTTGCGCCTTCCACGCGCGCGGCCTCGATCAATTCGTACGGCAACTGCTTGATGAAGTTGCGCAGAAACAGCGTGCAGAAACCAGTCTGAAACGACACGTGAAAGATCACCAGCACCCATACGGTGTTGTAGATGCCGACTTTCAGCGCCATGTCGCGCACGGGGATCATCAGGATCTGCACGGGCACGAAGTTTCCGGCGACGAACGCGAACAGCACGGCGGTGTTGCCGCGAAAGCGGTAGGTCGCGAGGGCGAAGCCCGCCATCGAGGCCAGCACGATCGCGCCGATCACGGAAGGCACCGTGATCAGCACGCTGTTGGCGAAGTAGTGGAGCATCGGCGTCTGCGTGAGCGCCGCGCCGTAGTTCTCCCACAGCGCGAAGTGTTTGGGCCAGGCCCAGTAGTCGCCTTGCGAAAGCTCGTCGGACGAGCGTATCGACGTCACGAGGACGGCGAGCATCGGCAGCAGCCACACAATCAGCGCGAGCGGCAGCGACGCCTTGTACAGCGCGCGGTTGAATGGTTTCCAGCGTTCGACGGGAAGCGGATACATGACGAAGTCCTCTGTAGATCAGCGTTCTTCGCGCAACATGCGGCGCAGGTGGAACACGATGTAGACGAGCATGATGGCGAACAGGACGACCGCAATCGACGCCGAATAGCCTTCGCGGTAATACTTGATGGCCTGGTCGTACATGTAATAGGCGAGCACCGTCGAGCTGTCGAACGGACCGCCTCCGCTCATGACCGCGATCAGGTCGAAGCTGCGCAGCGCGCCGATCACGGTCAGCACGACGGCCATGAAAGTGGCGGGCCGCAGTTGCGGCAGGATGACGTGCCAGAGAAGCCGTACACCTTTCGCGCCTTCCATGCGCGCGGCTTCGACGACTTCCGGATTGATGGCAGTGAGCCCGGTCAGATACAGCACCATGCAGTAAGGCGCCTGTGGCCACAGTGCGGCAAAGACGATGCCGAAGGTGACCGTATGCGGATCGCCCAGCACGGGAATGCCATGCCCGACGATCATCCGCAGCAGCCCGAACGTCGGATCGTAGAACCAGCTGAACACCAGCCCGACAACGACGCCCGACAGCACGAACGGCGCGAAGAACAGCGACTTCACGACGCGCATACCCTTGATCTGCTGGTTCAGATACAGCGCGAACACAAGGCCGAGCGGCGGCGCGAGCAGGAAGAGGGCGAGCCAGATCAGGTTGTTCTTCAATGCGACATAGAAGACATCCGCATGAAACAGTTCGACGTAGTTCGCGAAGCCGACGAAGCTCTTCGGCGTCATGCCATCCCAGTTATAGAAACTGAGCGTGATGCTGCTGATGATCGGATAGATCACGCACAGGCTGAAGAGCGCGCACGCGGGCAACAGGAAGAAAAATGCCGCACGATGCTGCCTGCGCCGGGTTTTCGGCGTACGCCGGCCCCGAGCGGCCGGCAGGCTGCGGGCTGCTGAAGTGGACATTCGAATGGCCTCGTAAAGTCCGCGCTGAAGCACCTCCCCGGAGCAGACAGCCCATGCTGCCTGCTCCGGGAGGACGGTGACGTTACTTCTTGTAGATGCGCTTGCGCGTCGCTTCGAGTCGATCGAGCAGCGCGTCGAGTTGCGACGGGTCGCTATAGAACTGCTGCATCGCCTTCATGCCTTCGTCGGCCATTTCTTTCGTCATGTCGCGATCGTAGAACTGCGCGATGCCGCCGGTGGTATTGGCAAGCGTCTGGAAGCCGACCTTCGAGATCGGATCGTCGGGTTCCGTCGCCTTGCTGTTCGACGGCAGCTGGCCCCAGCCGCGGGCGAGATCCGCGTTGATTTCAGGCGACTCCATGAAGGCGAGCAGGCGCCGCGCGTCGGCCTTGTTCTTCGCCTTTGCCGGGATCAGCAACACGTTGACCGGACCGTCTTCGGCAGTCGGCACGTTGGCGTCGACGACCGGGAAGCGGAAGAAGCCGGTTTGCGGTTTGATCGATTCCGGAATGCTCGCCGAGAAGAACGTGCCCATCAGCATCATCGCGGCCTTGCCGTTCACGAGGAACGGTGCGATCGAGTCGAGATCGTAGGAGAGGGCGTTGTCGATGTAGTAGTGGTCATCCATCAGCGTCTTCCACGTCGTGTAGACCTTCTTCACGCGCGGGTCCGTGTACGGGATTTCGCCCGCCATCAGCTTCTGGTGAAAGGCGTTGCCGTTGATGCGCAGATCGAGGTAATCGAACCATGCGGCGAGCGTCCAGCTGTCCCGCGCAGCGACCGCGATCGGTGCGACGCCGCTGGCCTTCAGCTTTTTCGCGGCGTCGAGAAACTCGTCCCACGTCTTCGGCTCGCCCTTGATGCCGGCCTTCTCGAAGAGATCCTTGCGATAGAAGAAGCCGTACGCGTCATAGCCAAGCGGTGCCGCATACTGCTTGCCGTTGTATGTCGAGGCGTCCTTCACCGACGCGTATTGCTGGTTCCAGCCGTTCCTGTTCCAGTCGGACGACAGATCTTCAAGCAGGCCACGTTGTGCGTAGTACGCCATGCGCTCACCATCGTGCCAGGAGACGATGTCAGGCGGATCGGTCGCGAGCCAGCCGCCCATCTGCACCTTGTACGCTTCCTCGGTGATGTAAGTCACTTTCAGGTCGACGTCGGGGTTGGCCTTCTTGAACTTGTCGAAGGCGTCCTGCCACGTCGAGCGCTGGTTTCCGCGCGCGGACACGTTGATGTTCAACTGCCCGGCTTCGGCGCTCACTCCCGACAGCAGGGCGGCGACTACCGCGACGGCGGCGGATGCGCGGGCCACGGTACGGACAGGCCGGCAGTGTGTAAGGCGGCTAATGCGGCTTGAGTTCACTTGCTGTCTCCTTTGACTACGTTGTGTGCCGGCCGCGTGGTGCGGACGGGTGATCCTGCCAGCTCTGCGGCTGGCGTCCTTTCATGCAACCTTCTCGTACCCTACGGCCCGCTCCGGCAGTGCCGGTTCGGTCACGGTGCGTTCCAGCGCGATGCCGTCGGCGTCGAACAGATGACAGGCGTCAGCAGGAATGCGCAACGTAATGCGTTCGCCAGACTGCGCCGCCGCATCGCCGGGTGCCTTGGCAACAAGGGCGCCCCCTGCGTAATCCACGTGAATGTAGCTGTGTTCGCCGAGCTGTTCGGTCAGTGTGGCGGCACCACGGATCGCCTGGCCTTCGCCGTCGGTGCGCACGTGTTCCGGCCGAATCCCGAGTGTCACTGACTGGCCGCGCACGAGACGTATGCCATCGACGTCGACCGCAAGCGTTTCCTCGCTTTGCAGCAGCTTGACGATGACGCGGCCCGACTGGATCGCATCGACCGTTGCGTCGATGAAATTCATCCGCGGCGAGCCAATGAAACCGGCGACAAAGCGTGAACGCGGACGATGATAGAGCTCGAGCGGCGCGCCGACCTGCGCGATGCTGCCAAAGCGCTGCGTATCGGCGCCCGCATGCAGCAGGACGATCCGGTCGGCGAGCGTCATGGCTTCGACCTGGTCGTGCGTCACATAGACGACGCTCGCTTGCGGGAAACGCTGATGCAGCCGCGCGATTTCGATGCGCGTCTGGCCGCGCAGCGCAGCGTCGAGATTGGATAGCGGCTCGTCGAACAGAAACACGCCGGGCTCGCGCACGATCGCGCGGCCGATCGCCACGCGTTGACGCTGTCCGCCCGAGAGCGCTTTCGGATGACGATCGAGCAGGGCGTCGAGCTGCAAGGTGCGCGCGGCTTCGCGCACCTTGCGCTCGATCACGTCTTTGGGCGTTTTGGCAAGACGCAGCCCGAAGGCCATGTTCTCGAAAACGGTCATGTGCGGAAAGAGCGCGTAGCTCTGGAACACCATCGCGACCCCGCGCTCCGCCGAGAGGACGCCATTCATCAACTGGCCGCCGATGTGCAGTTCGCCTTCGCTCAGATCTTCGAGGCCGGCGATGATCCGCAGCAGCGTGGATTTCCCGCAGCCCGACGGGCCGAGGAAAACGCAGAACTCGTGTTCGGCGATCTCCAGATTCAGTTGCCGGATCACCGGCGAGTGAGTGCCGTAGGACTTCTGAACATGCTTGAGACTGATCGCAGACATCGTTCCGCTCCTCGATTTAAGCGCTTAAATCTGACAGAAAAAAAATGCCGGAACG
Organism: Paraburkholderia sp. BL10I2N1; assembly: GCF_004361815.1. Classification (NCBI taxonomy): domain Bacteria; kingdom Pseudomonadati; phylum Pseudomonadota; class Betaproteobacteria; order Burkholderiales; family Burkholderiaceae; genus Paraburkholderia; species Paraburkholderia sp. BL10I2N1. Next base: position 455,639 of record NZ_SNWA01000002.1, on the reverse strand, counting down.
CTTGCGCGGCGGGGATTTAAGCGCTTAAATTCGAAGGTGGGAATTGAAGTCACGATGCTTGTCTCCTGGATATTTGTCATGAAACTTAACAAAGCCTCCCCCGGCTACGCAACATCTGGTTGTACTTCCCTGAATGTGGGATGTCGTGTCAAGCCGAACTGCGCGTTTTCCCGGATGCGGTCGTCATGGTTACGCTGAGCGAAGTGGCGCGTCGGGCGAAAGTCACGGCAGCGACCGTATCGAACGTGCTGCGCAACCGTGAGAAGGTTCGTCCGGAAACAGCGGAGCGCGTACTGAGCGCGATTCGCGAACTGGGCTACCGGCCGAACCTGAATGCCCGGGCGCTTGCCGAAGGGCGGTCGTCGACGCTTGCGTTGATGCTCTCGAATATCGCGAACCCGTTCTATCCGGAGTTCGTACTCGCGGCCGAAAGGGCCGCGCGCCGCGAGGGCTATTTCCTGATGGTCTGCAACACCGACGACGACGCCGAAACCGGCCGTGCGTATCTCACGCAGATCGCCGGTACGCTCGCCGAAGGCGTGCTCGTGCTCAACACCGACATTGCGATCAATGAGTTATGCGAATCGGCTGCGCTCGGCGCGCCGATCGTGCTCAGCCTGTGGGAACACCCCGAGGCACCGCCGGCCGTGCCCTGTGTCGCCGTCGACTTTTCTCATGCGGGCGCGCTGGCGGCGGAGCATCTGCTGGAACTCGGGCATCGCGACATCGGCATGCTGGTCGGCGATGGCTGCGGCGGTTTGCAGGACGCCCGGGCGACGGGGTTTCGCGAAGTCATCCGGGCTTCGGGCATTGAGCCGGACAACGCGGCCGTACTGGAGATCCGCGATACGATCGACGCCGGTTATGCGGCATGCATGCAGTTGCTGACGAATGCCCCCGGCCTGACGGCCATCTTTGCAACCAACGATCTGCTTGCGATTGGCGCGATCCAGGCGCTGACGACGCTGGGCCGCCGCGTGCCCGAGGATGTGTCGGTGATCGGCATCACGGACATCCAGCTCGCGCATCAGGTTCGTCCGGCGCTGACCACGGTCGCGATCAACACGACCGCGATCGCCGACCTGTCCATCGAGTTGTTGATCCGGCTGATGCAGAAGGGCAGCGCTGAAGCGTCGCCCGCCATGGTGCTGGGGCCGCAACCGACGCTCGTCGTGAGGGAGTCCACGTGCCGGAATACGAAAGCGGGGACGGGAGCAGGGGCGAAGACCCGCAAAAAGGCGAAGACAAAAGTGAAGACGTTCTGAGGCAGCCAGGGTATTTTTCAGGTACCCGGCCGCCAGCGCATTGCGGCGTGCTTTCGTTTGCTCGAGAATAATCTTTGAAAACGTTGCAAATACCCCTCAAGAACTTCCCGGTGGTGCCGTAAACGCGTTTGGAGCATTTGCGCGCGGGGACTTCTGGTCTCCGGTGCGCGCAGATGCGAGCCTGGCATCGGTGCAACATGTTCGCCTTGGATTGCCGTCTTCAAAGTGACCACATGGCTGGACGTGTAGTCAAAATGGTTGTCGATAGAAACGACTGTCGTTGTTGAGTCATCTTTTATTGCACTGGAGACACTGTGATACGACACGCACTTGGCGGCTTGCTCCTGACGCTGTGCTGCCTTGGCACGGCCGTCGCGAGCGGTCCTGATTGCTCACGTCCATTTACGCTCGCGCTGCACGATCACGGCCTGCTTTATTCGCTCGACACCGACACCGGCATCGACAAGGACTTCGCCGACGAACTGATCCGCCGCAGCGGCTGCGAGGTCAGAGTGAGTCTTATGTCGCGCGCGCGCATCTGGACACTGATCGAATCCGGCGCGCTCGATTTCAGCCTGTCCGGTATCGCGAACGCCGAGCGCAATCGGTACGCCTCCTTCGCCTGGTACTTCAGCAATAAATACTATCTGCTGGTGCGCAAGGATTCCGGCATACGCCAGCTGTCCGACTTCGAACACAACGACCGGTTTCAGCTTGGTGTCATCCGCAGTTTCCGTTATAGCGACTCGGCTAACCAGCTGGTGGACACACTTGCGGCCGCCAACCGCGTGAGCCAGGCTGGCGGCCTTGAACCCCTGTATGAGGCGCTCATCCTGCAGCGCATCCAGGGCATGATCATTGAGCCCTTCGACTACCCGGCGATCGACGCAAAGAGGATTCGCGACGTCACTACGATCGTCGAGTTCAACGACCCAGCGGTGCCGCACGGTCTCATCATGTCGAAGAAGGCGCTGTCGCCTGCGGAGCAGCAGAAGTGGCGCGACCTGGTGAATGAGATGCGCGCGGATGGCACGGTGCGCCGGATCTTCGAGAAATATTTCAAACCCGACCTGGCCGATTCCATGGTCGATTTCCAGACGCCGCCGTGAGCTGGGTACGCCTTGTCCTGCTGCCTTTGCTGATCCTGTCCGCCGGGCTCGGCGTGACGTGGACACTCTGGGATCACGAGCGGCAGGCCTCACGGCGTGAAGTGCTCACACAGTTCAACTCCGCGCTGGGCGACGCCGTCACCCGCATCGAGCAGCGGATGGCGACCTACGAGCAGATGCTGCGGGGCGTGCAGGCCATGTTCGTCGCGACGGGCACGCTGGATCGCGACAAATTCCGCGAGTACGTCCGCGCGATCAACCTCGACGCGAACTTTTCCGGCATCCAGGGGCTCGCCGTTGTCCAGTGGGTGCCCGCGGCCGACAGGGACGCCCATATCGCCGCGATGCGCCAGCTGGGTTTGCCCCACTACACCATCCGGCCCGAGGGGCTGCGCGAAGACTACGCCCCGATCGTCCAGCGCGAACCGTACGTGGGCGGGAGTCGTTCGGTACTCGGCTTCGACGTCTGGGCGAGCCCGGTGCGGCGGCAAGCCATGGAGGAGTCCCGCGACGCCGGGATGACGATCGTATCCGGGAAGGTTCAACTGGCCGTGGACACCGGGGAGGATGCGCAACCCGGTTTTGTGATGTTCCTGCCGGTGTATGCGCGAGGCAAGCCGCAGGACACCGTCGCCCAGCGCCGGGCGCACCTGCTCGGCTGGGTCTCCGCTTCGTTCCGTATGCGGGACGTGATCGCAAGTCTCTATGGCGAGCAACCGGCCGGACTCTCCCTGACGATCTATGATGGCGTCCAGCAGTCGGCGGCGGCGCTCCTGTATCACTCGTCCGGCGCCAAAGGACAGCACCCGGATTCAACCGTTTCAGCGAGCGAGTATCTGGTCGTGAACGGGCATAACTGGATGCTCTCCATGACTGCCCACAACGATTTCAAGACCCGGTTCGGCCGCAACGCCGAAACGCTGATTGCCTGCACCGGCACGGGCCTCAGTCTGTTGCTGGCGCTGCTGGCCTGGGTCATGGTGACCGGTCGCAGCCGTGCCATGCGGCTCGCCTCGAAGATGACCAGCGAACTGCGCGAGAGCGAGGAGAAATTCCGCGCGATCGCCGACTGCACGGTCAACCTGGAGGTCTGGTGGGGGCTGGACGGCAAACCCCGCTGGATCAATCCGTCCGTTGAGGAGTACACCGGCTATACCGTGGACGAGTGCATGGCGATGCCCGACTTCACCGGCACCTTGATCCACGCCGAGGACAGGCCGCGTGTCGTGCCTGAGCTTCTGAAGGGGCTTCAGGGTTTGCGTGGCGACGACCTTGAGTTTCGTTGTGTTCGCAAGGATGGCTCGTTCGTCTGGTTTTCCGTCTCATGGGTTCCCATCCATGATGCGAGGGGCGTATTCACGGGTATCCGGACTAGCGGGCGTGACATTACCGAGCGCAAACAGGTCGAGGCCGAGCTTCGCATCGCCGCGGTCGCGTTCGACTCGCTGGAAGGCATGATGGTCACCGATTCGAACGGCACGATCCTGCGCGTGAATTCGGCCTTCACCGAGTGTACCGGCTACACCGCCGACGAGGTGGTGGGCCGCACGCCGCGAATACTGCAGTCGGGTTATCACGACGCGGCTTTCTTCCGCGAGATGTGGAATTCGATTCACCGTGTGGGCGGCTGGCAGGGCGAGATCTGGGACCGTCGCAAGAATGGCGAGGTTTATCCGAAATGGCTCACCATCGCCGCGGTGACCGGGAGCGACGGGGCGGTGACGCACTATGTCGGCACGCATCACGACATTACCGAACGCAAGATTGCCGAAGAGCGAATCAAGGAACTGGCTTTCTTCGATGCCTTGACCCGTCTGCCTAACCGCACCCTGCTGGCGGATCGTCTGAAGCAGGCCATTGCGGTCAGTGCCCAGAGCGAAGCCTCCGGCGCCCTGCTGTTCATCGATCTCGACAACTTCAAGACGCTCAACGATACGCTGGGCCACGACAAGGGAGACCTCCTGCTGCAGCAGGTGGCGCACCGGCTCTCGGAGAGCGTGCGTGAGGGTGACACGGTAGCGCGGGTAGGGGGCGACGAGTTCGTCGTCGTGCTGGGAAGCCTGAGCGAGAACCGCCAGGAAGCGGCCAGCCAGACTGAAGCGATGAGCGAAAAAATCCTCGCCGTGCTCGGCAAGAGTTATCGACTCGATGGCGTCGAATATCGCAGCACCGCGAGTATTGGCGCGACCGTCTTTAGTGGGCATCAGGCTTCCATCGACGAACTCCTGAAGCAGGCCGACCTTGCCATGTACAAGTCCAAGGAGAGAGGGCGCAACGCGATGTGCTTCTTCGATCCGGCGATGCAGACTGTGGTGGTGGAGCGCGCCGCTCTGGAGGCGGGATTGCGCAAGGCGATCGAAGAAAATCAGTTCCTGCTGCATTACCAGGCACAGGTCACAGCCTGCAATACCGTAACGGGCGCCGAGGCACTCGTGCGTTGGCAGCATCCCGAGCGTGGAATCGTAGCGCCTGCCGATTTCATTCCTCTCGCCGAAGAAACCGGATTGATCTTCGCGCTTGGAAACAAGGTGCTGGAAACCGCCTGTCTTCAACTCGCGCGATGGGCGGCCCAGCCGGAAATGGCGCGTCTGACGATCGCGGTCAATGTCAGCGTTCACCAATTTCGTGAGCCTGATTTTGTCGACAAGGTGCTGGCTGTCATCAGCCGGACGGGGGCCAACCCGAGCAGGCTCAAGCTGGAACTGACTGAGAGCGTGCTCGTCGACAATGTGCTCGATATCACCGGGAAGATGCGTGCGCTCAAGGCCACCGGGGTGGTCTTCTCACTGGACGATTTCGGTATCGGATATTCGTCGCTTTCCTATCTGAAGCGTTTGCCGCTGGATCAGTTGAAGATCGATCGCTCGTTTGTGCGTGACATTCTTGTGGATCCGAACGATGCCGTGATCGCCAGAACGATCGTGGCGCTTGGTCAGAGTCTTGGTCTGGAGGTGATCGCCGAGGGCGTCGAGACCGAGGCTCAGCGAAACCTGCTCGCTGAGTCGGGATGTTATGCGTATCAGGGTTATTACTTCTGCCGGCCGCTGCCTGTCGAGGGCTTTGAGGCGTTTGTGAGCAGGTTTGATTCCGGGCGGCGGATGTGTTCTGAACTGTCGGGGCAGGAGCAGGGCTGGACGGTTGAGTGAGATCGGGATAGCCAGGTCGGTTGCTTTGCCGGGAGGGTGACGCAGATCAGGCGGCGAGCCGATAACCCGTCATCGACGGTCGTGCGATCCGGGCCGGAAATACGCGCCAGCAGCCGTCATCGTGCCGAAAGAAAAAAATTGCATGCGAGCCGGTCGGAGCCGATGCCTCGACGTGTACGTAGCGCCGACTGTCATTTTGCATACGACCAAACTGGACTACCCGGATCCGCGCCAGTTTAGTGGGTGCAAGCCACTTTTCGACCAGATAGTGCAGGGACTTCTCGGCGGTGTTCATGACACTCTCCTTCAACCTCACCTTCCCTGACTACGCTGTCGGCGGTTCGACTACGGCGACCGAGGCGCGGTGTGAAGGGATGATTAGAGAGTAGGGCGGAACAAAAATTTGCGATAGTTAATGTTTTTTACGGTAACGATAAACTAAAGGTTATGTAAGTTTTTTGGCGCGGGCGTCGCGTCATGCGGAGCGACCATGAACGGCTGATTGCGCGCGGTAGCCTTCCTCTTGACCATGAGTCGCTCGCTTGAAATCCATCGCCCAACCGGTGGCGTTCGGGACACAGTCATTCGCGGTCTAACTTCGGATAGCGATGCCGATCGCTTCTGACTGACCGGACTACAATCATTCAACAGGCCTGAACCTGCCTCATCCTGGCTCGCCTCGCGCAGGTCGTTGAGTGCCTATTCCGGGCAATCAGGGTTGCGTCAACAGCCATTCCGCCGCGCTCCAGGCAGGTCAGCGTTGCGCAATGATCCGGCCGCAGCAGAGCATGTGACGGGCCAGCAAAGGAGGGGGCGATGCGATCGGAAGTGAGGTCCGGCGTGCGCCTGAGACGTTATGCAATTATGGCTGCGGCCGCCCTCGCCTGCCTGATTGTCGTCGGGCGTATCACAGGCATTCTGGTCGACTGGCTGTGGTTCTCTTCGCTCGGCTATGTCGGGGTCTTCTGGACGGTCTTTTTCGCCAGGGTGCTGCTGTTTGTCGCCGTGTTCGCTGCCTCGGCGGGCGCGATCGGCGTGTCGGGGTTCCTGGCGCATCGTTACGCGAGGGCTGTCTATCCCTCGCAAGCGGGAGTACGCAGTTTGTCGGTCGTGACGGAAGCCACCGGCGATCTGGCCGAACTGGTGGCGCCGCGCGTTCCCTGGCGCTCCAGTATCACGGGCGCCGCTGTCGTCTTTGGGCTGATTATCGCCGGCAGCGAAATCTCAAACTGGGACATCGCGCTTCGCTTCCTTCAGCAGGTACCTTATGGCGAGCACGATCCGATCTTTGGCAGGGATATCAGCTTCTATCTCTTCTCACTGCCCGTGTATGTCGCGCTCAAGAACTGGCTGCTGCGAGTGCTCTTCTGCAGTGCGATCGTGGCAGGTGCGGTCTATGGATTGCGCGGCGACATCGCGCTAGAGCGGCCGCCACGGAAGCTCTCGTCCGCCGCGGCCACTCATGGCTCGGCACTGCTCGGTTTGTTCTTTGTGCTGAAGGCCTGGTCTTATTGGCTCGACCGCTTTCTGCTGCTCTATGGCGACAACGGCGTCGTGGTCGGCGCCAGCTATACCGATGTGCACGTCGAATTGCCGGTCCTGTGGGTACTCGTGGGCCTTGCGGCTGCCTCAGCCGTCGCCATGTGGGTCAATATGCGCACGCGAAGCTATCGACTGCCTGCCGCCCTCGCGCTGCTGGTGTTCGGCAGTTCGTTTGTGTTCGCGCTGATCTATCCGGCGCTGTTTCAGCGCTTCTATGTCAAACCGAGCGAACTGCGCCTTGAGACGCCCTATATCGAACACAATATCGCGCTGACGCGACAGGCTTACGGCCTCGCGCAGATTGCGGTCAGACCGTTTGCTGCCGAGCAGGGGCTGACTCTCGCCTCGCTTGAAGCCAATCGCGCGACCATCGACAACATCCGCCTGTGGGATGTGCAGCCGCTGCTGGATACCTACGCACAGTTGCAGGAGATCCGGACTTACTACAAGTTTCTCTCTGTAGACATCGATCGCTACGGGCTTGATAGCGGTTACAGGCAGGTGATGCTGTCGGCGCGGGAACTGGAGCCGGCGATGCTTCCGCCCAACGCCCAGACCTGGGTGAACCTGCATCTCATCTTCACGCATGGCAACGGCGTCGTGATGTCGCCGGTCACCGAGAAATCCGCCGAAGGCTTGCCTTCCTTCTATCTGCAGGATATCCCGCCCGTCGCCAAAGGCGGCCCGACCATCCACGAACCGCGCCTCTATTTTGGTGGAGGCAATCCGGGCTACGTCATCGTGAAGGGCAGCGTGCCCGAATTCGACTATCCCAAAGGGGCGGATAACGTCTATAGCACTTACAGCGGGCGCGACGGCGTTGCCATCGGCGGCGTGGCGCGACGCAGCCTCTTCGCCTGGGAGTTCGACGATCCCAACATCCTGCTTAGCGGCTATATCACGGACGAAAGCCGGATCCTGCTTCACCGTAACATTCAGGAGCGCGTGCGCACGATCGCGCCGTTCCTTGGTCTCGACCGCGACCCGTATATCGTCGCGAGCGACGGGCGCCTGTTCTGGATCCAGGACGCGTACACCACGAGCCAGTGGTTTCCCTACGCCCAGCCTGGTTTCGGCGACGGCGCCAATTACATTCGCAACGCGGTCAAGGTTGTGGTCGACGCGTACAACGGCACGGTCGACTTCTACGTCAGCGATTCCACCGATCCTATCCTGCGGACATACGAGCGCATCTTTCCGGGTTTGTTCAAGCCTTTGGATGCGATGCCACAGGAGCTTCGGCAGCATATCCGCTATCCTGAGGATCTGTTCCTGATCCAGGCGAAAATTTATCGCACCTACCATATGGATGCGCCGGAAGTCTTCTATAACCGCGAGGACCTGTGGCAGTTCCCTCGGGAACTGGCCGGTATAGATGGTGGGAACGCCGCCGGCACAATGCCGCCGTACTACATGATCATGCGACTGCCCGGGGACGCGCGCGCCGGGTTCGTCCTCATGCTGCCGATGGTGCCGAGCCAGCGCGAGAACATGATTGCCTGGCTGGCGGCGCGTTGCGATCCGGCCGGGTACGGCAAGCTCATCGTCTACACCTTCCCAAAGGACAGGCTGGTCTTTGGGCCGTTTCAAATCGAAGCACGCATTCAGCAAAATACCGAGATCTCGCAGCAGATCTCGCTGTGGAACCAGATGGGCTCACGCGTGATTCGCGGTCATCTTGTGGTTGTGCCGATCGAGAACTCGATTCTCTATGTCTCCCCGCTCTATTTGCGTGCGGCGTCCGGCCAGTTGCCCGAGTTGAAGCGGGTGATCGCCGCCTATGGTGACCGTGTAGTGATGGAGGAAACCTTGGGTGAAGCCCTGGCGGCGCTCTTCAGGGAGACCGCGCGAGCAGCATCGCCGGCCCAGGGCACGGCGGACGCGCGCGCCCGCGAGGCACTGGCCCACTATGACCGCGCCATCGAGCGACTGAAGGCGGGAGACTGGACCGGCTTCGGCTCGGAACTTGATGCTCTGCGGCCGTTGCTCGATGCGCTCGGTGCTGGCCGTCCCGCGGACCAGAAGTGACCTGGGACTGAATATCGAGCCGTGTTGCTATTGTGCTGACGGAGGCCCGAAACAGTTGACGTGCGGCGTCCTCATTCGCCTGCTCCCATCGCGTGCGGCCCGGCACCAGCCTCATGTTTCTGTGGCTCGCCGCCAATTCCTCGAGTGTTCAGTGAAGCGTAGTCCGGCGTCTTGTCACTGCGCGCGCGAAGCTTCTTTACAGCGAGCGCGGCCAGGCCGCCGGTCGATGTCGCCGCCGATCCAAGGAGAGCGACGGTCGTAAGGCATATCGGACACATAGCGGTCCTCCTTTCTCGATGGAACAACGCCTGCAGTGTCACGGTCGTCGCGGTGACCGGCCACGGCAGCCTTGAGCCGGTCACGAGCGTACTAGTACAACATCCCGCAAATACGTTTAATAATTATCGGGCTGCAAATAAGGCTGCAGGAGCGTGACGACCACGTCGGCCATTTCGTCGAGCGAACCCGTGCCCGGCAGCGGTTCCCAACGCCCACTATGGCTGCGAAAGGCGGCGCCATATCGATTGCGGCCGAGCTCGGTGAGGCGCGCCACGACGGTTGGCTCCTCATCGTCCAGACGTTTGATCAGCAAGTGGCGCCCGTAGGCTTGCGTGACAATCTGCTCATGGCCGAGCAGGCTGCGCAGTTGACGCTGCAGTTCAGCAGCGTGGTGTTTGGCGGGTACAGCTGGCATCTGCGTTCCTCGATTACGATGCACCGCTTTGCAGCGGATAGCCCCGGAAACTCCATTTGAAGGGGCGTGCGGCCTGATTGTGCTCGCCGACGAACTGCCCGGTGCGCTCGTGCAGGTGCGCGGTGCTGGTGTGGCTGGCATGGCGCAGCACCCGGCGCGTATAACGGGCAAACCAGAGTTCGATCTGATTGACCCAGCTTGCGTGCAACGGCGTGAAGTGGAAATGAAACCGCTTGCCATGCCGCACATTGAACGCCTGCCAGACGGCCTGGGCGCGATGCGTGTTCAGATTGTCCCAAACCACGTGCACCTGTTTGTCCGGGTACGCGGCTGCCACGCGTTCCATGAAGGCTACCAGATCGTCCTGGGTGCGCCGCTCGCGGCACTCTGCCAACACCTTTCCGGTATGCACATCGAGCGCAGCAATCAACGCCTGGGTGCCGTGACGGATATATTCGAATTCACGGCGACGCAGCCGTCCTGGCGCGGGTGCCCGTCCCGGGTGCTTGCGCTCAATGGCCTGAATGCCGGTCTTCTCGTCGATGCTGAGCACTACCGCGTTTCGCGGCGCCTTGCGGTACAGCTTGCAAATCACGTTGACCTTCTCGCGAAAGGCCGGGTCCGGACTGTGCAGCCATTGCCGGACCCGGTGCGGGCGTACGTCGCCGGCCTGCAGAATGCGCTGCACGTGACTGCGGCTGATCTGCCCGACGACGCCACGCTCCACGGCACGCGCCGCAATCTCGTCGAGTGTCGGCGTGACCCGTCCCTCAGGTTCCTGTGCTTCACACGCCAGCGCAATCAACTGCAGTCGCGCTTCGTGCGTGATGCGTGGCGGACGGCCACTGCGCTCGCCCTCGCGAATACCCAGGACACCTTGCCGGGCAATGCGCTTGCGCCACAGGCAGACCGTTTGCACCGAGACACCCAGTTCCCGCGCAATCACCGTATTGGAGTGACCCTCGTGGGCCCACAACGCGATACGCGCCCGCATCACATCTCGCTGCGTAGCCGTTTTCCGCTCAATCAGCGATAGCAGTTCCTGTCGTTCTTTATTCGCCAGCTTCACTGGCGTTGCATGGCGGCCTCGACTCATCCAGACATGATATCCGAGGCAGTTAATTATTCAACCTATTTACGGGATGTTGTACTAGCCCGTCAACGTGGCGCTCCATCCGTCTGGGCACAGATACGCCTCGAACAGGACCTGTTCCGACGGATTCGAACGCGGTCTTGCTTTGGCATCGGGAGCAGGGACGTCAGAGCGTCTGACCTCCCGATACTCCCTGGCAAGGCGAGCGATCCTTTCTTCATGAGGCGACACCGCCTGTTCATCGAGCCGCGACGCCTGTGCATACCGGCGTGCCGCGGCGGCCAGATCGCCTTTCTGTTCCAGAGCACGACCCCATTCGACATACGAGGGAGCAAGGTCAGGGCGAAGCGCGACCGCGCGGGACAACCTGTCGATCGCATCGTCGTATCGCCCGACTGCTACGAGGGCCTCGCCCCAATCGTGCAGCGTGTCGACTGAGTCGGGGTTCATGCGCCAGGCGTCCTTGAACGCGTCTAATGCATCTGGATAGCGATGCGCATGCAGGAGCACGTCGCCGAGCAGACGCAGGTTTTCAGCTGTCTTCGATTTCTCTTGAGCGCCTTGCCTGAGTACGACAATCGCGTCGTCAATCCTGTGCTGCTGTTCGAGGGCGATCCCGAGGGCGGCCCGCAGAATGGCCGAATGCGGGTACGTGAGAAGTGCGTCACGGGATTGCTCTTCCGCGTCTCGTGAACGATCCTGCCTCGTCAGCAACCAGGCTTTACCGGCAAGCGCCCATTCCGATTGCTGGGAAGCTGGCAGCGCAAGCACTTCGTCGTAGATGCCTACGATCTCGTGATAATCGCATTCGGCCGGCGAGCACTTCTTCTTTTGCGCCTGCGTGAAGAGATGGCCCGCCAGTATGTTCGGTTCGGCGAGCTGCATTGCCTTTGCGGCGATCTCAGGCACGAACTTGTCCAGATCGCGTCCCGTAAAAAACACCACATCCTCGCGGGAATCAAAGAGACCTCCTGCGATCCGCACGTGCGCAACGTACGAATCGGGATCGCCATTCAGTCTGGTGATGCCGATATTGACAACCACATCTTCCCGGCCGACGAACCCTTTGAGGAAGCGGACTGTCGACGCGTAGGACATCTCCTGTCCGGGAATCTGGATATCGGGCCGGGAGTCGTTGGCCATCATGTCGTCGTGCGGGATGGACCCCACGTCACGCCCGATCTCCTGCATGGCGGACATGACCCTCTCCGCGAGAAAATTCGACGTGTAACCGCGCTCGATCAGGGACGGAGGCGTTTCCACCGGAGGGACCAGTAAATGTCGCTTGAATACGCCTTGCGCGACGAAGCAGAAAAAGGCGATCGTCAGAATGCCAAACACCCACGGGCGCACGTACGGCCACAACGCGCTGGGTCCGCGGCCGATCCATCCCGCGGCGCGCAATCCGTTCAGGATGTGTTTCATGATTTTCAAACTGTTACGGTTTCCGGCCGTTCGGCGGGATTGTGGCAGTCCTCGCCACCCGGTCCTGCGACCTTGACGTTGAACACTCGACATGACGCACCTCAGTCCACTCAGCGTTGGCAAGTCCGCGACTTGGCCATAGACACGTAGCATCGACCATGCCAACTTCGTCAAACGCAAGCCGGTAGAGGGGTTACCGCTCTTTAGCGATAGAAGAGGGGGCGGAAGGTGTTGTCGCGTGGCCAACGCTTTATTGTCGGAAGTTCGGCTGCTCAAGACACGGCGTGTATGGTGTTATTGGTGATCGGGCGTATTGCTGCGTCGAGAAGGAGTCAGGGACACGACGGAAGAGGTGCGCCGCCGTCGCTGAATATTTTGTATAACTTTGGTATGGCTTTGGGGGTGATAAAGCGACACGTATGGAATGTCTCAGGCGAGCGGTGAACCACATGTCCAGCCCTGCACGCATGGCAAAGGATTGAAGATGTCTCACGAACTCTACATCCAGGTACTTAGCGCGATGTTTCTCTTCTGGAATGGTGCACGCGTCCTCACGTACCTTCCGACCATCAGCAAACTGCTGGAACGGGAAGTCGACGTGCGCAGTTACAGCCTCTTGAGCTGGGGAAGCTGGGCGCTTAGCAACGGTACGTTCGCACTGATGCTGCTCGAAATGAGCCGCGGGGTCACAAACCCGATGTTCTGGATGAATCTGGCGAACACGCTGATGTGTGCCGTCGTTACTTTCATCATCGTTCTCAGACGGTCCCGGCGGCTTCACCCATGGGTCAACGGACTCTATCGAACGATCAGCCGAAGCGATTCGACGCGGCTTGCGATATCCACAGAGGCTGGCTTGCCGGATCTGGGTGTCCGTCCAGGGGGCGATGCCCGTATCGAGGCGGGTTACATTCCGCTTGCACAGCGAGGGCGGTTCGGCCGCGTGACGCTCTGGGCTGCGTCGGCAAGCGCGATAGCCGTCGGGGTAGTGGGGACCGGCGCGTACGGCGTCTGGTTCAACCATGACCAGCGCGGCTACGTCGAAGCGATGGCAAGCTCTCAGCACGCGCCTGAGATAACCGCACCCGCAGCAGCGCCAATGACACAGACTGCTCTGCCTGCTCAGGTCACGGTATCGCCGGCGCCTGTGGCTCGCGCCACTTCGGTGGTGAGTGTCGAGCCCGCGCCGCCCGCAGCGCCCGTTCCGTCGAAGGCCGAGGCGGCACCTGCGGTGTATTCCGTCGCACCGCAGCAGGCATCAACCAGGCCTCTTCAGGTGAACCATCACGCCACCCAGAATCGTCGCCCTTCGACGCCGCAGATCAAGCCGAATCCATTCGTCCGTGTGAGTCTGTTCTTTCAGCGCCTGAGTTATCAGCAGCATGGCACGACAAGCCAGCGAGACAGGGATTCGGATTCGCATCGTTAATCCGCAGCGCGCCTAGCCGTGCCGTAGGCAGGCTCGTGGGCAGCGTGCGGCGGCTGAATTCAGGCTGGAGGTTCGTGAGATTACGCTGTCGATGCTCGCGGAGGCGCGAGCCAGCAAGCTGCCGTTTGTTTCCTGAGAAGGCGGATAGGGACCGCCGGAAACGGCACTGAGGGTTGATGGCTGCCTGCGCCAAGACTGGCGCAGGCAGCGCAGGGGCAGTTACGAACGCTCGCCCATGAACGCAGCCAGACGGTCTGCACGGCTCGGATGCCGCAGCTTCTTCATCGCCTTGCTTTCGATCTGGCGAATCCGCTCACGCGTCACGTCGAACTGTTTGCCGACCTCTTCCAGCGTGTAGTCGCTGGCCATGTCGATACCAAAGCGCATTCTGACCACCTTGGCCTCGCGCGGCGTCAGCTCTTCGAGCGCCGCACGCACGGTCGCGCGCAGGCTTTCGTGCAGCGCGGCGTCGGCTGGCGACACCGTGTCACCGTCTGCAATCATGTCGCCGAGACTCGTGTCGCCATCCTCGCCGATCGGCGTTTCCATCGACACAGGCTCCTTCGCGATCTTCATGATCTTCTGGATCTTGTCTTCGGGCATCTCCATGCGTGCGGCGAGCGTCGCTGCATCCGCTTCCTTGCCGGTACGCTGGAGGATTTCCCGCGAGATGCGATTGAGCTTGTTGATCGTCTCGATCATGTGCACCGGCACGCGAATCGTGCGCGCCTGATCGGCGATCGCGCGGGTGACGGCCTGGCGAACCCACCACGTCGCGTACGTGGAGAACTTCCAGCCGCGGCGATATTCGAACTTGTCGACTGCCTTCATCAGGCCGATATTGCCTTCCTGAATCAGGTCCAGGAATTGCAGCCCGCGATTCACGTACTTCTTTGCGATGGAAATCACGAGGCGCAGGTTGGCCTTGGTCATCTCGTGCTTCGCCTGCCGCATCTGACGCTCGGCAGCCAGCATCCGCTTGTTCACCGACTTCAGTTCGGTCAGCGACAAAACCGCCCGCGCCTGAATATCGATCAGCTTTTGCTGATGCGCTTCGAGGTCCGGCAGGCTGCGCCCGACCGCGTCGCTGTATGAACGCGATTTGCCTGCAAGGCCGCGCCCCCAGGAGAGGTCGGTTTCGTTGCCGGGGAAGCTCGCGATGAACTCGTCGCGGCTCATCCCGCAACGGTCCACCATCAACTGAAGAATCTGGCGTTCGACCCCGCGCACTTCTTCGACCATCGCGTGAACGTCGGCGCACAGGCGCTCGATGATCTTTGCGGTGAAGCGGATCGTGCGCAATTCTTCGCGCACTGCGTCCTGTGCCGCGATGAACCCCTTCGACTCGGCTCCGCTCGCGGTGTAGGCCGCCTCCATCAACGCAAACTGGTCGGCAACGCGGCCAAAGCGCGTCAGACACTCTTCCTTCAACTGGGCGAGATTCGCCTCGTTGGCCTGGGAAGCGCTGGTTTCGTCGCCGTCGTCTTCCGTCTCCGAGTCGTCGCTCGTGGTGTCGTCCTGGGCGGCGGCATCGAAGTTTTCGCTGATGCCGTCGTCGATCACACCGTCGACCAGCTCGTCGATACGCATTTCATCGCGGGCGACGCGATCCGAAAGTTCGAGAATCGTCGCAATTGTCGACGGACAGGCGCAGATCGCATGGACCATGCTCGCGAGCCCGTCTTCGATGCGCATCGCGATTTCGACCTCTTCCTTACGCGTGAGCAAGGTTGCCGAACTCATTTCGCGCATGTACATCCGCACGGGATCGGTGGTCCGGCCAAATTCGGAGTCGACCGTCGACAGGGCGACCTCGGCTTCTTCGTCAGCCTGGTCGTCTGCGGTTCCTGCGGCAGCGTCCTGCAGAAGCAGCGCTTCAGCGTCGGGCGTCTGCTCGTAGATCGTGACCCCCATTTCAGCGAACGTCCGGACGATGCTTTCCATCGCCGCCGTGTCGGTAAAATTGCCCTGCAGGTGGTCGGTGATGTCGGCATGCGTCAGATAACCGCGTTCCCTGCCGAGCTGGATCAGCTCGCGCAGCTGCTGGCGACGCTCGTCCGCTTCGAGCGCAGATTCAGCAGGAACGGCGGGCATTACCGCATTCTTGCCGGCATCCTTCCTGGAAGCCATCGTTGATCCAGTTTTCGCTACCGTTCGTTGTTCCCCGCTTGCCATTGACTGCTGCTCCCTTACTGACGACCTACGTGACTGATTAGACTGGACGAATGCGCGCGCCAAACCGTCGCTTCAGGCCACAGGAAGGCCGTGATGAGGGCGTCGGTGCAAAAAGAATGGAACTGGCCGCGGCAGTTGCCACTTGGGCTTGCCGGATCCTCGAGCCTCGGGCGCTCGTCCGGGCAAAAGGGCGATATTCTACCTCGGCCGCTGCCTCGCTGCTCATCATGTGGGCAGTAAATCTGCAGATTCAAGTGTGTGGGGCCGGGTCTCGCTATCAGATCGCTATCAGATGGCAGAGGTCGCCTGTGGGCTCGACGACCGCTGGCCTCGATATCCTGTTACGTCTGATGAATCGACGCGACAGGACCGGCTCGATGGGGCGGGCGTCTGGCAGACGTTTCACGGCCCTGGCTGCCACGCTGTCGACGATCCTGACTGGGTAAGGTCTGATCAGGTTGGCTGACGCGGCCCGACGCGCTTCCGCGGATATTTCACCATCAGTCACTGTTGACCAGCTCTACGATTGCTCTGTCCCCGGCAATTCCGCTTGCCCGGTTCTCGCTCAGTTCCTGACAGTCGGCCGGATCCTGCCGCCGAGACAATCAAGCCGGCTTCTCGAAAGCAATCTGCTCGATCAAATCGACGTTTCTCCATTGCCCGCGCGGTGACGCCGGAACAGCATCCGGACAGCCGTCTTGCCGACGCCTTTACGTAGTGGCTGCGCCTCCCGCTTTTCCCATGTGCGCGGGTCGTCAAAATCCCGCGTCAGCGCAGTCACAATGGGCGGTTGTTGTCATTTTGCTCATGGAGCGGGTCCGGACTCTTCTGGGTCGACCGCAGCACACCGGCGTTGTCGAAATAGAAGTTAAAGAGCAGGTACCAGACGCCGTCTTCGAGATAGCGATAACTCCATACTTCGCGTTTCATCATTGGAAAGTAAACCACCTCTTCAGGGCGGCCGAAGTTGACCAGCACGTCCTGTTTCATCCACTTACCCGGCTCGACGCGATAGAACTCAGTCGGCTGGAGCACCTGCCTGACGCTGATCACCTTGCCCGCTGCATTGATGTCCGCCGCCGTAGTGGTCTCTCCCATCGGCTGGGTCGGCCACATCAACCGCTTCGAACCGTCTGGCAGGTCATAGATTTCCTGCGGTTGACCCAGCCGGGCGATGACAGCAGATTGCGCTTCGCCGGGTTGAAAGCTCTCCCACGGCTGCGCGCAGGCGCTCAACGCGAATACCGCGGCACAAGCCAGCACGCGGTGGGCGTTGCAGCCGCGACGCCACGCCGTCTGCGCTGATTTCGATCGACGCGATTCCATCTCGAACTACTTTCATGAAGTCAGCCGGATGATTATCCGGTGCTGTCAGCCCTACGCTGCACGGGCGTCATCCTTCCGATCGGACAGACTACATTCCACAGTTTATGCCGCCTGCGGTGGCATGGCGACGGGCCCGGGACGGCGAGGTCTTGATTGCAGTGCGCGTTGATCGTTCAATGACAAAACGTCAACCCGCCGATGCCACTCGGTTCGATAGAAGCGGTCTTCTTCGGGTTGGTAGATGAGGCACTGCTGCGTATTGCCCGCCGCTTTTGATCTGGCCACACCGTTCAGGCGCCTGCATCGACCACCCACTCAACGAACTTCGTCGACTGCTACGCCGCGATATTCGGGTGACGCTTCCGGTGCGGCCTTTGCGGCGAGGGTTTCCAGCGCGAGTCCCTTTGTCTCGATGCCCATGACCCAAACCGCGAACGCCGCCACGCCGAACGACAATGCGCCGAGCGTAAAGACGCCACCCTGGCCGAACATCGGCAGCACGACGCCGACCACATACGGACCGATCAACGAGCCAACCCGGCCAATCGCCGACGCAAATCCCGAACCCGTTGCGCGCGCACCCGTCCCATAGAGTTCCGGCGTGTACGTGTAAAGCACCGCCCACATGCCGAAGAGGAAGAACTGCATCGCGAGCCCGGTCCAGATCAGGAGCGTGACGCTATCCGCGTGCAACGCCGTTTGCCCATACACGTAGGCCATCACGCCACCGCCGACGAGCGAGGCAATGCACGTCGGCTTGCGTCCCCACCGCTCGACAAGCCACGCTGCGCACAGGAAGCCGGGAATACCGCCAAGCGAGATCAGCACCGTATACAGCACCGATTTCGTGACTGCGAATCCGGCCTGCTGCATCAGTGCGCCGAGCCACGATGTCAGTCCGTAAAAACCGAGCAGCGCAAAGAACCAGAGCAGCCAGACCATGATCGTGCGTTGCCGGTAAGCGGCGCCCCAGATTTCGCGAAACGCGCTGCCCGCGCGCGCGGCAGGCGGCTCCGCGAGCATCGACGGCACAGGCAAGGAAGCAAGGCCGTTCGACTTCATGACCTTGAGTTCGATCTGCGCGAGCACGCTGTCGGCCTGATGCAGTCGTCCGCGATGTTCGAGCCAACGCGGCGACTCGGGCACGATGCGGCGCACGATCAGCACGAACACGGCGGGGATCGCCAGCAGCCCGAACACGCTGCGCCAGCCGAAGTGCGGCAGCACGAAGTACGACACCACTCCGGCTGTGATGAAGCCGAGCGGCCAGAAGCCGTCCATCAGCGCGACGAGGCGGCCGCGCGATGCGGCCGGCACAAACTCGGAGAGCAAGGTCTGCGCAATCGGAAATTCCATGCCCATGCCGATGCCGAGCAGCACACGATAGAAAATCAGCGCATCGACCGATTGGGCCGTCGAGCACAGATACGAAGCCACGCCCCACAGCACCATGCTCCACTGAAATACCGGACGGCGTCCGAAGCGATCGGCGAGCAGACCGGCTACGGCTGCGCCGAGCACCATGCCGAAAAAGCTCGCGCTCGCTACGAGGCCGGTGGTCGCACTCGACAGCCCGAACTCCGTCTTGATTGATCCGAGCACGAACGTCATCGTGCCGAGGTCGACCGAATCGAAGAAGAACGCGACAGCGATGATGATGAAGATCGTCCGGTGATAGCCGGAGAACGGCAGGCGCTCGAGGCGCGCGGCGGCTGTGGGACGGGAGGTGGACGACGGAGCGGCGGCAGTCGACATGGCATCCTCTGGGTGGATGTGGAAAGGGCCTCGATGCCAGCAGACTTCGAGGCCCGGTTCCTTTCAATAGACTTGACCAATAATCGTCGACATAGAACGGATCCGGCATCCGGCTGTTACAGGGCCGACATGGTTGCCGCCAGTCGGCCTCTGTTTTGCATCAAACCCTTATCCGGAAAGAGTTTTCGCCGGTATCACCCAACGCTTTTCAGACCGTTTGCAGACTCGCTGAGACCCGCCTGTGACCAAAGTGTGACCGCGTTTGCATGTTCGGCCAGATGGTCGGGGGCGAGGTGGACATACCGCAGCACCATCTCGTAGGACGCCCAGCCGCCCAATTCCATCAGCACGTTCAGAGGCGTTCCATTCTGGACGTGCCATGTCGCCCAAGTGTGGCGCGTGTCGTGAAACCGGAAATCGGTGAGCCCGGTGCGCGCGCATGCAATCTTCCACAGCCGGTTGTCCAGCCTTGCGAGGCCGTGTCCCCTCGTCGTGAACACGAACTGCCCGTGCTTGCCGATCTGCCGTCGGATTACTTCGACCGCTGCGGGGTTCAATGGGACGCCAATCGGCTTTTTCGCCTTCGCCTGATCCGGATGAATCCACGCACACTTCCTGACCAGATCGACCTGAGCCCATTCCAGCTTCGCTGCATTCGACCATCGGAGTCCCGTATTGAATGCCAGCTCGGTTACCTCGCGCATCCACATCGGCGTCATGCATGCCAGCAGGCGCTGCGCTTCCAGCTGGGTAATCCACCGGACTCGTTTTTTTGCTTCCGGCAAGTCAAGCAGCGACGGCGCCTCATGGATCCAGTCCCACTCTTCGGCGGCGTCCTTCAGCATTCCGCGGATCGTTGCGAGATAGCGGTTTCGGGTCGCTGGGCATACCGGCCGCACGTCCTGTTTCAGCCTCCTGTTGTGCGTCGGGACGGCATCCAGAATTTCCTGTCGGGTGATCGTGTGCAATGCGCGGCCGGCGAACCACTGGCCGAACCAGACGAGGTGACGTTCCTTACTCTCGAAATCCTTCTTTCCTGCTTCCTGAGTCAGATACTTCTCTGCTGCCTCTTCGAACGTCCGGGGAGGCTTTTCTCGCCTATTTCAAATTCCGAGTGGCTGGTTTGGCGGGTCAAGTACGGGCGTCAGCCCGGCGAAGCGAATACTTGACGCGCGTTGAAGAAGTAAGCTGGGACAGGGCTGGTTGCGGCAGAATGCGGCAACCAGCCCTGCAAGACAACGTGAACCGATGAACCAGACCCAACTGTTTGAAGCCGCCTTGGGAATCAAGGCCCCGTGGTACGTGCAAGGCGTCGATTTCGATGCCGCGCGGCGTGAACTGACCATTGCCGTGGACTTTGTCGCGGGTACGCGCTTTCCCTATCCCGGCGTCGCGGGCGAGCATCCGGCTCACGACACCCAGATCAAGCGGCTGCGCCACCTCAACTTCTTTCAGCACGAGTGCTATCTGGAGGTTCGGGTGCCGCGGGTGCGTCTGCCGGACGGCTCGGTGCGCCTGGTCGAACCCGACTGGATAGGCAAGCTGGACGGCTTCACGCTGCTGTTTGAAGCGCTCGTGCTGACGCTGTGCCGGGAGATGACATTTGCCGCGGTGGCCCGCGTGGTGAACCTGTCGTGGCATCGGGTGAAGGCCATCTGTGACCGTTACGTGGACCTGGCCGTGGCCGCGACCGACCTGTCCGAAGTTACCGCGGTGGCCATTGACGAAACGTCGGCCCGACGTGGGCAGGACTATATCTCGCTGGTCGCCGACATGGACGCAAGGCGCGTGGTCTTCGTCACGCCAGGCAAGGATGCCGGCGTTGTCGAACGCTTTGCCCGGCACCTGGAGGAACATAATGCCACGCCTGCACAGATCGAATCGGTCAGCATCGACATGTCGGCTGCCTTCATCAAGGGCGTGGACGAACACCTGCCCGACGCGCGTGTGACCTTCGACAAGTTTCATGTCGTGGCGCATGCGTCCAAAGCGCTTGATGGTGTGCGCCGCGCGCAGCAGAAAACCGATCCCTCGCTGAAGGGCATGCGCTGGTCGCTGCTCAAGGATGCCGAGAAACTCGATCTCGCGCAACTGACCGATCTCGAGGCGCTGATCAGCCAGTACGCCACCAACCGCACGGCCCGAGCGTGGATGTACCGCGAGCAACTGCGCGAGATTCTCGATCGCAAACAGATCCACGTCGTCTCCAAAATGCTGCGCCGGTGGTGCGGCAACGTCATGCGTTCCAAGGTCGAGCCCATGAAGGACGTCGCGCGCATGATCCGTCGTCATTTCGACGGCATCATCGCGTGGGCGCAGACACGCCAGACCAATGGATTCATTGAGGCGATCAACGGCCTGTTTCAGGCCGCCAAGCGCAAGGCACGGGGATACGCCAGCTTCAAGACCATGCGCACCGTGCTGTTTCTCATCGCGGGCAAACTCGACTTCTCAGCACTCAATCCGCATGCCTCGTGAGCCGCATTACCCACTGCGCTTTTAAAAGAGCCTGAAAAAGGTACTAGCAACTTCGGCTTTTGGGTTGGTTGCTCTCAGCGCGCACGCCCAGAGCAGCGTGACGTTGTACGGCATCGTGGACGCGGGGATCGGCTATCAGAGCAGCCAGACGTCACTTGGTTCGACAACGGGTGGCCGGTCGGCGGTCAAGATGGTCAACGGTATCTGGGGGGGGAGCCGCTTCGGCCTGAAGGGCAGCGAGGATTTGGGCGGCGGCACGAAGGCGATCTTCCAGCTGGAACAGGGCTTCAACAGTGCAACGGGCGCTCAGTCCGTCACAGGCCTCGGCTTCAGTCGTCAGGCGTATGTGGGCGTGACGAATCCTACCTCCGGTACACTGACGGCAGGCCGCCAGTACACGTCGTACTACAACCTGCTCGCGCCCTATAGCCCTACAACGTGGCTAATTGGCGCCTATGGCGCCCACCCGGGCGATATCGATGCGCTCGACGTGGATTACCGCGTGAACAACTCGCTGGTGTATACGTCACCGAATTTCCATGGTCTGACGGCAGGCGGCTCGTATTCGCTGGGCGGTGTGCCGGGCAGCCTTAACGCGGGTTCGACGTGGAGCGCGGCATTGCAGTACCTGAGCGGTCCGTTTGGCATTGCTGCGGGCTTCCAGCGCATCAATAACTCGACGCCCGGCGGCGGTGCGTGGGGCGCGGATTCCACGACGTCGAATGCCGGTGCGCAACCAGCTGTGTCGGGCATTAACAACGGCTATCAGACGGCGCAGGCCCAGCAGCGGGTTGCTGTGACAGGCGGTTACGCGTTCAACTCCCAATGGGACGTGTCGTTCTCGTATTCGAACGTGCAATACATTCCCGGCGTCAATTCGGCGTTCCGCAACGAAGCGATCTTCAACACGGCTGGCGCAGTGTTGCACTTCAAGCCGCTGACGGCGCTGGATCTGGCTGCCGGCTATAGCTATACAAGGGCAACGCAGTCAAATGGCATCACAAGTGCGGCGCGCTATCAGCAATTCAATCTCTCACAGTACTACAGCCTCTCTAAACGTACCGGACTGTATGCGCTGGAAGCCTACCAACGTGCGGGCGGCCAGACTTTAGCGCCGAACAAGGCCGGTACGTCTACGAGCATCATCAACGCAACGGCTGATATCGGAGATGGTCAGAACGGCGCGCCGTCCTCGTCACGCAGCCAGTTCGCGGCAGGCGTGGGCATCATCCACCGGTTTTGATCGGGTAGGCGAGCAGCGCCTTCTTGCCGACTCCGCCCTTGAAGACGGGCTTAATGAAGATCTGGCGATGACGGTCGATCAGCGCCTTGACTTCCTCTTCGCTGGCGCTCGGACCCAGGATTTCGCTGGCCGGAAATCCGACGAATTGCAGCAGGCGCGCGCCGTGCAACATACCGGTGATTTGCATGGAAATGTCTCCTGAAGTTTAAGCAATGCACTTCGCTTGCTTACAAAACAGCACGTTGCGGGCGGACAGCGGTGAGTTCAGTCGCGAGATGCCGGTTCGCCGGGACGCGGCGATTCGCGAGCAAAGGTTGTTGGAACCGAATCATTCGGAGCGGGGCGCATAGGCATTTTGGTCCCGCCGCTCTGCGGGCCAGGCGACGAGATGCGTGCCTTGCGCGACTCGTCAGGCGACGGTCGCCGATCGCTCCGCTGCACCGCCTCGCCGATAGAGCACAAGCGTCGCGACGAGGCCACATACGGCTGCGAAACTCAACCAATAACCGGGCGCCGCCTTGTCGCCGGTCACTTGAATGAGATAGGTCGACACGGCGGGAGTAAATCCGCCAAAGACGGCGGTTGCAAGGCTGAAAGCGAGCGAGAAACCAGCGACGCGCACGTTGACCGGCATGACTTCCGTCAGAGCCGCGACCATCGCGCCGTTATACATCCCGAAAAAAAACGACAACCACAGCAGCACCGCGAGCATGCGGCCAAAGCTTGGCGCGGCCGCCAACCAGGAAAGAGCCGGGTATGACGAGCAGATGGCAAGCAGTGTGATCGCGATCAGGATCGGCCGGCGCCCAATACGATCCGACAACGCACCGCCGATCGGTAGCCAGATAAAGTTGGATATGCCAACACAGATAGTGACCAGCAGGCTGTCCGCAGTCGTGAGCTTCAGCACCGTCTTGCCGAAAGTCGGGGTGTACACGGTGATCAGGTAGAACGTGGTGGTCGTCATCGCGACGAGCAGCATGCCTGCAAAGACGGTGCGCCAGTTTGCCAGCATCGTTCGAAACACCTCGCCGACGCGCGGATGATGGCGCTGCTTCTTGAACTCCTCCGTCTCCTGCAATGAGCGCCGCAGGAAGAAAATGAACGGCACGATCGCACAGCCAAGGAAGAACGGAATACGCCAGCCCCACGCGCCAATCTGATTCGCCGTCATCCAGTTGTTAAGGAAATAGCCGAGCGCCGCTGCGACCACGATGGCGACCTGCTGGCTCGCCGATTGCCAGCTCGTATAAAAGCCTTTGCGGCCTGGGGACGCCATTTCCGCAAGGTACACCGAGACGCCGCCGAGCTCGGCGCCGGCCGAAAAGCCCTGCAGAAGTCGTCCCGCCAGCACCAGTGCAGGCGCGAGCATGCCGATCGTCGTATACCCCGGCACGCATGCAATCAGGATCGTGCCGCTCGCCATGATCGACAATGTCACGATGAGCCCCTTACGGCGGCCGACTTCGTCGATGTACGCCCCAAGCACGATGGCGCCGAGCGGTCGCATCAGGAACCCCGCCCCAAAGACGGAAAACGTCAACATCAGCGATGCGAACTCGCTACTGGACGGGAAGAACACCCTGGCAATCTGGGCGGCATAAAAGCCGAATAGAAAAAAGTCGAACTGTTCCAGAAAGTTGCCGCTGGTGACGCGCAGGACTGCGCTGAACTTTGACGTGCGAGCGCCAACCGGATCTTTCGCCGCTAACGATGAGGCGTTCATGATTTGTCTCCATGGATGTATTTTTATTGCTAACGGCCGGTCGACAGCGTTCGACCGGTTTGCGGTCAGTCGGACCCGGTTTGCGGGGTATTGACTTGTCGCTTTTCGATCGACGACTTCAGGAGTGCAGCCGACCGATAGACTCCGTGGGCAAATTTGCCGTACGGCAGCGTGGCGAAGAGCGCCATGACTACGCCCAGGTGTGCCGCGAGCAACCATGCCATTTGAGCGGTGTCGCGCCAGGCCAGAAGCGCGAGCCCGGTTGCACTGGTGAGCAGGAGCAGCGCAATGAAGCCTCGATCCATCGGTCGCTGCTTCGGATCGCCGTGATTCGGGTGGCGGCGCAGGTTGAGCCATAGCAGCCCCGCCGGCCCAATAAGCAGGCCAATCCCGCCCGCGGTGCCGAGGAGCACAGGCAGGGTGAACAATGCGTAGGGAGCGTGCAGTCCGAGCGCGTAGTGATAGAAGGTCGCGACGACGGTGGCCGCGAAGCACAGCATGAAGCCGTAGAACGTGAAATGGTGAAAGCGGCGACGGGCGAGTGTGAACGCGTCGCTCGATTCATTGCAGCCGTCTCCGTGCCCGCCGTCGAGGTAAGTCAGTGCAAGCACATGCTTCGTAGCCTCGGCGACGGCGGGAACCGAGGCCGCCGTCCCGGCGGACACATCACGCCAGAATCGCGTCACGCCGGCTCCGAGTGCAAGGATCGCAAAGCCGAATACCGCTCCAAAAAGCGCAGCCAGCAGGTTGTGCGGGAACACAGCATAGAAGTTTCCGCCCAAGCGCTCGCCGGTGAGTGACCCTTTCAGCCAGACGCCGAGAATGAGAAAAAACGCGAGACCGGCTGCAAGCGCGAGCGAGACGGTCAGGCCGTTGCGCTTGTAAAGCGCGCCCATAAAGGATGGCCATGCGTATTCGGCGTAGGTCTCTATCCGAACCTGAGCCATCGCCTTCGGTACGTTGACCGCGAACTCATGCGGCGGGGCGTACTGGCATGCGTGGTAGCACGCTCCGCAGTTGTGGCAAAGGTTGGCGAGATAGTTGACGTCGGCCTTGCCGAACTCGAGTCGGCGCGTCATGGCCGGAAAGACTGCACAGAATCCTTCGCAATAGCGGCAGGCATTGCATATCTGCATCTGTCTTGCGACTTCAGCTTCGTTGTCGGTCAACGGAAGAACGCGAATGACCGGAGACGGCAGCTCGCTCATGGAGCGATGGATACCGGAGGGAGCCGACGCGAGTTCCTGAGCCTCGCGAGCCAGTGCTTCAAGCTTGTGCACGGTGAACTCCATGGTGTTGGGTAGCGGCCTCTGCCGCTTCAGCGCCCGCGATGCGTCCAAAAGCGGTGCCGATTGACATGCCGACGCCCGCCGTATAACCCTTGCCGAGCACATTGCCGGCCATCATTTCGCCTGCTACGAAAAGGTTGTCGCTTGGGCGTCCGCCGAAATGCACCTGGGCCTTGTCGTTGACCTTGAGCCCGAGGTACGTGAACGTGATGCCGGGTCGCAATGCATAGCCATAGAAGGGTGGCGTATCGATCGGGCGCGCCCAGTGAGTTTTCGGTGGCAGCAGGTTTTCCGTGTGACAGTCATCGAGCGCAGTATGGTCGAATGTCCCAACCCTGCACGCGGCGTTGTACGCGTCGATCGTCTTGACGAACGTGGACTCGGGCAGCTTCAGTTTTCGGGCGAGTTCCGGAAGTGTGTCGGATCTTTCACCCGGGAAGACCGGCGGCATGAATCGGCCGATGGCCTTGGCATCGATAATCGAGTAGCCGATCTGGTCGGGCTGCTGCGCCACAAGGCGGCCCCAGATCGCGTACCGCTTTGGCCAGAAGTCTTCGCCCTCGTCATAGAAGCGCTTCGCGTCGCGGTTAAGGACTACGCCGAGCGACACACAATCGATCCGGGTGCAGATTCCACCGTCATACAAAGGCGCGCGTGCGTCGATTGCCACACAATGCGATTGCGAGGGGTCGCCGATTGCATCCGCGCCCGCATCGATCATGAATTTCAGCAAGACGCCCTTGTTGAAGCGGGTGCCGCGAATCAGGAAGTTGTCGGCGGGCCACTCGCCGCGTTCATTCTGGCCCCACGCCTCTCGCAACCATTCGCGATTGGATTCGAAGCCGCCGGCCGCCAGCACGCACGCGCGTGCTTCAAAACGTTGCTTGCCGCTTCTCGCAGCGACGAACCGGTCGCCATCGAGCTCGATGGCGTCTATCGGGGTGTCGTAGCGAATCTGGACGCCATACGCTTCAGCGCTGCGATAATACGCATTGACCAGCGCCTTGCCGCCGCCCATGAAAAACGCGTTGGTCCGGGCCACATGCAGCGCGCCTGAAAGGGGTGGCTGGAACCGCACGCCGTGCTTCTGCATCCACGGCCTGCAACTGGACGACGCACGGATCACGAGACGCGCCAGATGCTCGTTCGTCAGGCCGCCAGTGACCTTGAGCAGGTCCTGCCAGTATTCTTCTTCGGGATAGGCGTCGACCAGCACATCCTGGGGCGCATCGTGCATGCAGCGCAGATTTCGTGTGTGCTGGGAGTTGCCGCCGCGCCATTCCCTGGGTGCCGATTCGAGCAGTTGCACGGAGGCGCCGGCTTCGCGGGCCATGAGGGCGGCGCATAGCGCCGCATTGCCGCCGCCTATGATGAGCACGTCGATCATCTCAGTTGTCTCCTTTGAGACGAACTGTAGAGGGCGACGGCACCCGCCGCCATCAGCAAAGCGGCAAGGGGGCTTCAGGCTTCGTGAAGGGTTCTCTAGCGCAGAGTCGCGCCCGGCCAGCGGCCTTCGGCTACGACCGCCCGGGCGACATCGGCAAGTACGACCCGCGCAGCGAGCCCGGCGGGCGACAATTCGTCATCGGAGACGCTGACGATCAGGTTCGGTCTTCTGGCGTCGGCATCCGCGATCTGGACGCTCGCTAGAGCCGCGTTTTCCGGGCGCGCCAGCGCCGCGCCTGGCTGGATCGTTGCCCCAAGCCCGCCGCGCACCGCGTCCATCAGCATGGCAAGGCCATCGACTTCGGCGACGATACGCGGCTCGTACCTTGCGCGTTTGAATGAGGCGGCCAACAGCGCGCGCAGGCCGTGTGATCCGCTCGGCAGAATGAGCGGCAGCTCGCCGAGCTTCGCGATGTGTACTTGTGAGCCGGCAGGCATGCCGTGAAGCGTGCTGGTGCCGATGACGAACAGCCGTTCGTCAAGCAACGGTATGACGCTCCAACGTTGGGCCGGCTCCTCGTGGAACAGGATCGCGAGATCGATCTGCCGCGCGCCAAGCATGGAAGCAAGATACCCCGACAAACTCTCGACCATGCGCAGCCGGACGTCGGGGTAGCGTTCGCGCATCGCCTGCATGAAGGCCAATCCCAGTACGCCCGTGGTGCTCGGTGCCAGGCCTACGCTCACATGGCCCGAAAGACGGGCCTGCCGGGCGGCAAGCGCTGCATCGTCAACATGACGCAATGCAAGCTGCGCTTGCCGCCAGAACGCGAGTCCTGCGTCGGTTGGCACCACGCCGCTAGACGTGCGCTGCAGCAGACGGGTCGAGAGCTCGCTCTCCAGCCGGCTGATCTGCTGGCTGAGCGCGGAAGTGACCACGCCGAGTTCGAGCGCGGCGCGCCCCATGCTTCCGTGCTCCACGACACTGACGAAATATCGTAACTGTCGCAATTCCATGCGTTTCTCCGGAGAGTGGGCGTGGGCTCCATTCTGGCAGGGCAACGGAAAAGGGCAAACTAAACGCGCCCGCAACGTAACTCCTTGATTGGTCGGGAAGCCGATAAGCTCGGGATCTCAATCGGTCCTGGCGTCGAGCGTCTGCCTGTCCTCATGAAGCGGACATTGCATCCAAACGCGATAGCTTTGACGACGTGATCGACTCCTCATCACGCTGGCCGCGCCCGGGCAGTACACTACCGGTCCAGGCAAAAGCCAGGTAATCCCATTCACGTCAGACAGTCCATGGACTACTTCGCCGCAGTACGGGCCTTCGTTTGCGCAGCGGAACTGCAGAGCTTCAGCAAGACGGCCAATGCACTGTCCGTCAAGACCTCGACTGTCTCGCGCTACGTAAGCGAACTCGAAAGCGATCTGGGCATCGCCCTATTCAACCGGTCGACGCGCGGCCTCGTCCTGACAGAAGGCGGCCGACTGTTTCGTGAACACGCCTTGTTAGCGTTGCAAGCACTCGATGACGCGCGCGAAGTGACGTCGTCGCTAAATCGCACGCCACAAGGCGTGCTGCGCGTGACAATGCCACCGGCATTCGGCCGCCTGCACATCGTGCCGCATCTGCCGGCCTTCATGGCGCGCTATCCTGATATCGACCTCGACATCGTCTCTGCGGACGAAACGCTCAACATGATCGACGCGGGCATTGATGTGGCGATCCGTACCGGCGTGCTGCCCGATTCGTCATTGATGGCGAGGCGCCTGGCACCGCATCGTCGTATCGTCTGTGGCAGCCTGGCGTATTTCGCGCGTAGCGGCACACCACGTGTCCCTGGCGATCTGGCCGCGCACGATGCGCTTCGCGTACCCCCGGTACCGGACGACAAATGGTATTTCACGTTGGTCACCGCGGACGCGCGGGCGCTGCAAGAACAGGAACAGGTGTTGGTGGAATTGCAGGGGCGCTTGCGCGCTGACGACTCCGAAGCCGTGCTCGCGCTCGCCGTGGCCGGTTGTGGCGTGGCGCTGCTGCCGACATGGCTCACCTCTACGGCCCTGCGCGAAGGGCGCCTGCAGCACGTGCTGCCGGAATGGGAAGCACGCACCGGACGAGCCGAACCCGCGGTCTGGGCGGTCTACCCACCGAAGAAGACCGTCTCGTCGAAGGTGCGCGCCTTCGTGGATTTCTATGCCGAGGCGTTTGGCGAGCCGCCGTACTGGGACGACGGACTCGCACTGGAGCCTCAGCCTTAGTGGGCGAAGCGGATGTCTAGCGTGCGCAGGTAAGTCTGCAATCCTGCATCCTGGATCGGAATCACATAGGCGTTTTCGTTCGTTTCATTGAAATGTGCATGCCAGTGTCCCGGCGGCGTGACGAATGCCATTCCCGCTTCCCAGTCGACGCGCGTCGGATTCACGATATTGCCATCGCAGTCCAGTTCGGTTCCGACCAGCGTATAGACACCCGGCTTGCCGCCGGCGATGAAGTCTAGTGTAACCGACTGGTGCCGGTGCGGCTTCTGCACCGAGTTGGGTGGCACGATACCGAACATCGCCCACAACACATGCGTGACCGTGCGCGTCTGCGGAAAGTTGGTGTTGCCCATTAGTACGCTAATTCGGTTGCGACGACCCGCGTTCGCTTGTTCCGCGACCGCGCGCAAAGCTGCCTGCGCCTCGGCGGCCGGATAGCGTGTCGGCGCAAAGCGCGCATGTACACCGGTGGTACCAAGATAGGTCAGCAGCGGCGCGTCATTGACGTAATACAGCGTGGTCGTCGCAGAAGCGGACAGCACCGTGGCATGGCCGCCCGGGAACGTGAAGAAATCGCCCATCGAAAACGGGAAGTTCGTTTCCGACTGCTTCACGCTACCCGATCCGCTAATGACGTAGCAGACCTGCGAGGTCGCATTCGGATCGAGTGTCAACGCATCGCCCGCATTGATGCGCAGGAAGCTGGCGCTCAGACCGGGACTGGTCGCGGGACAGGGGCAACCCAGCTCGGCAGACAGATCGAGCGGCACGACCCGAGTTGCGCCGTCTGCATAAAGCGAAGGCGGAAAGTTACGGAACGGCACACGCGAAATGAGCTTCGCACCAATCGGATTGGCGGACGAGGTGTATTCGAAGTATTGCGCGTCTTCCGTGGCGACATTCGGTTCAGTGCGAACCGCGGGGGATGTCCTGGTCAGCATGGTTTTACTCCTTTCGACTTTTGAGGAGGCTTCGCGCGGGTCCATTTATGAGGACCCGCGTCCGAAGGCCGACCTGACTTTAGGCGCGCGGCGTTTGCGCCAGAAGTGCCGGACATCGAAATCACCTTTGCGCAAAAGGAACAACGTGCGACGGTTTCGAGGCGCGGCGGGTTATTCGTGCCAGGCCGCTATGCAGTTCATCATCGGCCAAGGTTCGACCAAGGGGCAATGTTGAACGAGGTTGTGTTGACGGGCCGAAATGGTACCGACAGCGGAGTTTTTTTTCGGACGCTGATCGACCGCTCCGGGTCGCCTGCTGCCTATCGCTACCCTCCGAGGTTGGGGTCTTGTATGCCAATTGTATGAGGCAGTGACCGGCCAATCAGGGACGCCCGGCACCAGTTATCCTACGAATGCTTTCGAAGTGTTAGCTGCCATCCCCTGCGGTGTGACCCCGCAAGTCTCCCGGTTTCCCTGCCATTCGTTGCGGAATTGCTGCATCATGTGCAGCAATTATCTGCACTTATCCCGCTTGATGCACGAGTCCGACTTTCCCATAATTTGACGCATCGAAAGGTCATCGGGAGACGGTCGGACGCGTCGATCACGAAATCAGCGCAATCGATCTCGTTCAACCTTTCGGACGGACCAATGGAATACGCCAATATTTTCGATAACCGTCACTCTGACGAAATCGCAGCCTTCCTTGCGGTGGCAAAGCAAGGCAGCTTCGTTGCAGCCGGGAAGCTTTTGAACCGCCACCCGACCGTGCTTTCGAAGCGGATAGCCGCGATGGAGGCACGACTTGGCGTCCGATTGATGGAGCGATCGACGCGACATGTTCGATTGACCCAGGTTGGGCTAGATATGGCGTCGCGTCTGCAAATCGCAATGGCGATGATCAGTGATGCAGAGCGGCAGGCAGCAAGTGAATCTGCCGACGTCCGAGGAAATTTGAGACTGGCGCTCCCTGCTTCGATGGGGCGTCGATGGATTGCACCGATACTGCCAGAGTTTATGGAGACGTATCCGGCGGTAAAAGTGGTTGCTGAGTTTGATGAGCGATTTGTCGATCTGATACGCGAAGGGTTCGACGCAGCTATACGTATCGGTGAGCTTGAAGACAGCCGACTGGTAGCAAAAAAACTGAGCACGCATCGCCGGATTCTGGGCGCTGCACCGTCCTATGTCAAAAGGCGAGGCCACCCCGCAGGACCGGCCGATTTGATAAATCACAATTGCCTTCGCTTTAGCGGATTCACATCATACCCGGAATGGAAGCTGGTTCGTGGAGAGGAGCGACACACCTGTCCTGTCGACGGAAGTTTAACGACTAACGATAGCGACACGTTGCTAGCAGCCGCAGTTTCGGGAGCAGGAATTGTCGGCGCGGGGGAGTGGCTTATGAATCAGGACATATCGCAAGGACGACTGGTCCGCGTACTGCCGGATTGGGAACTGGATTCAGCGGGAGACATATCTTTTGTCCGGCCTTCCGCCAAATATGAAGCAGCACCGGTGTCTGCCTTCAAAAGCTGGATCGAAAGCCGATTCAGGCACGGAGCACCGTGGGATTTTCCTCTGCGATGACGAGCCTTAAATAGGAGAACGACGTGTTGAAAGGTGTAGCTTTGTCCATCACAGCCACAAGCCTCTTTGCGGGTTTGTACTATTACTCTACGTTGCTGCACCCGCTGACGGGCGAGTTGATATTTGGCTGGCGGATGGTTCTCATGATGCCTTGCATCACCGTTTTCTTGATTGCAACTGGCGAGTGGAGCAAGGTTAAGGCATTGTGTTTCCGGATCAGAAAGCGTCCTCAGCTATTCCTTTACCTTGTGCTGAGCAGCGCGCTTCTGGGAAGCCAGCAATGGCTGTTCATGTGGGCCCCGCTCAATGGCCAGGCGCTTAACGTCTCCATGGGCTACTTCCTCCTTCCATTGGTGATGCTGCTTGTTGGCCGCTACTTCTACAAAGAGAGACTGAGCGGTATGCAGAAGCTCGCGGCCGCATCCGCAGCCATCGGCGTCGCTAACGAATTCTATCAAGTTGGCGGCGTATCCTGGACATCGCTCTTTGTCTGTCTCGGGTTCCCTGCGTATTTCGCTCTGCGGCGCAGGCTGAATACGGCTCACCTTGGCGGCCTCTGGTTTGACGTCACGCTAACCTTGCCCGCTGCGTTCTGCTTTGTCTCCCGCACGCCACACGATGCTTTTTCTACCGCCCCGCACCTGAGCGTTTTGCTTTGTTTGCTCGCTATCATCAGTGCTGCCGCTTTTATGGCCTATACGGCTGCGAACCGGCTGCTTCCATTCGGGCTGTTCGGATTGCTGGGGTATGTTGAGCCAGTTCTGATGGTGATGGTCTCCCTGATGCTTGGAGAGCGAATCCATGCGGAACAGTGGTTAACGTATATTCCGATCTGGATCGCGGTCTTGCTTCTCGCTGCCGAAGGTGGGATCAACCTGGCTGGCTTCAAACTGAAACGCCGTGCCCTTGCAGGATCGCCGTGCGACTGCAACTAAAGTGAAGCGCTCAACCAGCGGTCCAAATCTAGCCCGCGACCGGTCGCTTCCGAATGAGCATTCGACACTCCAAAAAGCGTGGCGAGTGGCCGTTCGGGGTCGCGTGCTGCCGATCGCCGTCAGGCAGGGATCGGCCAGGAACGGCCCGTCACGATCTGTTCGCGAACGTCAACTCATGAGGGGCGAGCGGCCCTTCGACGCGGCGATGCCTCGACAACGCTCGCCAGTGACGTCGATCATTTGCCGTAGCGGTATTGAGGGGGCGGTTTCAAAACCGAAATGCAACAGGTTAATGAAGGGTTGAAGGTGTTTGCGTGTTGGTCTCGAGCATGCGCGCAAAGACTTCCAGAGGCGAGTGAAAGGCGTGGGTAGCACGGGGCCTGCTGTTCAGGCTGTCGGCGATGTCGTCAAGTTCATCCTGGCTGTAGACCGAGAGATCGGTGCCCTTGGGCAGATACTGGCGTAGCAGTCCGTTGGTGTTCTCACAGGTGCCACGCTGCCACGGACTGTGCGGGTCACAGAAATACACGCGCACGCCGGTGGCGGCGGTGAGTTCCGGATGCCGCGCCATCTCCTTGCCCTGATCATAGGTCAGGCTCTGACGCAGTGGCGTGGCGATGGAGTTCAGTTTGGCGGTGAAGCCGGCCAGCGCTGAGGCGGCGGTGGCATCCTCCATCTTCGCGAGCAGGACAAGCCGGCTGGTGCGCTCGACCAGAACTCCCACGGAGGACTGGTTGCCCGCACCCTTGATAAAGTCTCCCTCCCAGTGCCCGGGCATGACCCGATCGTTCACCTCAGGCGGGCGTACGTGGATGCTCAGCATGTCGGCGATCTTGCCCCGTCTGTCGTTGCCACGACTGCGTGGCATTCGCGTGCTGCGAGCCTGGCGCAGACACGAGATGAGCTGGCGGCGCAGTTCGCCGCGCGGGTGTGCATAGATTGCGTTGTAGATGGTCTCGTGCGAGACGTGCATGGAAGGGTCATCGGGCCACATGCGCGTCAGCGTACCGGAGATCTGCTGCGGCGACCACTTCCAGCTAAGCAGACTGAGCACAATGCGCCACAGTGCGCCTTGGGGATTCAGCTTACCCGGCGTGCGCGCTGCAGCCCGCCGGTTCGAACTGATGGTCTGCGCGACTACCGAAGCGTAGCCGCGCACCGGACACGCATTACGCGCCAGTTCACGGCTGACGCTCGAAGCTGAGCGGTCAAGCGTGCGGGCCATGGCCCGCACGCTCAAACCCTGCTGTTTCATGCTGGCAATAGTGATACGTTCTTCAGGCTGCAACTGCTGATACTTTCTTGTAGTCATGTGCGCACCTTAGCAGATCAAGGTGTTGCACTTCAAAATTGATCGCGCCGGGCATAATGTCATCCGTGCGGCCCACCAGCCCCGACTTTGAAAGAAAGGTCAATATGGCGGCCCCTGAAAAAATTGCTCAACACTTTCCGCGAACCCTCCGTTACGGAACGGGAGAAGGGACCCACGTCGAAGAATTGATCTCGTAGAGTGCGAGACAGCGGGGTCGCAATTCAAATAGACAGATGAAAAGAATCTATACGTACAGGGGCTTCGAGATCGCGGTGGAGCTTGAACCAGTGTGGAAAGCGTCTGGCAACGTTACATTGCTGCCACCGCGTGGTTTTATCACCGTCGTGCAGATCAAAATGATTGGCGCTAGTCGACCGACGGTTGCGCCGATACGCCTGATAGCAGACAATCATCGGCCCTTCGCGACGGAAGCCGAGGCGCTCATGGCAGGGTTCAGCGCCGGACAGCGGGTCGTAGACGACACGCTTGCCCCGTGAAACGTACTTCATCGCGATGATTGAACGTTGGACGAAGGCAACGTCGGCGGTGGGTTGGGGTACCGCTTACTTTCGGTCATGCATGGTGGTATCACGCGGCGCAGGGTGAAGCCGATCCAGTCTTGCCAGTAGTGCCGAACCCTGTTCCACAACGCGACGAGGCACATCAGGAAGCGCCAGTACCGTGCGAATGCGCGTTCGCCAATATTCCACGTGCATCACGGCACTTGAATGTTCTGTCCGGTGGCTGACACCTAGGTGTTCCAACTGGGAAATCACGGCCTCGATATGATCCAATTCCTGCTGCGCATGGTCGTGCCAAGACATAGCCACCTCGCCCAGAAGGCTCACCTTCTCGCTTCATCGCCCGCCACATTGTCAATGTCGGGTCCGGGTCCAGCGGCACCAGTCGTGGTGGTCCAGGTTCCGGAGGAGCTGTCGTCGACGGTGCTCGCGCCGATAGTGGCCGGCCACGAGCACTGATGCGATCATCAGCACAAACGAGCCCATCACAATGCCTACCCACGAGTCGCTCATTTCGCTCTCCTGCGCGGTTGCCGTTACCGACTCAGGCGATCCACCGGAGCCCGTCCATCCGGGCCGCAGGCTTCCATCGCCCTGTTGTGCAGTGAACCGGCTGCATGCCAGCTCACCTCCGTCGCCCGGCTGCAAGCCTGGTTGTTTCACTGCAGGTGCTGGCCGCCATTGATCGCGATGTTGGCTCCGGTCACGAAAGCCGCCTCACTCGAGCACAGGTACAGAACAAGCGCGGCCACTTCGTCCGGCTGCCCGAGGCGGCCGACCGGAATCTGCGGAATGATCTTGCTGTCCAGAATGTCCTGGGGCACCGCCGTGACCATCTTCGTGGCGATATAGCCGGGCGAGATCGTGTTGACGGTGACGCCTTTCTTCGCCACTTCGAGCGCCAGTGACTTCGTGAAGCCATGCATGCCGGCTTTGGCGGCCGCGTAGTTCGTCTGACCGAAACCGCCCTTGCAGCCAATGATCGACGACACGTTGATGATGCGGCCCCAGCCTCGTTCAACCATGCTGTCGCACCACGGCTTCGTCATGTTGAACACCGAGTCGAGGTTGGTGCGGATCACCGCATCCCAATTGACTTTGTCGAGCTTCCTGAAGCCCGCATCCCGTGTGATACCGGCGTTATTGATCAGGATGTCGACCGGGCCGACTTCCGCCTTGATCCGCTCCGCGCATAGTTGGCACGAGTCGTAGTCGGCGACATCGACGGCAAATGCGCGGAACCGCCGCCCGTCGGCCTCCATGCGGGCCCGCCACCGGTCTGCGCCGGTATTCTGCGGCGAGCAGGTGACCACGACGGTATAGCCAGCGTCGTGCAGTTTGATGCTGATCGCTTCACCGAGTCCGCCCATTCCGCCCGTGACCAGGGCAACCTGTTTCGTCATCTCACTTGTCTCCGGTAAAGGGAGGGCGATCCTCGCTCATACAGAACAGCGATGCTCGCCCGCTGACCGTCCAGATGCGCCAACATCCACCGGATTCCTTGGTATGACGCAACTGACTGACGCGGGCGCCAGGCCCGCTTCGGCGGCTATTGCTTGGCGCCCGCCGACGCTTGCTCGGCAGTGCGCCGGGCAGTCTTCGATGCAGCCGTCGCGACGGCGTCAAGGTTGCTTTCGGCGACCTGCACCGCTTGCTGACTGGTTTTCTGCAGGGTCTCGACCAGCGTACTGGTGGCGGTGATCGCCGACTTCCACGCTGCAATGGCGGCTTCGGAACCCGCAGGCGCGCTTTTGGCGACCTCTTCGACGAGCGTTTGCGTCCGGCGGTTGTACGCTTCGTATTGCGTCTGCGCGAGCTGTGTGAATTCGGCCTGGGTGGCCGACACGATCTCGAACAGCTGACGGCCGTACGACTGCACTTTTTCTGCCGTCGGTGCAGCGAAAGTGGTTTGCAGCGCGAGCCACTCTTGCGGTTCCTTGGTGGAGCACGCTTTCAGCGCGTTCTCCTGAGTTTCCGCCAGCGTCGACCGGATCGTTTTCAGATTCAGTTCGGCCAGCCTTTCCATCCCCGCCACAACATTGTTGGCCAGGCCGTAAGCGGCGTCGAGGTTAGCCTTCTGTGCTGCTGCAAATTGTTCCGGGGTCAATAGATTCATTGCGAAACTCCAGGGAAGTCGACCCGGCACCTTTCCGTTCAACCGGATGGCAATGGGGGCGCGCTGCGGTCGTGTGGATGGACTGGCGGGAAAGCACGTGTGCAATGCGAACTGCGCATTGCACGCGCCAGGATGATTAATAGTAGTAGTACTAATTGCGTTCTTGATTCACTTATCCCGATGATAAGGAACTGCCCGGCGGACGCGAGTGCTGCGTTTTATGGGGCGGACAATGATCCGCTGACGAATGTCATCAGCCGAACCGCGTGACAGCCTTGAGTACGGAAACGCCGTCGCTGGTTATATGGGGGCGTTGCTGGCCGGATGGGAGTGTTTCCAATGCGACGAGTTGGTGTTCGAGCAAAATATCCAGATCTGAACGATCCAGCCCGAGTTGACCGGGAGCGTCCTTGACCAGCATCAAGGTTGCGAACTCATGAGGACTCAGCATCTTTGTCTCCTGTTGATAGGTGTCAATTTGCTGGAAAGCTCAACCGATCTCGCGTGACGACCGTGACCGCGTCTCGCGAAATGTGACTTTACGCAAGATTCACGCTAACCGGATGCCGACTGCGCGCCCGGGAGGTCATCTTAATGTGTCCCCATCCGCACGATCAATATGTGGGAATTAACTTTTTTCTTACGATTGCATTCGAACGGTGGGCGGCCACCTGCACGCATATGGGCGTGCGCCCCGTCATTAAAGGCGCTTGAAGATTTTCAGACGCACGGTTCGCCCCCTTGTCGCACGGTCGTTCACGAGGGTAAACGACAACTCAGCTCGCCTGACAATAGTAGGCGCCCGAAATCTGAAGTGCAACATCCTTCCCGCATAAAGTGTACGTCCCTGTCGAGGCGCTTCCGCATTTCGTGGGGCAGTTGCTGCAGCGCCTCAGGCGTCACCAGTCGCCTGTCTGGAGCATCCAGGCTAACGTAGTGATTGCGACCGGAGGCATGCGCGGATAGGCTCGATCGACAAACCCGGCGTCGACTGCCAGCGTCCCATGTTGTGCCGAAAGCCGCCATCCATTGGCTCAAGCTTAATGGCGCTTGTGGGTCGTCATACGCCGCTCGCGGAACTGGTGAACCGCGCTCTTGCGCGTCCTTTCAGACAACGAAATAGTGTTAAACGGGCATATGTGGGCGTCCGTTCTTCGCGGATCGTTGCCGTGACAGCCGGGTCGCGGATGACGCATTGACCTTCCTTTCCAGTTCCGCAGATCTCCAAGGCATAATGCACGTTGGGCCACACTCCTCGTTTCGCTTTCTTCTCAAAGGAAATCGCGAAGAGCCCGTAACGAACATGGCCACTGTGTTCTTGACCGGCGCAAGCGGATTTCTGGGCGGGCATTTATTGCGCGAGTTGCGCGCGGCTGGCTTCGAGGTCCGGGCACTGTCGCGTCGCGCGGAGTCCGACGAGGCCATCGCCAGGCTGGGCGGCGTTCCAGTTCGCGCCGACCTGGCGGACGTTGCATCCCTGACGGCAGCGCAGGCCGGTTGCGAAGCGGTTTTTCATGCGGCGGCCAACACCAGCATGTGGCAGCCGCACGCGGCGGTGCAGACGGCGACCAATGTGCAAGGGACGGAAAATCTGCTGCGAGCAGCCGGGTCGGTGGGGGTGAAGGCCTTTGTGCACACGTCGTCGGTTGCGGCGTACTCGCACCTGGCGCACGGCACGCTGAACGAGTCCGTGCCGCAGCGAGGCGCCGAGAGCTGGATCAATTACGAGCGCACCAAGTTCCTCGGCGAACAAGCCGTGCGGGGCTCCAGCGTGCCGTGGATTGTCTTCAACCCCTCACACATTCTGGGTCCGGGCGATTGTCGCAACTGGGGGCGCCTCATCATGCTGGTGGACCACGAGAAGCTGCCGGGCATTCCACCGGGCATCGGTTCATTCGCCGACGTGCGCGAGATCGCTCGTGCGCAGGTACGTGCGTGGCAACGGCAGAGGTTCGGCGAGGCCTACCTGGTCGGTGGCGAACACGCAAGCTACATCGACCTCGTGCACCGCTTGGGTGCCGCACTGGGCAAGCGCACGCCTCACAATCCTGTGCCGGCGTGGGCATTGATGACATATGCGCGCCTTGTCGACGGATGGTCGAAAGTCACGGGGGAGGAGCCCGACGTGACCCCCGAGAGCGCAACGCTGGTCTGTGGGTCCCTGCGCGTGGATTCGGCCAAGGCGAAGCGCGAGCTGGGCTATGTTGAAAGTCCCCTGGACGCGCTGCTTGCCGACACCGTGGTCTGGATGAGGAAGGAAGGTTTGATCGGACGTTGAGGACGATCCTCGCGGTACGGGGCGTTGACGTGTCGCTTATCGCTGCGACGGCGATCTGGATGTCAACGACGGGCAGCTGGCAGCTGCGGTCAGCCGAATGAAGATTTTCCGCCGGTCTGTCATGGCGCGAATGGTCGCCCGGCTTGCGTCGCACCTGCGCCGCGCTGCGGCAACGTCTCCGCCCGGCCAGGTTGTGCCACTCGGAGTCGGCCAGCGACCGTCCCTTCCCGCTCCGAGATTGGACGGTCGCCCATCAGGGCCGGTTCTTCCGTTCATCGGCCTTATCGGGGCTCAATGCCGGACTCGCCCGGTTGCCGGAAATGTTCATTTACACCCTTGAATCCGGCCGGCGAACCGCTTAGTCGCTCAAAGGTGACTTGTGTCCCAGCACGGCGGCCACCATCAGCACCGCGACCATTGCAAGCGCTTCGACGGCCAGCAGCCGGTCGAAGCCGCGCTGCGCATGGCGAAAGGCTGCGCCGCCACCGGTCACCGCCGACTCCAGGCGCGGTAGGTAGATCATCCGGTTGTAGCCTCCCAGCAGCACCGCCAGCGTCACGAACACGAGTTTGAGCGTCAGGATCCGGCCGTACTGCACGCTCAGCAATGGCGCGGCGAGGTGCGCGGTATCCTGCATCGCGTTATAGACGCCGGTCACGATCACCACACCGAGCGCGACCGTCGCCAGGTGCGAAAGGCGTGTGCAGAACGCCACGCGACGCGGCGGCGAAGCAGAAGACGAGTTGTCCCAGCGGTGCAGCGCGCATGCCGCGACGATCACGCTGCCTGCCCACAACGCCGTCGCGCAAAGATGGATGACGTGCACAGCCTCGCGCAGCGTGAAATCGCCGGCGTCGGCGGCATGGCTGGCGGCGGCCTTGCCCGACGCATAGACGATTGCGCCCGCCGCCGCGATCAGCCACGCCGGGCGGCTTTCACGCGTTCCGGCGAGGCCGGCGATCACCACACCGCTAAAGCCGACCGCCCACGCGATACCGAAGTGCGATTGCGTCAGCACAGCGACCACTGCCGGGCCGGCGTCGCCGGGCGGTGCACCGCTCATCACGGCAGCCTGCAGCCACAGATAAAGGCCGCAGGCGAGCGTGAGCCCGCATAGCACGCCCACTCGCCAGCGGCCCAGCGTGGCAAGTGAAGCCCGGCCCTGCTGCCCGAGCATCGCACTGCATGCAAGCGCCCCCACCGCAAGCGCGAACAGCACGTCCTGCGTGGCGGCAATCACGATCTGTGCGATAAGGAGCGGGTCCATCATTACTTGACGGTGAAGGTGTAGTGGCCTTGCGTACGGTGCCCGTCGGTGGCCACTGCCACCCACGCCACCGTGTACACGCCTGGCGCTAGCGGCTTCAGTGCGACTGACATGTGCTTCGTGTTCGAGGGGTCGACTACCGCCTTGTTGCTGGTTACCGACTTGCCCTGCGAATCGGTGACGGCGATCGAACTGAATGCCGGTTCGAGACCATCATCGAAGTCGATGGCCACATCCTTCTGCGAGGTGGAGACACTGGAACCGGCGGACGGCGCCTGATGGGTCGGAAAGGCGTGCGCGTGTGCCAGGTGCGCGACAGTCAGCGTAAGCGTCGCGACGAGGCCGCGAGCTACGGAGGAGTTCAGCCAGGAGGTTTTCATGGGTTGATGAAAGGCTTGTCAGGTGATTGGAGAAGTCGCCACCGTCAGTGACACGGACGACGGCTTGCAGCCAGGCAAAATGTGACTTTTAACAGGGCGCACAAACGAGGCGCTGGAGAAGGCGATCTCAGCGACGAACACTGGCCAGATCACCGTTGATTGCCGGCGTTCGCCTCTGCGCTTTTTCACCACGGGAATAGTGGCTTCCCGATCGTCGTCGGCGCGATGTCGTCGAAGAAGATATGGGCCTGCACCAGGATGCCCACGTGCGAACCGCTCGCATTGTTGATCGGTATCTGCGCTTCGACGCCGAACTGACCGTAGCGGTTAATCCAGATGAAACCCGGATTGACCGTCCCCGTCGTCTGTCCCTGGCTTCTCGACAGCGGAATCTCGACTATAGGAATGAGGTTCGACAGCGGTTGCGGCAGCCCCACGTCATGAACGTGCTGCTGCAGGTAGGGCAGGCTGTACTGGACCGTGAAGCCGTAATTGAACGCGTTGGGCTGTCCGGCCCCGGTGGTCAGCGCCGGAGCAGCTACGCCAGTAATGGCGATCGGCCGCAGCCAGGCGAGCGAATCGGGCAGGTCGCCCATGCCCTTGCCGGCGTAGATCGTCGGTGAGATGGTCGAAAAGTTGTTGGCGATTGCCTGGCTTCCCGTCCCGCCGAGTTGGGCGTTGACGCCGACCGACGTCATGAACTCGTGCGCTTCATTCACGTACAGCAGATACTTCAAACCAACCCCAAAGTTATCAAAGCCACGAGTGGTCGGGTTGTTTTGCATCACATAAGCGCCCGTAACGGATAGTGCCAGTCGTGATGTGATCAGCTTGTCGTACTCGAAACTGAAGGTGTTGATGCTTTGGTCACCGTTGTCACTGGGAACGCGGATGTGACCATATAGAAGGTTGGCCTCGTCGCCGACGCCTGGGTCATCGACGGCCAGCGTCGACGGAAAAACACGGTCGCCCGCAATTGCATGGGCGGTTGCGAGCGAAGGGATGAGCAGAAGCGCGCTTGTGGCAGCCGAAATGAATGCTGCCGTGAGCAGCGGTTTGCCGCCGCGCGTGGAAAGGGTGTGCATGGTTCATCCTTGTTTGGGGTCGTCGTTATGCCGCCGCACGTCTGATTACAGACGCGCGACACACCGCGATGCAGCGAGTGCATCGCGTCGATGAGATTCAGATCAGGATGAAACGGGAGGGGCGCGGGGCTGGGCGGGCGTAAGCGGTTCAACCAGGCGAACGCTTTCGAAGCGGGTTGCTACCGGATGCTGGATGGCCCGGACGGTGACGGCGAAAGTCGCTTGTACGCCGGGTATGACGGGCAGATGCGCAAGCAGGCCACAATAACCGCACGCCTGCCCGTCGGACATCGTTGAGTCTGGATGGGATTTGCTGTCCTGCTCCTGATGCTGCATCGAAGGCATTGAACAGCCCTCACCCAGCGTCGAATCGTCAGCACGAGCGGCGGCCAGTGTGTGCGAAACCGTCGGCGCGAGCGTTGCCATCAGGATCGCGAGCAATCCCAAAAGGCTACCTATTTTCCGTTGAAAACGGCTCAGCATGTGCTTGGCGATTCGGTGTCGGTTGGTGGAACGGCACGGATTATGCCACGCACTTTGATTAACTTATGCGGTCCCGGCCGCATGTGCGACAGGCGACCGCACTCGGGCCGGATTTACGGGCAATTCGTCGTACGGTTTGAGCTCGTGGGTAATCGCATGGGTCCTGGGGGGCCGTGGACACGACCGTAGTCGGCTTCGCATTCTGAATTGCACCTCCAAACTGGTGGTGTAGCCATGCCGCAGGACTTCGAACGTCAATCAGGAGATGATTGCGCAGGTCACTGCCGCAGATCTTCGCGAATCATGCAATCGTCGAGCCCCGACCTGAAGAGGTCGGCTGGCAACCGCTTGCCAATGAAGACGATCTTCGTTTCACGCACTTCATCCTCACCCCATGACCTGTCAATGTTCGCACCAAAGATCATGTGCACGCCCTGGAAGACGGTGCGACGGTCAACGCCATGGATATCAAGCACTCCCTTGTAGCGCAGCATGGCGGTGCCATAGGTCGCGACCATTTCGCTGAAGAACGCTTCGACCTTGTCCCGATCGAGCGGGACCTTGGTGCGGTAGACAAACGACGCAACGTCGTCATCGTGTTCGTGCGCCAGGTCCTCGAGGAAGTCCGGTTCAATATCGATGATGGCATTGAGGTCGAAACTTCGAGTGTCCAGCAGCTCCGTGAGGTCGGTCTCGCCGAAATGCACGGGCTTGATCGGTGCCCGCGGATTCATTTGCCGCAGTCGCGCACTGAGCTGACTGGCCTCTTCGTGCGATACGAGGTCAACTTTCGACATCAGGATGCAGTCCGCGAATCCGACCTGCTCCTGTGCCTCGTGATGTTCGGTCAACTGCGCCTCGGCATGCTTCGCGTCCACCACCGTGACGATCGCATCGAGCATGTATGAAGCCTGCACCGTGTCGTCGACGAAGAATGTCTGCGCAACGGGCGCAGGATCAGCAAGGCCTGTCGTTTCGATAATCACGCGCTCGAAGTTCAACTCTCCATTCGCGCGCCTCTCGGCGAGCGTCGACAGGATCCGCACCAGATCCCCCCGCACCGTGCAGCAGATACAGCCGTTGTTCATTTCGACGATCTGCTCATCGCCGTCCTGTACCAACAGTTCATTATCGATACCGGTCTCCCCGAATTCATTTTCAATCACAGCGACGCGCCCGCCGCGATGTTCGGACAGGATGCGGTTGAGCAGGGTGGTCTTGCCGCTGCCCAGAAAGCCCGTCAGGATCATCGTAGGGATAAGATGGGTAGAGTTTGTGGCGGTCATCGCAGATCAAGCCTTTTTGACAGTTGGTGCTGCAAATCGAGTCGGGCAACGGGTGCGGCAACTGGGCCAGCACTACCTGGCCGGACATACCAGCGAACCCGTCCAAAGCGTTTATGCAGCATATACGCAATGTTATAACATTGCATTAATATTTTGAACGACGCCTTTGTAACTGTTTCCCGGGAGTGTGGGCTGCGGGAATAGTCATGCGTCTGGATTCACGCGGTGACAGGAAATGAATCCCGCGTCTGTGCCTGAGCGGCGACGTGCTTCCAGGCACGGGCGACGCGAATCCCACCTTGGCGAGAAGCGATTCGCAGCCAGATTTAGTTCGACGGATATCAGTCCGCTTTCAAAGACTTCGATCGCCTTTCATCGCTCGCTCAGGCGAGTTCGACCGCGCCGTGATCGTCACAATGATCTCCGTGCGGATGATGCAGGTGACCGTCGACGAGATAGTCAACGTGGTCGCCATGTGGCATAGGTTCGTGGCCGCACCCGGGGCCATGGACGTGACCCGGCGCGTGGCCGCCGCAGCCAGGCGTACATTGATCGGGATTGTTCGCGCTCACTTCGAGCCTATGCTCATCTACATGATCGCCGTGCGGGTGATGCAGGTGACCGTCATGCAGGTAATCGACGTGATCGTTATGTCTGATCGCCGTGTGGCCGCAATTCGGACCGTGCTGATGGTCGTGATGCGCATGGTGTGGTTCGTGACAGGTGCTCATGGTGACTCTCCTCGTCGTGCGTCAGGGGGGCTTCTCTTCCGGGCCCGGGCTCGGCTCGCCCGCATGGGTAAACGCGCTGCTGAGCAGAGTGGGCACATGGTGGACCGGCAGGGCACAGAAAACATGCTTTGCGTCTCGCCGACGGATCACCAGCCGTGCCGCATGCGTTACCTGCAGGCGCTGCCAGAGCATGACCAGGCGGCAGGCGCGCCGGGCTCCGGAGCGCGTTACACATTCGCTCCTGCAGCTTCCAGCCGGTGGCCGGAAACCACAATTGTCGCAAACGCGTCGGACTCGTTCACACTCATTCGGTTGATTCTCGTTCAATCCACAGATTGATGGAAGTGAATTGGTGGTGGCTTTCAGGCAACTGTCGGCGCGGGGGGAACTGGCCGGTTAACCTAAGCCGGACGAGCCGGAACCAAACAGGTAGTACGATGCGTAGCCATATAGCCAGCCGATGCCGAAGTGAACCATGAAGGCCGATCTGATTGAGCGTTACGCGGCGAATTTGCACGGCGTGCTGTCGTGCTTTGACCGAATCCTGATCACGGGCACGCTGCCTGGCGCGTGCTACGCAGCGGGCATGACGAGTTTTCTGAACGCCAA
This sequence comes from Paraburkholderia sp. BL10I2N1, assembly GCF_004361815.1. NCBI lineage: Bacteria > Pseudomonadati > Pseudomonadota > Betaproteobacteria > Burkholderiales > Burkholderiaceae > Paraburkholderia > Paraburkholderia sp. BL10I2N1. The sequence goes on along the minus strand of NZ_SNWA01000002.1, from coordinate 410,731 downwards.
CGGCATTCGCCTATTCGACTACGCCAGGTTCGCCGAACCGCTGCGCGAACGCATCCGTGTGCGCGCGCAAGAGGTCTGCGCTGCCGCCGGCATCGAGATTGAGCACGTCAACAAGAGCCACATCCGCAAGGAAGATCTGGTGGCACGCGTGCTGCAGGGGCGTGGCGATGCACCCGGGCTGGTGCACGTCATCTCGGCGATGGAGGCCTGCCCGAGCTACAAGCCGTGGCACGACAAGAGCAGCGGCAAGACCTACCTGCGCCCCGAGACGGGCAAGTGTCTGCACTACTACTTCTACTTCATCGATGACGAACTCGGGCTGTGCTACCTCAGGGTCCCGACCTGGGCACCGTTCGGCTTGCAGTTCTACTGCAATGGCCACGGCGCCGTGGCCCGTGCGCTCAAGCGCGAGGGCATCGGGTTCGTGCAGGCCGACAACGCCTTTTTGCGCATTGCCGATATGGACCGTGCACAGGCCATCGCCGACGCGCTGAGCCCCGATATGCTGCATGAGCGACTGGACCGCTACGCGCAGTGGCTGTGCCCGGTGCTCGACGTGTTCGGCCAGACCTACCACTGGAGCCTGCGGCAGGCCGAGTATTCCACTGACCTGATGTTCCGCAGCCAACAGACGCTGGTGCCGCTGTACGACGTGCTGTCGCGTCAGGCGGTGCTGGCCGCGCACGCCGGGAAAGTAGCCGGCTTCCTGGGCAAGAAGGTCACGCCGCAATTGGCGCAGGAGATCGGCTCGCGGCTGTCCACCCGCATCGAGGGACGCTGCATCAAGCACCATATGGGCGTTGCCAGCGTCAAGGTTTACGACAAGTTCTCCCATGTGTTGCGGATAGAAACCACCATCAACGACGTGAGCTTCTTCAAACACCACCGCAAGGTGGAACACAGGAATGGCCAAAGCACCTACGAACTCGCAGCGTTGAGGAAAACCATCTACAGCCTGTTCGACCTGCGCGAGATCATGCTGGGCTGCAACCAGCGCTACCTCGCGTTTTTGTCGAGTCTGGATGACCCCAGCGCAGGTGAGCGCGACCTTCAACGTTTGAGCCAGTCCCGCGTGGGCAGTAATGAGCGCAGGGTCAAAGGACTCAACTTCTTCAACGGCGGCGAGCAAGCACTGCTGCGTGCCTTGCAGCGCGGCGAGTTCAACGTGCATGGCCTGCGCCGTGCCGATCTGGCCAGGCATGTGGACATGAGCGCCCCGGTGCTGTCCCGACAGCTCTCGCGACTGCGCACACTCGGCTTGATCAAGAAGGTGGCCCATACCTACCGCTACTACCTCACGCGTCTGGGCCGCGCCGCCATCGCTGCTGCCTGTTCTCTCACCCGTTTCAACATCGTTCCAATTCTGGCCGCAGCACACTGAAGTCTTCTCACAAATCGCGAAGACTTAACTTTTTAGTTACTAATTGCAATGGAAGTGAGCGTTTAGGGGAAAATGGATTTCACGCGGTAGCCGGCGACGCGCGTGAATCGTTGAAGCAGCACCAGGCCGTCGAATTGCGAAGCTTTACACCCAACAGTGTGGTGTGTCTGGACGCGAGCGGGGCGAGGTTAGGTTTGCCTCGCGCACATTGTGAATACGACCTCGCCAACACTGCACGCGTTCATTTTCGACAGCGTCAGGCTATGCTGTTCAGTCATTGATCGTCTAAAGCGGCAATTCTTCTGTCAGGAACTGCCTGATGGCGAGGGAGACGACTTCCGGGAACTCTTCGTGAATTGTGCCAACGCGTCCATCTCGGCACGCGATTTTGGCGGCGTCTGATCGCCGTAAGGAGGGTCGGAATGTTGGCTCGCCGCGCAAGATCAATGAACGCTGCGCGGTTGTCGACCCGGTCAAGCGCACCGGTCACAAAGCGTACCGAACTGTGCCGGGCACCAAGAGCGCGGGTCACGGCGAGTTTGGCCGCGAGACGATCGCCGCCAAGCCAGTCAGGATCGCTGTAAACGTGTTCTATCGCCATCATGGTGATGACATGGCGGTTGACGTTGAGCCGATAGAGGAGCGGGCCAACGACGGGTGATCGATCGCGCCGCTACACGCTCAACTTCAGAACGCCGTCGTCTAGCGTCGCATTTGCACCGTCGTTCACATCGGGGCGACGAGGACCAGCCGATCAATCGTTCCGGGCCGCAAAACGGCCTGGTAAAGCGCATAGGTGGCTGCGTGTCCGGCGGCGACAATGGCGTGCGGCGGCGCCACGATGTGGCTCAGGAACCAGTTGAGAAACGCCAAGAGAAGCTCCGGCGACCATTCCTCTTTCGGGCGCGCCTGGCCTCCGAATCCTGGCCAGTCAACCGTCACCACGTGGAATTGAGGCACGAGCCCGTCGAACAGCGGGTGCATCTCCAGGCGCGTGGAAATCGAACTCAGGGCCGGCAGGAGAACGACCGAAGCGCCGCTGCCGGCCTCATCGACGTCCAGCGAAATCTCTCCTCTGTCCCATTTGCAGCGTATCGTTTTCGTCATTGCCCTACCAATTGCGTCCAAACGTATCGCGCGGCAGAACTTGATGACCCGTTTGGCGGTTGGTCTCCGGCCATGCGCGGGTACGGTTTTCGTGCTGATTGCCGCGCTTGCTACCGGAATGGTCATTTTCTTCGGATCCGGCCGGTGCGCGCGGCCTTCGCATAGATGTCGTCCGGTACGCCAGGAACCCTTTCCTGCCTTTGGTGACAGAACCACGGACTTACCGTAGCGAGTCGTGTTGTGCCTAGCAGATGATATGTTATAACATCTCGAATATGTAGTGCCACCTGATCTTGCTGGAATCTGGCGAATCTCTCCCTGCGCGTCATGTTGAGCGGTGCGCCGTGCACCAGCCCCCGCCTACCTATTTAAAAAGAAGATGAACAATCGCACGCCCGTTTCGTTGTGCAGCATCCTGTTGCTTGGACAGGCTTTCTCATCGCACGCGCTTGATGCGCCCCAGAGCGTTGCACTGACAGGCATCGTCAACGATTCACAGGGCCAGCCGGTCGAAAACGCCGGCGTTTCGATTCAGGATGCGAAGGGCGAAACGATCGGTCACGCCACCACAGGGCGTGACGGCCACTTCACCGTGGACGGCATCGATGCTGGAACGTATGCGGCGACGGTCGATGCAAAAGGCTTCGGCACGGCTACCAGCATTACGACAGTGGAGGCGGGGCAGTCGGCTCGCGTGCTGAACATCGTGCTTAAAAAGTACGCCACACTCGACGTCACGGTCAACGCGCAACGTCTCGACAGGGCGCGCAACGGATTGCTACCGGAGGTGGGCACCAGCGTCTATCGCATCACACAGGCCGACATCAATGCTATGCCGCAAGGCGCTAACACGCCGCTCAATCAGGTACTGCTGCAGGCGCCGGGCGTGGCTAGCGATTCCTTTGGTCAAGTCCATGTGCGCGGCGATCATGCCGATCTGCAATACCGTATCAACGGCATCATCATTCCAGAGCCGATCAGCGGCTTCGGCCAGTCGTTCGATACACGGATCATCGACCAGCTGAATCTCGTCACCGGTGCGCTGCCGGCGCAGTACGGCTATCGAACGGCAGGCATCGTCGACATCCGCACGAAGTCGGGCAATCTTGGCAACGGCGGGTCGATTGATGTCTATGGCGGCAGCCATCAGACGATCCAGACGAGCGCCGACGTCTTCGGCTCAGCAGGTCCATTCAGCTATTACTTCTCCGGCATGCTGGGTCAGAACAATCTGGGCATCGAAGCGCCCACGTCCGACGGCAGCCCCCTGCACGATCACACCCGGCAGGGCAACGGCTTTGGCTATATGTCGTATCTGATCAATCCGCTGACGCGCGTCAGCGTGATGTTCGGCACCGCGAGCAACCAGTTCCAGATTCCGAACACGCCCGGCCTGCCGCCCGTCTTTACACTGAACGGAAGCTCGAATTTCAATTCCGCAGACCTCAACGAAACGCAGTCGGAGCTGAACAACTTTGCGGTGCTGGCGTTGCAGGGCACGAATGGCGGTGCCCTCGACTATCAGGTTGCACTCTTTACGCGCTACACGCGCACAAAGTTCAACCCTGATCCGGTTGGCGACCTGATATTCAACGGCGTTGCTTCGGAGGATTTTCACAGCAACAGGGCTAACGGCGTGCAGGCGGACACGACGTACCGTCTGAACGACAGCCATACGCTGCGCGCGGGCATCATGTTCCAGGAGGAGCACGCGGTGTTCGACAACAGCGTATCGGTCTTTCCTGCCGATGCAGATGGCAACCAGCTATCCGACCAACCGTTCACGATTGACGACTCGAACAGCAAGACAGGGTACCTGTACAGCGCTTACGTCCAGGACGAGTGGAAGATCACCAGCAAGCTCACGCTGAACTATGGCCTGCGCTACGACCGGATGGATGAGTACGTGCAGGCGGGACAACTCAGCCCGCGCATCGGCCTCGTGTATCAGCCGACTAACGCGACGACGATTCACGCAGGCTACGCGCGTTACTTCACGCCTCCCGCATTCGAGCTGGTGTCCAGTTCGACCGTCAGCCGCTTTAACGGTACGACCAACCAAAGCCCGACCGCACAGAACGATCCCGTGCAGCCGGAGCGCAGTCACTATTTCGACATCGGCGTGACCCAGCGTGTCACGTCTGCGTTCACGGTCGGACTCGACGCGTACTACAAAATATCCTCTAACCTGCTGGACGAAGGCCAGTTCGGCACTGCGCTGATCTTCACTCCGTTCAACTACCAGTACGGCCGCGTCTACGGGTTCGAACTGACGACGAGCTACAGGCAGGACAACATCTCCGCGTACCTGAACGTCGCGTACAGCCGCGCCCAAGGCAAGAACATCGATTCGGCCCAGTTCAATTTCGGACCTGACGAGCTCGCGTACATCTCGAACAACTGGGTCTATCTCGATCACGATCAACGTATAACTGCGTCGTTCGGCGGGACCTACGCGATCGGCGCTACCACGCTCACTGCCGACGGCATCGTGGGTAGCGGGCTACGTAGCGGCTTCGCAAACACGGACAGGCTGCCTTGGTATGCGCAGATCAATCTTGGCGTGATCCAGCATTTCAACGAACCGCTTGTCGGCAAATTCGATGCGCGACTGGTGCTTGTCAACGCGTTCGGCCGCGTCTACCAGATACGCAATGGTTCGGGCATCGGCGTCGGTGCGCCGCAGTACGGACCGCAGCGCGCGGTTTACGCGGGCATCACGAAGCACTTTTGAGGCAGCAACCGGGTAAGGAAACATCATGAACGACTGGACCACGCTTGGCGACGCCGTTCGGCTTGGCGGCTGGGTGATCTATCCGCTGAGCGTGCTGGCGGTCGCCGCTATGGCGATCATCCTCGATCGGGCCTACGCGTTATGGCGTTTCGCGCGCGTGCCGCGCGATGTCGCAGACCCGACGGCGCGCGGCGGCCCGGACGGCCGTTTTGCTGGCGACATCATCGGCAAGCTGCCGCATCAGCATGCGTTGTGTCGTCTCGCCCGCCTGCTCGACAACGACAAGCACGCGCCGCGTTGGCGCATCGAAGCCAGGATCGAAGCAACGGCTGTGCAGATCGAACGCGATATGAGCCGCGGGCTATGGCTGCTAGAAACGATCGTGACTGCGGCTCCATTGCTTGGTCTGCTCGGGACCATCGTCGGCATGATGCATTCGTTCCGGCTGATCGGTGGCGACGGGCTGGTGAATCCCGCGGGTGTGTCGGGTGGCGTCGCCCAGGCGCTGATCGCGACGGCGATCGGCCTCGTGATCGCGCTCATCGCGTTGTTTGCGTTCAACTACTTTTCGCGTCGCGTCGACCGGTTGCTGGACGAGCTTGAATCGTTTGCCAACGAATCCATGGGCCAGCTCCGCCTCGCCGAAGAACAGCGCGGTACGCCATCATGAAGCTGCGTCGCTCCCGTGCGTCGAAGCGCGGCCGCATCGAGATCATTCCGATGATCGACGTGATGTTCTTCCTCCTGGCGACGTTCATGCTGACGTCGCTGGCGATGCAGCGCCTTGATGCGGTGCGCGTGAACCTGCCGCAGGGCCGCGCGCAACAGATGTCGGAGGACCGTCCGCTGACGCTATCCGTGAGCCGCGCGAACCAGGTGTTTATCAACCAGCAGCCCGTGCAGCTTCGGCAGATCGAACCGCTCGTGGCGAAGCTGTTGCATCGAGACGGCAACATCGTCGTGGCGGCTGACGACGGCGCGTCGCATGGCGTTGTCGTGCAGGCCATGCTGGAAGCGAGAAAGGCCGGCGCCGAACATTTTCTCGTTGCCGTGCATCGTGAATAGGTGGATGCAGCGCGCACTTGCTGCAGTGGACGGGCCGTCGTTGAGCTTCGGCATCGCTCTTGCAGTTGCAGCAGTACTCTGGCTGCTGCTTCTGACGCGCTTCGCTGGGTGGCTTAATCCCGGCAGGGAACCCGCGAACACGCCCGCTGCCATTGAGATGCGGCTGGTGGAAACGCCGCCGCCAGCGCCGCCACCGCCGCCACAGCAGCCGCTTGCAACTGCAGCTCCACATCCGCCCGCGCACGAGCACTCGTCAGCCCCAAAGCCCTCCCGCATGACGCAGGCGAGTCCGCACGTGACGCCGCAGGCCCCACGGCAGGAAACAGTACAAGCATCGTTATCCGCGCCGCTCCAGCACGAACGTCCAATCTCGAGCGATGGGCACACGGCCAGTTCGCCAGAGACCAGCAACGACGACGCCGCGCCAACCCGTTCAACAGCCCAGTCCGGCGTGATGCAGGCACGCGTACTTTCGCAACCGTTGCCCGTCTTGCCCGACGATTTGCGCGAGGTGGCGTACCAGGCCGTGGCGGTTGCGCGCTTTGTGGTTCACGTCGACGGCACGTTCGATGTTGAACTGGTCAAACCAACGCAAAATCCGCGACTCAACCAGATTCTGCTGGAAACGCTGCGAACCTGGCGGTTTTTCCCGGCGATGGATAACGGGCATCCGGTGGAAAGCCATCGGGACGTGCGGGTTCACTTTAACGTGGACTGACTGACAGACATCACGGCCCGTCCTGCAAGCCGAAACTGTCAGCCGCCGTGCCGATGACGTCCCGGAAACCTCCTTTCAATTCGAGCTGGCCCGTCGCTCGCGATCGTCTCATGTTGGCAGGAGAGCAGACCGTCGCCCGCTTTGATTGAGCGGCTCAAACGGGTCGGATAGCGCCGGTCCCGGCGGGCCGCCTGGGCGGACGGACTCAGTGTGGTCGGATTTCGACGTGGCCAAGGTAAAAAATATAGGTTTAGCGGCGAAAGCAAGGTCCGCCGCATCTTCAGTCACATCAACTCTTCTCAACGGCTTCGGCCGCTCGCAGCGACAGGGCGTTCAATTCTTCGCATGCGGGGCTAACCAGGACGAAGTAGTTCGTCCCGCTCGGATTGCGGGGCTGGCCTCGAGGCCGAGCCTCCTCCTCCAGAAGCCCAGCGTTTCGGAGCTTCAGTGCAAACGGGCCAACATCCCGAAAGATGTTCAACGGGCTTTCGTCTTTATCCGTTTGAAGTAGGTGTTGCCCGTAGCTGCTTGCCACGGCTCGTGAGGTCTCCGGCCTTGTAAGATAAACAGGGGTTACTTCGCCCTTTGCCATCATCGCAATCGATATTCGTTCAACGCCAAGGCCCGCCTGACCGGCGAGCGCCAATGAATAGTTCTGGTCTTGGTGCGCGTAATGCATCCAGTTCTGTAGATCAGAGAAATCCTTGTCCTTCAGCACCTCGGCGCCTTCGAACACCATCTCCTCAATTTCGGATGCGTCTCGGTCCTCGAGAACCAGTCGTGCGGTCAAAAGCCCGATGATCATCGGTCCCATGTCCTTGCTCGCCGACAACGCAACTCTGCGATAGGCATCGAACAACGCGCTGGTCTGCTCGTCACTTCTGGCCAAGGATTTCAACATGTCGTTGAGATCCGCTGAAGTGGTAAGGACGTCTCGTTCTTTGCGCACTTCATCGACGAATGCGTCAAAGAATTTTTTGGCCCTGTGCTCGCTCCAACGGCCTATCGCCTTTTCTTTGAAGAAATCAACGATGGTGGTTTTAACCTCGTCTTTGACGATTTCACCAGCCGCCACTGCGACAATTGCTGTAGTTATCGGTTCCATGCCCCATCCCGTTGTTATTCGGCGACAATTATAGGGTGCCTATCCTCGGAAGATCGAGTCATGGGCCTTACGGAGTGACGCCTAACGCGCTCGATCGAGGACATCCAACAGCAGGCTTCGCCCACTATCAGCTGCCGCTCGCGTCGGACGTTGAATGACCGTTTGCGGGAAATGCGAACGTCTCCTGCGGGTCGACTGCTGCCCGACGTGGGAGCCTCAACGTCGGAGCGCACTGTTGGTTCATCGTCGGACCGGGTTCGGCCAGCAGCGGACATCGCCGCGATGACTCCCGACGCAGTGAAGGTGTCTGTGGTGAAAGGAACGCCCACGCCTTCCTGAGACAGGTGTCCAAATCCTCAACGCGCCAGATAGAAGTCTAAGGGGATAAGCTCCACGGCCCATCCGCCTTCTTCGCCCAGTGTGGCAGCCGGGTGCATGGACGCGATGCGTAACGCCTCGTCAACGCTGTCCGCCTCGATGATGAACAGGCCGCCCACGACTTCCTTCGACTCGGTGTAAGGCCCATCGGTGATGCGCGTCTCTCCAGTGCGCGGGCGAAGCGTTTTCCACTTGTCCAGATCGCCAAGGGAGGCGGAAATCAGAACCTTGCCGGTAGCGCGCATCTTCTCGTCCAATGCCGGACACTGGCTCACCAGTTCCTTGATTTCGTCCGGCGCCATCGCGGCGAATTTTTCGGGGGAGAAGTACGCCAGGCCGAGGTATTTCATGGGAGATCCTTTGAATGGGGTTCACTAACGACGAATCTGATGATCGGAAATCGACAATGTCCTAGTACTACTGTGTCACAAAACCTATTTACAGCGAAGCGATACCTGGTAGTATTGAATAATACAGACTTCGGGCGATGATGATGAGAGAAGATGTCGACGAATTTGACGCGTATCTGAATCATCTGGCGCAGACGTTAGGGCACGCCGATCGCCACGCTGGCTTCAAGGGTTACTGTTCGGGCCTGGTGTTGCCGTTGTCTCGCAAGAGCGTCGAGCCGATGGCCGCGCACATTGACCCACTTCACGCGAGTGCGAAGCACCAGTCACTCCACCACTTTGTGGCGAAGGCAGACTGGTCTGACCGTGAGGTCCTGCAGCGGGTACGCGAATGGGTGATGCCCGCGTTAGACAAGCACGCTGCTGAAGAAAGCGGCTACTACTGGATTATTGACGACACGGGCTTCCCGAAGAAAGGCAAGCATTCGGTCGGCGTAGCGCGGCAATACTGTGGGCAACTGGGCAAACAGGATAACTGCCAGATCGCCGTGAGCCTGTCGATCGCGACGCAACGCGGGAGCCTGCCAATTGCCTGGCAGCTGTATGTCCCCAAGGAATGGATTGACGACCGGGAACGAGCGCGTCGTGCGGGCATTCCCGACGATCTCGCCTTCGAGACCAAGCCACAGATTGCGCTAGCCCAACTTCGAGAGGCTATAGCATCCGGCATTGCACCGGGCATTGTGCTCGCCGATGCCGGGTACGGCGACGAAACCGCTTTCCGTGAAAGCGTAACTGAACTGGGTTTGTTGTATGCGGTAGGGATCCGGCCGGGCACCTCTGTGTGGGCACCCGGTACGGCGCCGCTTCCGCCCAAGCCCTGGAGCGGGCGCGGCAAACCCCCGACATTGTTACGCCGCGCGCCCGGCCATGAACCGCTCGCAGTGAAGGACCTGGCCATGCAATTACCCGCAAGCGCATGGCAGACCGTAACCTGGCGGGAAGGTAGCAATGCGGCACTTTCCTCACGCTTTGCCGCCGTGCGGGTTCGTCCCGCCCATCGCGACACTTGGCGAAGTACCGTTCGCGACGAAGAATGGCTGCTACTTGAATGGCCTGATGGCGATACGGAGCCGCTCAAATACTTTTTCACTACCGCCCCCGAAGAGGCGACCCTCGAGCAGCTTGTGTTCGTGACCAAAATGCGCTGGCGCATCGAGCGCGACTATCAGGACCTGAAGCAGGAGTTCGGGCTCGGTCACTATGAAGGGCGAGGCTGGCGTGGCTTTCACCATCACGCCACACTGAGTATCGCTGCGTATGGGTTTCTGATGGCTCAGCGACTCAGAATGCAATCAGACGGACGTGGTAAAAAAAACTTCCTTGAATGCGCGCTGCCTGCCCTTCCCTCGGATTACATCCCCCGGGGCAGTCCAGCGCGCTCAACGTCACGTTCCTGATTCCATTACTACGTTGCGCATCCTGCTTGGACAAAGGCTCATGCAACGGTGGCTCTCTTCCTGTACGGCAATAGACTGCGCAACTACTTTTGTGACACAGTAGTACTAGTGGTCTGCGTCAAACGGATTGCATCTTATTCAGCTTGGCGCGGGCGCGCGTGACTTTCGCCAGGATGTCGGAAGCTTTAGCGGTCCAGATGAACGGTTTCGGATGACGATTGTGCTTTTCGATGTACTGCTCGATCGTGCTGACCAAATCGGGTACCGAGCGCAAGGCCGCGCGTCGCAACTGGTTCTCTGACAGGTCACGGAAGAAGCGTTCGACCATGTTTAGCCATGAGGCGCTGGTGGGCGTGAAATGCATGTGGAATCGCGGGTGCTTGGCCAGCCACGCCTTCACCTCGGGGTGCTTGTGGGTGGCATAGTTATCAGCGATCAAATGAAGCTCCTTGTCCTTAGGCGTGCTTCGATCGATCCTGCGCAAGAAACTCAGCCACTCCTGATGACGATGTTGTGTCTGGCACTGGCCAATGACACTGCCATCGAGCGTGTTCAGCGCTGCAAACAATGTCGTCACACCATGGCGCTTGTAGTCGTGGGTCATCGTCTGACAGCGACCTCGCTTCAGCGGCAGTCCCGGCTGGGTCCGGTCAAGCGCCTGGATCTGGGACTTCTCATCGCAGCACAAGACCAATGCGTGTTCCGGCGGATCGAGATACAGCCCGACGATGTCTTCCAACTTCTGCGTGAAGTGTTTGTCGTTCGACACCTTGAAGCTCACCACCCGATGCGGCTTGAGCCCGTGCGCCTGCCAGATCCGCCGCACGCTCGCCGCACTTACGCCGGCCGCCGCCGCCATGCTGCGCGTGCTCCAATGCGTCGCGTTGTCCGGACGCTGCTGCGTCGTCAGCGCCACGATGGCCTTGACCTTGCGAGCGGAGATCTTCGGCGTGCGCCCGGGACGCGTCTCATCCCGCTCGATCCCCGTCACACCGTCCGCAATAAAGCGAGCTCGCCAGCGCGCCACTGTGCCGCGCCAGATACCCAGGTCCGCACCGATCTCTTTGTCCGTCTTGCCCTGCGCGGCAAGCAAAATCATCTTCGCACGCTCGGCCAGTCGAACCGCAGTCGTGCGGCCAGCAGCCCACGTCTCTAACTGTTTGCGCTGGGTTTCGCTTAACTCAACTTTCGCCGCGATTCTCATGGATTCTCCCTCCCTGCAAAGGAGACTCGCGAATCGCAATTAAGTTCCATTATTTGTGACGCACTACACTAGCTTGTTTGTAGCAGGTCTCGCCAGCCTGTCCGCTTTGGGTCCCTCGTGCCCGACATAGGCAGATGGATGGGGAGAGACTTTAAGATTCGAGAGGACCGGGTGCGGCCATGAGCGGTCGTTCGACAGCAAGACCTAGATCGTCAACAATCGACGAGCCGAGACGATGGTCTTGACGCAGTTTCCTTTCCGCCAGGCAGGAGACGTCAATTATGAAATTGCCGGCCGGCCGTGGACAACCCGCGATTCAACCCTATCGGGAGGTGCCACACCGCATTAGACTCAACTGCAAATCCATCCGTCGAACCGGGTCAACCTCAGGGTACAGCACACATCCGAGGCAGCGAACCAGGTTTGACCGCCTCAATTCAGGGACATCAGACGGATGCGGGCGTGAACCCGGCAGCGTAGATGGACGTCTGGCGCTGCCGGGTCATCCCGCTACGCGACGAAACGGCACTCTGACGCTGGTGTCCGTGTATCCATGTTCCTTCCGCGGTTCATATGGTCGTCGATTTCAGCCGCGCAACCGAGCATGCGCGGGTAAAGAAAGATGGTGAAGGCGGCCGTCTCCAATGCGTTGGGCGAATATGTTCCGTCGCGATACGGCTGCCAGAGCATCTTGAGCAGCAACGCGGCAATCACCGCGTCGACGTTGACGCAGTAGACGTTTCGCGAAACCCCGGCGTCGAACAGGCTTTGCACCAGCGTCCGGTAAAAGTCGTGGAAGATGTTGTATTCGTCGCGCGCGGCAAACAACTGCCGAACGAACACTTCACGCGGATCGTGGTTGACCGGCTTATCCTTAAACACCGGATGATTCACGCCAGGAATCTTTTGAATGTCGAGGCTGCCGCTCGTTTTCTTGCTCGATTTGTATTTGGCATAACTTTGCACGTACATCATCGCCAGTGCTTTCAGATCGAGCCCGTGAGCCGGGTCGCCCGGGTCAGTCAGTCCACTATCCCTGAACTGGTCGAGCAAAAATGCAATTCCCTCAAATCCATTTCCGCCGTGTGTATAACCGCTATGCGTCAGGAAGCCGATTAACGCCTTGTTGAGCTGGACGCGCTCGGGGTCTTCTGGACCATCGGCAGAGACCGCACCTTTTGCACCCTGCGCGGAAATCGTCCCGGGCCCATTCGACAGCAGCAGACCGACCAGCAGCTGGAAGGAAAACAGATCACTGGCGCCTGGCGACAGTCCGAACAATGCGCTGAAGGCGGTTTCGCCAAGCGAACGCTGCTCCAGGATTGCTTTCGTTTCGACGCCGCAGAAGCTGTCCGGACCGTGCTGATCCGACGGCACCGACGCTCCGATTAACGAACCGAACAGCTGCATCCACCAGGGAAGGCTCTCGGCCGAAAGGCGCGAAATGCGTTTGCGCATTAGCGGTCCCCATGCAAGCGTCGCGCAAATGGCCGCTATTACTCCGTCGGCAGTCGGCTCGCCAGGGAGGCTTTCGATATATCGCACGAACGTCGACTTCACGTCGCGAGCTTTGAGCCCAGCCAGGATTGCGCGAGCCCGCAAATCGGGTTCGCTGCCGACGAACAGGCTCAGGTCACTGACTTCGGCGCGAGAAAAGTTGAAGTTTTCGTCCGTCGCGTTCTCGAGCCTCACCGCAGCGAAGGCGTCGATGAGAGCGCGGACCGCCTGGCGGGGCGCGACCTGCCCACGCGGCCCGATAATGCTCGCCGCCGCGGCGAGGACAGTGTTAGGCGCGTTCCCGGCATCCCGCGCAGCTTGCGCAGCCGCTAGCGCGGGATGGCCATACAGGTTCAGGAATGCGCTCACAGCGACATTGATGAGCGCACGGTCGCTAACTCCGCCAGGCTCGTGGAGCAGCGCGAGGCTAACGTTCGTCTCGAGGGGAAACTGCGTCGCATCGAGCATCGAAACACTATACAGACTGGTGACCTGTGACTTGGGGTCCATCTGCGACGCGCCAGAGGCATCTTTCATCGATTGTCGCGGTGGAACCGCTCCGACCTGTTTGTCGAGCGCAGCAATCTGGGCATCGTATGGGCCGGTGGCTTGCACAACAGGCAAATCAAGCGCCTTAGGCAGGCTCAATCCACGATGACTGCTGAACCACGGCTTCAATGCGAGGTTACCTTCCGGTTCGAAGTCTGGCCTACAGGCGTTTTCACGCATCACTGCAGTGAGAGCGGCGGGTATGTGCGCGATGTTCGTGACAAGCGCGCCCTTTGCCGACACGACCGGATTGTCCGGTGTGAACATGCTTGACACCCCGAATTTATCGAGGAACCACTGTTCTTTCGATGCAGCGTCGTCCGCGCCTCCAGACATCGCACCTGCGTGTCCCACTGCGCGGGTCAGCTTCGCCTTCCAGCGTCCCACGACACACGCAACCACCGGCTTCGTGAAGTTAGCGTCGAGCTCATAGTAGCCACCCGGTTCGACATAAAGAACGGCCGCCTTGCTTCGCGCGTCGTTTGCCAGCGCTGCAGCAAATTCGGGCGCCGCGAACTGTATATAGACGTCTTTGCCACTGGAGATGGCCGTAGTCGTGCCCCATCCGGCCATGCGCAGGTAGGTCGCGATGGTAGTCGTGAAGTTGCCCGAGTTTGAATACAAGGCAATCGAGCCCCGCCGCAACGCCTCTTCCGGGTGGTCGCCGCCCAGCGCTCCCCCGATACGCACCTGATTCCAGGCGTCGGCCACGCCGAGACTGTTACCGCCAAAAATGTCGACGCCGTTAGCCTGGCCCATCGCGCGGATTTCGCGGGAGTCACTGACAGCCAGCTTTTCGGTGACGATGAAAATTTTCTTCAGTTCCGGGTTGACGCGGATAAGCTCAGCCACGCCGTCTCGTGCTGCCGAAGGAGGCAGGTAAATGACGCCGCAGTTGAACCTATGGCCATCGTTCAGTCCTTCGAGAACGTTGTTGTAGACCGGCACGCTTCCCAGTGCCGTTTCCAGTACCTGGCCGCGCTTTCCCGGAGCCGTGCCAAACACCACATTGCCACCGGAATAGGCATGACCGACCGGGGTAATGTCGCTTGACTCACCACCCAGGATGTTGAGCACACAAACGCGGTCATCCCTTGTGGCAACCTGGGATAACGAACTAACTCCAACGAAGTATTTAAACTCTCCGATGCCCTGCTTGTACATAGTGATTCTCCTCAATCGATCAGACGCTCAGGCAGCCTGTTTGACCGCAATCCCCAGATTCGCGGCAATCTGCTCACGGCCGCCCGCTTTCATCCACTGGTCCACCTGCTTCGCGTGCAGGACCACTTCGCTCATGTCCGAGTCAAAGCCGAAGAAGGTGTACGGCAAGCCCAGCGAATCAAGCGTGTCGCGTAATGCTCCCATTCCACGAACCAGATTCGGGCCGCCACGGCCGACCACGACATAGAGGGGCGTTGAGCCATGCTGACTAAAGTGCTCGCGTAGCGCGTCCGCCATTGCGCGAAAGGTTTCAAAAATATCTGTGTTGTTCGACTTTCCACCAATGATGAACAGCACATTGGTCTGCTCAATCCAGTGCTTGAAACAGATGCGGGCCACTTCCTTCATCTTTTCGTAGGGCGGGTTACCGCCGAAATCTGAAGAGATAATGGCGTCGTCTCCGAGCATTTGCGTGACAAGGGAGTTTGCACCGCCGCCGAAGGTCGGAGCCAATATGCTGCCTTTCGCGTTAATGACGTAGACGTCACTCTGTCCTTGATACGTGCGGAGTTGGTTAATTTCCTGTTCGAAGTCTGAATAATCGACCGCGAAGAGATGCGCTGGCAGGTCAAGGCGTTGCCAGCGCGGGTCGTCACGGTCAAAGCCACACTTGAAGTCACAGGCAATGGGCGTCAGCCGTCCCTTGCTATCCTCGCGCATCCGGATTGGATTGAGTTCGAGGGTCGTCATTCCGAACCCGTGATAGAGCTCCCACAACTTGGGTAGGTGCTGCACAAGCGGCGAGATAATCTGTTTTGGCGCGCCCAGCGTCGAAAGCGCATTGGCCACGACGAACGCCTTGAGGCCCGTAAGTGGGTCGAACGGAATCTGCACAACTTGCGATTTGTCTAGCTCCTCGATGTCGACGCCACCGTGATGTGTGAGCGTCATGGTCGGCGCGCGGAAATGTGTCGAGTCGGTAATCGAGAAATAGACCTCGTACTCGGCAGGCACACCGGCCTCAAAGGTCACGCCGTTGGCTTTTGAAATCGTGTTGGCGACCTGATGTTCAACGAAGTAAAGACGCTCCTTTTCCTTCAACGCGGTCGTCAGGTCAGTCGCGCGACCAATGAGACCTGCCTCGCCCTTCTTGCCGACACCGCCTTTGAAGACCGGCTTAACAAAAATCATGCCGTGCTTTTTCAGCATCGCTCGAATCTGCTCCTCGCTGGCGTCCGGGCCCAAAACCTCGGTCGTCGGAAAGCCCACGAACTGGAGCAGTCTGGCGCCGTGCAACATACCGGTGACTTGCATGATGACCTCAGGAAGTGAGTTGAGAAATGGGTGTCGTCGGGACGATGTCGCTTGCGGGGTCTTTGTCGAATCCGTAAAACGAGTGCGGTGTTGAGCACAGGATTGCATCGACGTGCGAGGGCGCAAGATGTAAGTCCAGAAAAGCGGAAAGCGTCTGACCATAGTCCACAGCGTCTTCAAATTGCGTGTGTGGCCAGTCACTGCCCCACATCAGGCGTTCGGCGCCAAATGCGTTGATGAGCTGGTTGGTGGCATCGCGCATAAAGTCTGACCCGGGCTTCGCGCAGCGGTAAGCGCCCGAAATCTTGACCCACACGCGACCCGATGGGCCAAGATCTAGCAACGTCTTAAAGCCTTGGTCGCCTGTTCCGCTGTCCGGGTCGGGGCGACCAAAATGGTCAACCACGACAGGCAATCCCACATCCAGCAGAGAATGGATGAGCGGCGCCAGATCCGATGCCTCCCTGTGCAACTCAACATGCCAGCCGAGGTTCGACAGCCGTTGCCAGAGCGTCATATATGGTGCTGCGCTGATGTCGGGGAGCGCCTGCCCTACAAGGTTGAGGCGCACTCCGGTAATACCTCGGTCGTTCAGTCGCACAAGGTCGTCTTCCGAAATATCGGGAGAAACGACTGCCACACCCCGCAGCCGGGTTCGGTCCCTGGCCAGTGCTTGCAGGAGATAGCTGTTGTCGGTGCCGAGAAAGCTTGGCTGAACCAGGACGGCATTTCCAATCTCGTTTCCGTCCAGAAGCTTGCGGTAGGCGTCCAGAGTCGCGTCGTAGTCGGGCGCATAACGCCGTTCGTTCGCGAGCGGCAGTGTTCTTGAAAACACGTGTGCGTGTGTGTCGACGCGCGGCGACCATGGCCGCGCAATGGGAGACGCCTGAGTCATCGTTGGCTCCGGGGATGGTCGAGCGCAAATCCGGCGTCGGCGACCGGTTGCGAAGCCTCCTCGACGCCAGTCGGCCGCAACCGCTTGCCACGAGTTTCGGGAAGGAGCAACACGGCACCCATCGCCAGACCATAGGCAATTGCCGCATCTATGCCGATCGCTGCCCCAAGCGACATCGAATGACTCATGTACCCGACCAGCACAGGAAAACCTGCCGAGGCGATGCGGCCAAAGTTGTAGCAAAAGCCGACGCCTGTCCCTCGCATGTCGGCGGGGTAGAGTTCACTGAAAAGTGCGCCCAGACTGGCTGGAATACCTGCGGCAAAGAAGCCGAGCGGGAAGCCCAGGATGAGCATTTCCGTATTGCTCAAGGGCAGCATGACGTAGGCGAGGACAGTGACGATGCATGCGAATGCGAAGAAAGCGATGTTGCGCCGACGACCAATACGGTCGAGCAGGTAGGCGCTCGCAATGCAGCCGCACCAGAAGGCGACGATAACGACCGCAAGATATCCACCCGTGTTCAGGACCGACAGATGTCTCTCCCTGGAAAGGAACGTCGGCAGCCAGGTCATGATGGCGTAATACCCACCGTGGGCACCCGTTCCCAGAATCGCGCCGATGATGGTGGTCTTGATAACGCGCGGCTGGAATACCTGTGCGATTTGTCCCCACACAGAAACAGTCGGTTCAGCACGAGAAGGGGCGACGCGTGCTGGTTCGCGAAGATTGCGGCGGACGTAAAGGACGAGAATCGCAGGCAACAGGCCAAAACCGAACATGACCCTCCACGCCGTGTCTGATGGCAGCCATGAAAAGGCTGCTGCGTACAAAAGCACCGCACCGGCCCAACCGACGGCCCAAGCACTCTGCACGGCACCCATGGCCTTGCCGCGGTGGTCCGTGCGGATAGTCTCTGCCATCAGCACCGCGCCCGCCGCCCACTCTCCACCGAACCCGAAACCCTGTAGGGCCTTCAGGACCAGAAGTTGAGGAAAATTTTGGGCGAATGCACAGAGGAAAGTGAATCCTGCAAACCAGAGAATCGTGATTTGCAGCGTCCGCACACGACCAACCCTGTCCGACAAGGCGCCAGCCAACCAGCCGCCCATCGCCGATGACACCAATGTCACGCCGCTGATTGCGCCTGCCTGTGCAAGGCCGATGCCATAGGCTGCAATGATGGCTGGGATTGCCAACGTGAACATCTGCACGTCAAGGGCATCAAGGCCCCAACCGGCGAAACATCCCCAGAAGGTGTTGCGTTCGAGAGGTGTCCCTTGTTTGTACCAGGTAAACATCGTTGTCTCCACGAGGAATATTCATATATTCATGTATATGACTATATGTTAAGTTTAGGCTCATCCGGAAGGCTGTCATTGCGGATTTACCCTTGTGCGCGGCAGATGTTGTACAGTGACTATTCCTGTGAACAACTATATGAATCATGGATATGCAATCGTTCTCGGGCAAGCCAGACGGTCGATTGCCCCGATACCAGCAGCTGCGCGACGACCTGGTGCGTCGCATCGCGGAGGGCGAGTGGGCGCCTGAAAAGGCCATCGCCACGGAGGCTGAGCTCAGTCAGTTCTATAACGTATCAACGGGGACCCTTCGGAAAGCCATTGATCTACTGGTAGCCGACGGGGTGCTCACCCGCACCCAGGGAAAGGGGACGTTCGTCCGGCGTCCGCGTTTTGATTCGTCCTTGTTCCGCTTCTTCCGCTTCAAGTCGATTGACGGCAAACCGGTCCAGCCGACGGCGAAGGTGCTCAGCCGCGAGGTCGTGAAGCCGAACGAGGCAATTCGTTCATCCCTGCAAATGAAGGCGAGCGAGAAGACCGTTCATCTTTCCCGGGTCCGGTTGATTGAAGGCCAACCGGTTTTGTCGGAAGAAATATGGCTTCCCCGAAGCCGTTTCGAAGCGATGGCGACTCTGCCGCTCGGTGACTTCGAAGATTTGCTGTATCCGCTCTACGAGCGGCTTTGTCGCCAGATCGTGGCGTCTGCCACCGAGATTCTGAACGTCCAACAGGCAACGGAAGCTGATGCAGCGCTGTTGCGTATCGATGTTGGCAGCCCGGTCATCCTTGTGCACCGTGTGGCAGCGGATTTTGCCGGAACACCTATTGAATGGCGCACCACCCGTGGTGCTGCCGCAGCGTTCCAGTATCAGGTCGAGATTCGCTGACAACGCGAGTTCCTCGTCGCGGCTGGTGCTGTCACCCCCCACCAACGAATACAGAGCTACGAGCCCGGTGCCACAGTAGCGCGGTTCCGTGCTCGTTCGGGTTATACCTCATTGCAGCTCGGCCTCAAACATACAAACATATATATAACTATATCAATTTGCTTGTTCTCGTCTGACTGACCGTTTGCGAAAAACCAGTCGAGCGGTAGCGGGCATGGACCTTGGAGTGAACATGTCTACGTCCATAACACGCGAGCAGCAGGTAATGAAGAAGATGGCATGGCGGCTGATGCCCCTGCTGATTGTCATGTTCCTCATCGCGTTTATCGACCGGCAGAATGTCGGCTTCGCGAAACTGGAAATGGTGCAGGCGCTCGGGATGACGGAAGCTGCATACGGCCTCGGCGCATCGCTGTTTTTCATAGGCTACCTGCTGTTCGAGGTGCCCAGCACACTGGCACTACACCGTTTTGGCGCCCGTACGTGGCTTGCTCGCATCATGATTACCTGGGGCATCATTACCGTGCTCATGGCGTTCACGCGGTCACTGCCAGTTTTTTACTCGTTCCGGTTTGCACTTGGCGTTGCTGAAGCGGGGTTTTATCCAGGCGTCATTTACTACCTGACGCAATGGTTTCCTCAAAGCTACCGGACACGTGTGCTCGGTCTCTTTACGCTCGGCAGTTCGCTGGCAAACATGCTTGGTGCGCTGGTTGGAGGCCTGCTGCTTTCATTAGGTGGGACGTTGGGGCTGGCGGGTTGGCAATGGGTCTTCCTCGCCACCGGCATTCCGGCAATACTGATTGCGTTCGTAGCGCTTAAATTCTTGCCAAGCTCGGTCAAGGAAGCGAACTTTCTCTCGAACGAGGAAAAGTACATTGTGGTCGCAGCGCTCGAGCGCGAAGCTTCCCCTGAAGCGAAAGAATCCCGGCCGTGGGGTGCATTGCTTGACCCGAAGGTCCTGATGTTTGCTGCAACCTACATGCTGATGTCGACGTCGCTCTACGGTGTTACGTACTGGATGCCGACGCTGGTTAAAAGCTGGGGCGTTTCGTCGAGCACCAACGGCTTGCTTAACATGGTTCCGTGGGCGCTCGCGACAGTGCTCCTACTGTGGCTACCAGGCAAGCTCAAACGCGAACAGGTGGTGTTGAAAGCAATGGTCGTGGTCGCAGGCATCGGTGTGGTGTGCTTTGCGTCCAGCCTGGTATTGCCGACTGTCTCGTTGCGCTTCATTGCCCTGTGCGTGGGTGGCGCCTGTATTCCTCTGCTGTACCCTTGCTTCTGGTCGCTTCCCCCGCGCTTTTTTTCCGGCGCTCGAGCCGCGGCAAGTGTCGCCGCCATCAACTGCATCGGCAATCTCGGAGGGTTCTTCGCACAAAACCTGATGCCGTACGTCGGCAAAGTTAGTAATAGCCACGTCGCACCAATGCTTGTTCCGACTGCATGCCTGTTAGCTCTCGCAATCGGGACCGCCATTGCGTGGACATTCGGTGGGCATCGCAAGGCGGAACTTGCATCATCAACGGTTCCGCTTTGATGAGAGCGACGACGCTCCTGGGCTCTTTGTCCAGAAGCAATGTGCATTCATTCGAGCCGCATTTTCTGGGTAGTTGCTGACTGGGTGCGGTTCGACATCCCGAAGGGTTAAAGCCATCCGGGGCGGGCTGGCTGGGGGCCGTTCCGGTGCCATGCTCAAATCGAGCGTCATCGCCCTTTTTGCTTCTTCGGATAAAGCGGGTTGTGCGCGTGTAACCGCATCGCTTGTACGCGCTGAATGACCGCTTAGGAGAAGGCTGAATGTCTCTTCGGGGTCGCAAGCGGCTATTCAACGACAGTGCGATTTCTATGCGGCATTACGCGTTTCTGACTAGTGAAGACGAATTCGACCAGGTCTTCTCTCGTATTCGTGACCGATGGCTTATGTACTGGGCCGATCCCGGCAAACAACGTGCCGGCGAACCTATCTGCACAACGATGGCCGGAGAGTGTATTTCGACGATCCCGATGGTCGTTTGCCTGAGGTCATGACCCGCCCTTATAACTTGGCGCCTAAAGGTTTGGCGCCTAAGGGTGCACAAGCGCATTGCTCCTCTAAAGCGATGCAAATCGTTTCGTCGCGACCGCCACATGAAGCGGCGCATCAATGTGGCCTCTCGAGCGGGCTGGCGCGTCGCTCATCGCGCGCCGGCGACGGCGTTTGTCGATGAAACGGCATGGCCAAGCGACAGGTAGCTCCGGTGCAGTAGCGATTCGATGGTTGCCCAATCGGCGTCGGTGACGCTGCCCGCTTCTTCACGGGCGTCGCGAAGCAGCATCGCTTGCGCGCGCAACTGGCCGTGTTCGAGTGTCGAGACCGCGGGCACCCTATACAGCGATGCGGCAGCTTCAGCACACGCGCTGCCCAACGCGCCGGGCGGATAACGTTCACGCTGCCGGTGCACGATCCACCATTCCAGTTCGAGCGAGGTGGTGCGCGAGACATCGAAGTCGCGGTTCCCCGTGTTGCGGATCAGGCTGAAATAGGTTTGCAGCGCCGGCAACGCTTTTTCGTAATCGCGGCGTTCCTTGCCCTCCTTGAAGGTGAATGCGGCTGATGCGCCGTAGTAAGCGCCGACGTACGATCTTAGCCACGGAAAGTGGTATTGCGTGCGCAGGGTTTGCGCCAGTTCAAGAAAGAGCGCCACGTGCTGGCGGTCATAGTAGGAGCGCCATATTTTCGTTTCGAGTGTCCCCGTCGCGATGGGATCGAAGCGGCTCAGGTCACGGTGCAACGGCCAGAAGAGATCGGCGGCGGCATAGCCGATCAGCACGACAAGCAGGGCCAGGATCGTCCGTCGCCAGCGTCCTGGTCCGGCTGCAAGGATCACGCGGTGCCGCAGGCCGTGGCTGCGGGCGCGCCCGGTTGTGTTCATGTCGAATAGCGTCGATATCGAACGTGCGTTGAACCCTCTATTTCACTACGCGCGCCAGCACCTCGCTCAGCTCGGCGTCGTCAAGCACTGGGACGATGTCCAGCTCCATCAGATCGCTCCACTGATAGGCGAACTCGGTGAGTTTCTTCATATCATCTGTTTCGAGCAGATCGAACCCTGCGCCCAGATCGGCTCGCGTCCACCGGCCCACCAACCGGACGCCGTCAGGCGGGAGCCCGCCGGTTCGCTGAAAGCGCGCGATGGCTTCGGCACGCTGTTGGGTATCCGGCGCCCAGTGGAAGGTCATCATGAATTTCATGGCTGTGTCTCCTGACGGTGGCTCGTCCACCTGCTTCAATTTATACGCTCGATGGCGGCATACGGATGCAATTGGGCGTGTGCACTGCAACGCAAGTCGACACAGGGAGCAGATCGGGACGAACGCTTACATCGGCAGGGAAACCGGCGGTCATTCTGTTTGCATGCGTCGCCTCTAAATACCCCTTGCCGCGTATTCCGCCCGTCATAGTGCCGTCATGTTGCTCACGACCGACAGCAGTCGGCCACAAACCGCCGTTCACATGCGTCGTCGGTCGGACGTTCAAGCGTCGGTTCCATGCCGTAAAGGGCGAACGCTCGTTCACAGGCTAAAGCCGTCAAAGTCGGGGGATTTTTTGAGCAGGTTGTGTCGCAGCATACGCTTGCCCCGCCGAACCGCCTATCCTTTGCAGACGTATCGGACCTTGGTCCGATAGAACGAACACGTCCAGCGCGCTAATTTAGAAGTGGCGCCGTGCTTCAATCGAAATAAGTCCCGAATGGCCACCGGGGAGTTCGTAATGAAACGTCATCCTCTCTTAACTGCACGGGCCGTTTCCCTTGCAACGCGGCACCGCTATCCCGTGTGGGCGGTATCAGCTGAGCATCGGGGCGAGGTTACGCGGCGGGCGTTGCCCACGCGACGCGCCCTGGTGGCCGTGGCTTCCGCGATGCTGCTCGGCGGCTGTGGCGGCGGTAATAACAATGCAACTACAACATCCGCACAACCGGTTTCGGTGCCGTTGCAGGCCGCTTTTGCCAATCAGGTCGATAACGGCGACACCGCGAGCTTCTCCGTCTCTGGCACGATAGACAGCGTTCCTGTCACCGGATCGGGGACGCTGACGGACTCCGCACCTGTTGTGGCTACGTTTAATGATGCTGCTGTCCTTGAAACCAAGGAAACCATCACCGACATCGTGCTGGAAAACGGTACGCCCATTACGGTTACAGAGACAAAAGAGATCTTCACCAATCCCGAGACGTCTGCTGAAGTCGGTCAGATCAATGATGACGGGTCGGTCGATGTCATCACTCAAATCGATCCCATTCCAATCTCTGCACCGGTGGGGAGTTCCGGTGTGCTTGGCGAAGGCATAGAGTACTCAAACTCGAGCGAACAGACGATGGTTGGCACTGTCGAGGAAACCTATACCGTGGAATCGGGTGCAGCAAGCTCTGGAGGATCCAGTATGGGGAGCTCTGGAGGGTCCAACACCGGGAGCTCTTTGGGATTCAGCACTGCGAACTGTGATGTGGTGGACGTTGTGAAGGAAGTTAAGGACAAAAACAAGAACCGGATCAGGAAGTCGGACAAGAAAACCTGCGTCGACGATAAAGGAAACTCCAAGTTCGTGTCGGGGGAAGAGCACGACCGCAACAACGGGCACGACGACGATTTCGACGAAAACGAACAATAGGCTGCGAATACAGCAGGGACAAACGATCCGCTAAGATGAATGGCCGATTCCCGATGGTTCCTGTCACCGGTTGCGCTTCAGGTTAAAGGACTGCTTCGGATCGGCTTCGGCCAACCGCATCGGGCAGTAGTCGGCCAAAGCTGCTGACGTTCGGTGTAGCACTCAGGCGGCCATTCAAGCGGCCGCTCCGCCCCTGTACGGACCTTCGTGCGCGGACCATGTCGGTCGCGTCGTCGGCCGGCACGGCCGTTCGCGTTGGTTTCGTTTGCGGGTTTCGGTAGCTTGCCGGCAACGTAAAAGCGAGCTGGGCCCATCGCACGATCAATATACCGCAGGCATGCCCGGTGGACGATGCTTGAAGCGTCGATGCACCCAGTAATACTGGGCTGGGAATTTCAGTATCTGGGTCTCGAGAAACGCATTCATGCGACACGCATCATTCGTGTCGCTTCCCGATGGGAAATCGCTGAGCGGCGCAAAGACGGTCAACCGATACCCTTTGAAATCCGGCAGTACTTCCGTGACGAACGGTACAACGCGCGCGCGCCCCATTCTCGCAAGTCGCGAAACAGAAGTCAGAGTGCACGCAGGGACGCCGAAAAAAGGCACAAAAACAGAGTTTTCGATGCCATGGTCCATGTCCGCAGCAAGCATGACCGGTTTGCCCTCGTGAAGGACTCTCACGATCTTTCTGGCGCTTGTCGAACGTTCGATCATCTCAGCGCCGAATCGGCCGCGCTGCCGTTTGGCGAGGTCGCAAAGACGCGTGTTCGACATGTGCGTGTACAAGGAAGCGGCCGGCATTTTTAGCGAGTAGAGTATGCACCCGATCTCGACTCCTACGAAATGAAACCCCATAAAAATGGTAGGCGGAGCATTCCTGTCTTCGAGATCAATGGCGCTTTCGATCTGGACGAGATTTCTTATCCTTTGCGCGCTACCGAACCATTGAACGCCTCGTTCGAGATAGCTGCGGATGACATGCCGGAAGTGTTCCCTCGCAAGCTCATCGTACTCACGTACCGACTTTTCCGGAAAGCAGAGGCGCAGGTTGACAAGGACTATATGTTTGCGGCGGCTAGGAAGCGTATACAGGGCCGCGCCGAGCGCGCTGCCAAGCCTCGCAACCAATGGGTACGGCAGTATTGAGAGCGCGCGAAGTAAACCTACGACGAGCAAATGACCGAGTTGATCCAAGACCGGCTCCTGTGTGGCGGTCGGCTGTGCCAGGTGGAGAACTTCTGCCAACACCCACTTTGCGACGACTTCGTATTCTTGCCGTACTCGGCAAACTTGACTTCGTTTTCGAAATGGACAACGACCGATCAATACTGCCACTTTTACCGCAAATGGAACAAGTTACTTAACAAGGCGACGAACGTCAACGCACGGGAAGAGTGAGACTTATCAACATGTGACGCAAGCACCGGTCAGCGGACCCGCGGCGCGGACGACCGTTCGCCCCTCAAAGCCGCCAGTAGGCTGGGGCGACGCCGACGGCCGGAGCGGGTCGCGTGCTGCCGTCCGCGGAGCATCCGAGGATCACGCCGAGTATGTGAATCGCATGAGGCAGTGACCGGCCATGATCTGCCGTTCGCTATCTCCGTCACGCGGTCATTCGAGCGGCGGCTACGCTCAAACAGCGGACCTTCACCGTCGGATGGCACCAGGCCAGTCATCTGCCTGTGCCGACGCTCACGTGTCGGCGGGGGGCGCCGCTCCAGTTTCATGATGTCCTCTTCTCTTCGAACAAACGACACGGCACGGCCGGAGGGCTAACGGCCAACGAGCAATGCGATACAGAGGGCCACCCCGAACGCGTAGGTTCCCAACGCCCCGATAGCACGGGCCGGATTGGGCTTCGACATGGTGGGCCAGGCAAGTAGCGAAACCACCAGGAGCAAGCGGCAGGCCGTTGCACCTGCCATGCACCAGAGCTGCCAGTGAGGCGGATTCTGAGAGCCGAGATACAGAAATAGCACCGCAAAGAACGGCGCGTACTCGGCGGTATTGCCGTGAGCGCGAACCAGTTTGGTTAGCAGCTGGTCAGGTTCAGGCGCGTAGCCGCTCAGCAGCCCGACGCGAGTGCGCACGACCGTGATGGTGAGTCCAAGTACGAACAGAAGCAAACCGAGGACACCGGTGCAGGCCAGTGCGATGCTGTTCATTCCATACCCCTTGCTTGACAGTCGAAATCAGTGATTCGGGGACGCCTTGCGGGCGATGGTGAGTGACAGTGCGGACACTCTTCCTTGCTCTTGGTGCTCTTGGGGAGGATGGCGGCACCCGAAAATATATCTCAAAACCGACACCGCACGATACGCGCACTGAACGCCGGTCGCACGGCGTCGTCCGCACGTTTGATATCAGCGCAGCGACCGGAAGCTCGCGCGAACCTCGTTCAAGAACGCTTGTGGCTGCTCCTAGGCGGCGATGTGTCCGCCTTTGGGGAGGCAGTTATAGTGTGAAGGTGGGACATGAGGCTCTTCTCGCGCCAAAGGTGGGACTCAGCCGAACGTAAACGCGTAAGCCAGCACGCCAGGGTCGAGAAACGTGATTTCGAAGGTGCGTTCGCCGCTACCATTGGCCTGCCGCACGAGCTGATAGAGGCGCTGCCCGGTGACCGTGCCGTTGCCATCCGCATCAATGTCCGTGCCGCGGTCGGCGCCCGGCGCCTTGCCGTCGATCAGCACGCGAAAGCGCACGGGCTTGCCGTCGCGACCGGGCCCCAGCACCAGGTGCAGGTCGCGGCCACGGAAGCGATAGACGATACGTCCGTTGGGGCTGTCGAGCCGCGCATTTTCGTCGCCCACCGACCAGCGCCCGTCGAGCGCCCACTGGTTGGCGATCAGTGTCGGGGGCGCATGATACGTCGAGGTCGCGTCCTGCGCCATCTGGCCGCCGGCGAAGTTCTGCGCGTGTGCGTAGCCGACGTAGGTTTCCGGCGAACGATTGGAATCGCCTGAGCCGGCGGCGGCCTGCGCGCCCTGTACGTTCGGTTGCACGTAGCCGCCAGGCAGGTCCTTCCGGCCGGCCTCGGCGAGCAGTCGGCGGATCACGTCCTCGTTTTGCTTGTAGTCGCCTTCGCCAAAGTGGTGGTGACGAATATGCCCCTGCGGATCAATGAAGTAATGCGCAGGCCAGTACTCGTTGCTGAAGGCCTTCCAGATGGTGTAACCGTTGTCGAGTGCGACCGGGTAGTCTAGGCCCAGGTCCTTCACGGCGTGGGCGACGTTGCCCGGATCCTTCTCGAACGCGAACTCGGGCGCGTGCACGCCGATCACCACCAGTCCGTAATCCTTGTACTTGTCAGCCCAGCCCCGCACGTAGGGCAGCGAGCGGATGCAGTTGATGCAGGAGTAGGTCCAGAAATCGACCAGCACCACCTTGCCGCGCAGCGACTGCGCCGTGAGCGGCGGGCTGTTGAGCCACTGGGTGGCGCCATCGAGCGCGGGCAGATCGCCTTCCACCGGCAGCGTGTCGCCGGCCTTCACAGCGAGCCGCACGAGAGGCGAAGGACGCACCGCGTCGATCAGCTTCTGTTCGATGCCGCCCGTGCTGGCCAGCGACACACGTGTCAGCAGTCCGGTATCCAGGCCCTGCGCGATGGCGGCCACACCTGCCAGCACCAGCACGCCCAGGGCGCGGCGCACCCATTCGCCCGCGCCCAGCGAGCGTTTCATCAAGGCGAAGACGCGTCCGCCAATCAGCAGCGCCAGCGCGAGCGATGTCGCCGCGCCCGCCGCGTAGGTGAGCAGCAACAACGTTGTCTGTACGCTGGCGCCGTTTAGGGCCGCACCCGTGAGCAGCAGGCCCAGGATCGGGCCTGCGCAGGGCGCCCACAGCAGCCCCGTGGCCACGCCCAGCCCAGCCGCCGAGAGCACCGAATCATCCTGGCTCCCGGTGTGCTCGGTGAGCTTGTTGCCAAGCGCGACGAACGGACGGGTGATCCATTCGGCGACGCGCTCCGAGAGCAAGGTCAGGCCAAGCACGGCGAGCACGGCCAAGGCGACGAAGCGGCCGTACTGGTTTGCGCGCACGGCCCAGCCGCCGCCGACGGCGGCCAGCGTGGCGACCACGGCGAAGGTCAGCGCCATGCCCGCCAGCATCGGCAGTCCATTGCGTGCGAACGGGCGGTCGGCTCGCGAAAATACGAACGGCAGCACCGGCAGGATGCACGGACTGAGGATGGTCAGTGCACCGCCGAGGTAGGCAAGGATCAGTAGTAGCATGGTGGCAACATCCGTGAAGGTTATGGTTATGTCCCGAACTGAGTGGCATACACCCGCGATTGCCGTGATTTGACAACCAACGTGGATATCTGCGATGGGGGCGGCCCGACTGGCGACGGTGTCGCCCGTCGGCGCCAAGCCGACAGGTGACCCATCGAGACGATTACCGGTCAGTTCGTCGACTTCGCGGCAACCTCGATCACTCGCGCGACCGCGGCCGGCTGAGAGATAAAGACAGCGTGGCTTGCGCTCACCTCTGTCACCTTGGCACCCGAGCGTTGATACATCCAGCGCTGAAGCTGCGGGCTCACCATATGATCCTGGGTGGTCAGGATGGCGTAGCTGGGCTTGGTTCGCCATGCCGCCACAGAGACGGGTGCGCCCAACGCTTTCTCAGCGAGTTGATCCTGCGAATCCGCCAGGAATTGCGCCTCCGGGGGCGAGACGTCCGCTGCAAAGTTCTCACGGAATTTCGCCGGCGGGAGGAAGAAATACTTGTCCGGCGTCGCTCGCATCGCATCGTTGGGCGCGGCGAATTTCTGCAACAGCTGACCGCTGGCTTCGCCAGCGTCGGGTTGCAGTGCGGCCACATAGACGAGCGAGCCGACCTTCGGGTCCGCACCTGCCTCCGTGATCACGGAGCCGCCGTAGCTGTGACCGACCAGCACCACCGGGCCCTGTTGCTGATCAATGACGCGCCTGGCGGCATCGACGTCCTCGGCAAGGCCCGTGAGCGGCTCTTGCACGATCGTCACATGATAGCCATCCTTGACCAGGATGTCGTGGACGGCCCGCCAGCCGGAGCCATCCACCAGTGCGCCGTGGACAATGACCACATCTTTCGCAGCCGCCTTTGCCTCGGCGTGAGCCATCGTGGCGCCCAGGGCAATCAGGGCGGCAATGGCCAGTTTATTTCGCAGTGCAAACATTTTACTCTCCAGAATCGACTGTAGTTGCCCGTCGTTTCGCGCAAGCACGCTTGACGGGCGAGGATTGATCGGTGATAGATAACTGGGAATCAGCCCAGCCTGTTCTTCATGGCCAGGACGTCGATCGGCTCGACCGACGGCGGGCTGGCAAGCATCTCGTCGACCCGCGCCATCAGGGCACCAGCCATACTTCCGTGCAGGTGTGCCTGGCGGTCCTCTTCACGCGCAAAGGCGTCGAAGACGCCGAACGTCGTCGGCGACAGCCTGAGGGCGAACCAGATCGGTGTGGTCGTCTCGCGATTCGTCATTTCCAGGCCGGCGTCGAGGAAGTCTGCTACCGCCTGCTCCTTTCCCGGCTTGGCTTCAAGTCGGACGAATAGTGCTTTCTTGATCATCTTTGCTCTCCAGTTTGCGCGCGACGGGTTCACGCGTTGGTCCAGACTTTACAAACAGAGTGCCCTTGGAGATACTGTCGCAATCGACAATTTTGGTATCGATCCTGCCATGCGGATTTTTGTCCTGGCGCTCGAGGGGGTGTTCGACACCGGCCTCACCACCGTGCTCGATGCGTTGACGACGGCCAACGAACTTGCGCGCGCGACGGGGATGGCCACACCGGGCTTCGAAATCACCGTTGTGGGGATGCGGCCAGAGGTGCGCACCGCGCTTGGGTTGCAGGTTCCCGTCCGCGACACATCAGACGCCCTGGTCCCGGACTGGGTCGTCGTACCGGCGCTCAACAGGACGACGACGGAGCTGCTCGTGCCTTCGCTCGGCCGGGCGGACGTGGTCGATGCGCTCGGTGCATTGCGCTCGTGGCACAGTGCCGGCGCCCGTATCGGAGCCGCTTGTACGGGCACCTTTGTGCTGGCCGAAAGCGGCTTGCTCGATGGGCGCGAAGCCACGACCACCTGGTGGCTTTCCCCGATGTTCCGGCAGCGTTACCCTCGAGTGCACCTGGACGCCCATCGCATTGTCGTGCCCAGCGGCAGCACGGTAACTGCAGGAGCGGCCCTGAGCCATCTCGACCTTGCGCTCTGGTTGATCCGCAACAACAGCCCGGAGCTTGCGGCGCTCGTGGGCAAGTACCTCGTATTCGATTCGCGGCCGTCGCAGTCTGCCTTTGCGATCTCCGATCACCTGGCCCATTCGGACCCGCTCGTCGAGCGTTTCGACCGCTGGGTGCGCGAACACCTCGACACGGCCATCGCGCTCGACGACGCCGCCGAAGAATTGGCGACCAGCAAGCGAACGTTGACGCGACGTCTAAACGAGGTGCTCGGTAAAACGCCCGTCGAGTACATTCAGGATCTGCGGGTCGAGCGCGCCGTTCATCTGCTGAAAACGAGCAAGCTTAGCGTGGATCGCATCGCCGAGCAGGTCGGTTACGCGGACGGCGTGACGCTGCGCACGCTGCTGCGGCGGCGGATAGGTAAGGGGGTCCGTGAGGTGCGGGCGTCGTGAGCCTTATCGACTATTGGAGTATGCCGGCGGCCGTGCTCGACTGATCGCGCGGGAGGACTTGCCAGCTGAAGCGAGGGGGCGAATGACGGCCTCACGCGGGAAACGGCCGCCAAGCCGACGTAAGCAGGGAAGACCGCTTCGCGTCGGGTACTGACGGTGGTGATAGACACCTTAGAGTGCGACTGACTCCTGGCACCACTCAACAGATAGCGAGGTACAGCACAGCGCCCGCGACGTGCTTCCGGGAGCGACCGCGGAATCGCAGTGGTGCGCTACAGGTCAGTGGCAGACAGCGGTATACGTGCACCCATGCCGTGGACTGCTTTCGCCTCCGCAGCCTCCAACAGTCGGCGCTTGCCAAGCTCGAAGGCCAGCATCAATTGCCTTGGGGTACGGTTCGCAGCGCCGAGTTTTTCGCAAACGACTTCACAAGGTAGCGCAAAGGCGCAGTACCCCCAACCGAAGCCGTAGACCGAAAACAAGACTGTAGAGTCGCCGCAGAGGATGGGCGCAGTCAAATTCGTGCCGGGTTGGTCCATTGCTCCTCGCGCTCCTGTCCGATGGCACTGTTCCCGGATTCTTGCACGGGGACCTTACAAAAGTCCACGGAATCGGTTGACGCTCGTCACACCGGTTGCATGCGGCGGCGGACGGCCACGTGGTGTCATTCGCGTGTTCGATCGAGCGGCTGATTAGCCGTCGGTTCCGCACGGGAAACGGTCACTGGCGCGCAAAGCCTCCGCTGTTCAATGATCCTCGTTTGCGATCGGCCTACCCCCTGTTCGTCGCTGGCGTGACCGCTTCGGGATCGGTTACAGTTCATCTATCCCGCTGGCACGGCCGATCGGACCTGCCTCGACGCGATCACTACTCTGGTTGCGTCATCCTGACTATGCCTGCAATGTGATTTCAAGATCGTTCTGCCTGCATGCCAGATTGGCTGCCAGGAGGCCAGATGAACCCTGGGGAAATGCCCGAAAGCGAAACTCGTGACGAAACTGCCGAAACGGCGTTTGCCGGGCTGGCGGTGCCGCTGGTCCAGGAGGCCCTGAAGCAGGCCGAAGGGATTGTCAATGAACCTTCCGCGGAAGGTCTCCATCAGTTGCGCGTGGCACTTCGCCGGATGCGTTCGCTGTGGTGGGCGTATCGCCCCCTGCTCGATAGGGGAGAAAATACGCGGCAGCGTGCGCTCTTCAAGTTCCTGGCCGATGCGGCAGGCAAGACGCGCGACTACGACATCCTCATCGAACTGCTGGCGACGCGGTCCAAGGCCGACGTGCCTGCGGACTTTGCCAAGGCCCGCCAGCGTGCGCTTGAAGTGAGCAGGGAAACACTCTCCAACGCAGATATGAAGACGCTGCTTCACAATGTGCTCGCAGAGACGTCGCGAGCACTGAAGGCAACGGAAAGGCGCCGGCCGTTACACGCGTTCAGTGACGGTCGGGTGGCAGTGTCCGAGAAGGATCTGACCAGGCGAATCCGCCGGGCGGCCAAGGCCAGACGGTCAGACTACACAGCAATTCACGACGTCCGAAAAGCGGGCAAGAGAGTACGGTATCTCCTTGAGCTATTCGGCCCGGTGCTGAGTGGGCAGCATCAGAAGACGCTCAAGCGTCTGAAAAGAATCCAGACGCTCCTGGGCGAGTTGAACGACGTGGTCGCAAGCGAGGCGCTGCTGCGTGAGAACGTCGACTTGCTCAACGCCGTGGGTGATCCCGAACAGACACTGGCGTGGTTTCGCAAGGAGCGAAAGCGTCGCATGCGCGCCGCAGCAACATTGTTACGCAACGGATAAGGCAGGCGCTCGAAGGGTGATTGTCGATGCCTACCTGAGCGACTTCTTGCCCTTTGTGGCATCAAGCGTCCGACAGATGTCCGTGAGCAGCCAGCGTGCGACAACCTCGCTGGCCAAAGGAGGGATGCCTTCACGCGCGGAGGTCAGCGACGCGGCGATCGGCAGCCGTGCCGAGTGCGTGATGCTCAACAAGGGACCATACATTCCTGAAACGTTAGCTATCCTTATGAATGTGCTGGTGCGGATCGAGGAGCACCAGCACAAGAAAACCGCCCGGCTGCGCAAGTTGCGAGTGGCCGGCATCGGCAGCTAGTGTAGTGCGTCACAAATAATGGAACTTAATTGCGATTCGCGAGTCTCCTTTGCAGGGAGGGAGAATCCATGAGAATCGCGGCGAAAGTTGAGTTAAGCGAAACCCAGCGCAAACAGTTAGAGACGTGGGCTGCTGGCCGCACGACTGCGGTTCGACTGGCCGAGCGTGCGAAGATGATTTTGCTTGCCGCGCAGGGCAAGACGGACAAAGAGATCGGTGCGGACCTGGGTATCTGGCGCGGCACAGTGGCGCGCTGGCGAGCTCGCTTTATTGCGGACGGTGTGACGGGGATCGAGCGGGATGAGACGCGTCCCGGGCGCACGCCGAAGATCTCCGCTCGCAAGGTCAAGGCCATCGTGGCGCTGACGACGCAGCAGCGTCCGGACAACGCGACGCATTGGAGCACGCGCAGCATGGCGGCGGCGGCCGGCGTAAGTGCGGCGAGCGTGCGGCGGATCTGGCAGGCGCACGGGCTCAAGCCGCATCGGGTGGTGAGCTTCAAGGTGTCGAACGACAAACACTTCACGCAGAAGTTGGAAGACATCGTCGGGCTGTATCTCGATCCGCCGGAACACGCATTGGTCTTGTGCTGCGATGAGAAGTCCCAGATCCAGGCGCTTGACCGGACCCAGCCGGGACTGCCGCTGAAGCGAGGTCGCTGTCAGACGATGACCCACGACTACAAGCGCCATGGTGTGACGACATTGTTTGCAGCGCTGAACACGCTCGATGGCAGTGTCATTGGCCAGTGCCAGACACAACATCGTCATCAGGAGTGGCTGAGTTTCTTGCGCAGGATCGATCGAAGCACGCCTAAGGACAAGGAGCTTCATTTGATCGCTGATAACTATGCCACCCACAAGCACCCCGAGGTGAAGGCGTGGCTGGCCAAGCACCCGCGATTCCACATGCATTTCACGCCCACCAGCGCCTCATGGCTAAACATGGTCGAACGCTTCTTCCGTGACCTGTCAGAGAACCAGTTGCGACGCGCGGCCTTGCGCTCGGTACCCGATTTGGTCAGCACGATCGAGCAGTACATCGAAAAGCACAATCGTCATCCGAAACCGTTCATCTGGACCGCTAAAGCTTCCGACATCCTGGCGAAAGTCACGCGCGCCCGCGCCAAGCTGAATAAGATGCAATCCGTTTGACGCAGACCACTAGCGTGCGCCAGGCGCCTGGTCGTGTGATTCACGTGCACGGTCACTCAAAAATGGTGATTTGGCTCGGTTAGGTTAGGATTCGACGTCCGAAGAACCCCATAAGCAGCCGTTGGTGTCACACCAGCGCGAGCGGCCGTTTCATGCCCTGAGGTCGTCAGTCAAGGTTTTTCAGTGGGAAGAGTTGGTTTCCAAGACTCCGGTTCGTAAGGATCGGGCAGGCGCCCATGCGCCCCGCCTGGCGAGTTGCCCACCGCTGGCCAGCGTCATGGTCATAACAGGAGACCCGCCGGCCAGCGGTGGACAACTCGCGAGCGTCAAACGGAGGAAAGCCACAGACCAGGAATCCAACTGCGTAACCGCGCCGATTGGAACGGGTTACCCTGGAAGCCCGAGGTTCCTGAGGAGTGGCGAACCGCGCTTCCTCAGGGCGTTGAGGTAGATGCTCTCGTCGTACCGCGTTCCGGTCTGCCAGCAGCGGTAGAGGATCCGTATCCACTTGAACGCCAATGCCCGCACGGCGGCCTGATACGAGCTGCCCTTCGCCCGCTGTTGCCGGTAGTAGGCGCCCGCCCAGAACGATTTGTTGATGGTCTGGCCCGCCCATTCGACGAAGGTCTGGCGCAGGAAGGTCGGGCATTGCCAGCGCCAGTGCACCCAGCACTTCTTGCCGCTGCGCTCGGTGACCGGCGCGATGCCGGAGTACTTCTGCAGTTCATCCGCGCCCTTGAAGCGCTCACGTTGCTCGCCAAACGCAGCCAGCAGGCGCGGTGTCAGATGCGGACCTGCGCCGGGCAAGCTGTCAAACAGGTCGAAGTCGGGCAGCGCCCGTGCGACTGCCGCGATTTCCCTGTCGAACACGTCAATCGCAGCGAGCGCTGTGCGCAGTTGCGTCACCAGCATCAGCGCGAGCAACCGGTGAGGTGCAACGATACCGGGATCATCAGTGAGCGATGCAGCGCAGCGGATTGACTCCAGACGTCCCTCAATCAGTTGGGCCCGGCGACAATTGTGCGCATGGAAGAACGTTTCAAGGGTCTTTCTGTTCGCGCGCCTGGCTGCCGGCAGAGTAGGCCAGCGGGTCAGGAAATCACAGAACAGTACCGTGTCGATGTCGTCGAACCATTCCAGGGTTTGAGGATAATACTGCTTGAGTGCGTTGGTTAGCCGGTTGGTGAACCGGGTCTTGTCGCCGACCAGTTCACGACGCTGTTCGATCAGGCTCAGCAAGGAGCGCATGCCGGCGCTCTGCGGCCTGAGCGGGCTGAAGCGCTCAGGATGGCGCAGCAGCAGGTCGAGTGCCAGTTCGGCATCGGTGGGATCGTCCTTGGCCCGGCTCGGCTTGAATGCCTCACGGTACTTCGCGAGCATTGCAGGGTTGATCGGGAATAGAGTGACGAACGCATGTTTCTGCAACACAGAGACGATCGGCCCTGTGGCCAGCTCGAGCGCGACCGCGATCGGACCACCAAAGCGCTGATGTAACGCCTTTGCCCATTCATCGATGCGTGTCACCTGGTGAGGGATGCAGTCGAACTCGCGCCTGTCGCCGCCAGCCTGCTGCAGGCAGATGTCATGTTTGGTATCGGCCCAGTCGAGGCCGACGAAAGCCTTGAATTGCTGGTTCGATAGCGGTGCCATGTGAACCTCCGCAAGTGATAGATTACCCGGTAGGGACATGCATGCTTGCGTCCAGCGAAGGCAATATAGTGAGCCGGTGCGACGGCGAACCCTGAGTATTCGTTATCGGACGCAGGCGCACCCGTAGACTCGAAGCTAAAACGGTAATCGTCCAGGCGTTTGGGTCGAGTTATTCGTAGTCCACGGGTGCATGTCCCGCCTCGACTGGCAGCGAGCTGCCAGTCCCCCACCAGTATCGATGAAAGCGGGACGGACTATCTATAGAGGGTCGGAGAACGAAACCGCTCGCGCGGTCATCGAAACGGCTGATTGGCATTCAAATGCGGTCGGACCTTGTGTAATAAAGGAAAGGCGCGTCCCGGAGGACCGGGCGGCGACATTCAGTCGCCGCCCGTTGTGCTTACGGCAATGAGATCTGGCGGGTATATTCGGCCGTCACGTTGGGAGCCGTGGCGATGCCGAATAGCGGGTACACGGTCTTGAGTCCGCTAGCAGCCAGGCCCATGTAATCGCCGAGGAAATGGCCACGTGCCACCGGAGCGTTCAGTATGTTGAACGAGGCTGTGGTCAGTCGCTGCTCATTGCCCCAGTTGCCAGGGCTCGTGCACCCGGTAGTGCAGAAGACCGCGAAATAGTCGGTGCCCTCGACGCCGGCGGGTGTGTTCGTGTCGTTACGAAAGTCGTAGTAGGTCACCACGACGGTCTTGCCGTCCCCCGACGCGACCACCGCCGGGATGAAAGCCTGTTGTCGGCACGCATTCGTGGCATTGGTCGGGGTCTTGTTGATCATCACCGGCTTTGACCAGGTTTTCCCGAAGTCATCCGACTCGCTGAAAGCGATCCCGTCGATCGGGATTGTTCCAGTGGGCGTAGTGCAGGTGCCTGTCACAAAGCGATCGTCCTGCCAGGCGAGATAGATTGCTCCCGTGACCGGGTTCACAGCGATACTGTAGAGAATGGCGGCGTCGCGTAACGGCTGGCCGCTGTCGGGACTGACCACTCCGACCACGCTAATATCGCTGGCGAACGCCGGCCCGCTCCAGCTCCCGCCCTTATCCGTGGACTTGATGTAGCCGATGCTGAGACCCGACGGCGTGACATTGATCGCGGTAAAGAAATCGAGCAGGGTCCCATCAGGCAACACCCGCACGATGTTGTCGATCGTCTGTTTGTTCGTGCCAGGCTGGTAGATCGGGGCGGCCGTGTTCCAGGTCACGCCATTGTCCGTGGATCGCGAGAGGAAGCTCGGGCCAGTAAAGTTGAACTTGAAGAACGGGGCACCGCCCCTGCACGGCGGCGTCTTGAACGGCGCACACACCGAAGACGCGCCCACTGTCGAATTAATCAGTTTGCGCGCGATGTCGACACCGTCGTTTCCCGCGAGCAACTGAGCGGACTCCTTGCTTGGCGGGAAAACGCTCAGCTGATCCCACACCGCATAGACGTTACCGTTCGCGGTCGGATCGGCGGTGAGCGAGTTCTTGTCATTCAGCACGTGCGGCGAAGTGTTACGGGTCAGCGTAACCGGAGCTTGCCACGTTGTGCCGTGGTCGACGGAGCGGCTAACCAGCATCCCGCTATTTCGTGCGCCAAACGCAGTCGTCGGCTTCATGGGGTCCAGGACCAGCGACATGACGAAGGCCGTTCCGTCTTGCGCAAAGTCTACCCAGGGATCGGAGGCGCGACCGAATTTGCCACCGGTGCATTCGGTAACGCCGGTCGGAATTGAATTGGTCCAGCTGCCGCCTCCATCCGTGGAGACGACGCCGACGAGCCCGCGCGAGCCACCGTCGTCCCAGCGGTCCTGCTGGTGGCCGACGAGGAGGCGAGCCGTGCTGATGTTGGTCGTGGTCGGATCGGCCGCGATCCATGGCTCGATCGACGTGGCCGGAAAAAGGATGCTCCCGAATGCTGACTCCTGCGCGTGCACCTGGTCGGCAGTGCATCCGCTGAACGGATCGCCCGCCGCCACCTGGACGAGCGAACCAAGCGTTTGCGCGTGGGCGCCTGGGCCGATCGCGCACGCGAGCGCGATGACGCCGCTGCCTGCGAGACTCTGGGAAACAAAACGGGATAAGCGTCTGGAAGTGAATTTCATTCTTGTTCCCTCGCGATATGAATAAAACGCCTTGGCACAACCGGCTGTACGTCACCGGCACCATGACTCTCGCACCGTGATCGGTCGATCATGTGCGAAAACGACTGGCGGCGCCCGCCAAGAAATACACCTGCAGAAACACACTAGGTCGCGGCAGCCGCATTTGTGCGAAAAATTCATTACGGATGCCAGTTCATCACGCGGTGTCCTCACCGTTACTGACGTGGTATAGGACTTGCGGAAGAGCGGCCAGACCATGTATGCGCTTGCAGAAACACGGTGTTGCCCACGCAAGGGAAATGCCGCTCAATATAAAGGATTCCTTTATATGTGGATCAACAGGCGTGTCGGCCGCGCTCTCAGACGCATGGCCGCTCTTGCGTTATTGAGATTCACCTGCCCACGCTGCGCAGGCAGGCGGAATCGATCATGACCCGGCATTTTCAAAGGCGACTTCGCAGAGTGATTACGCAGTTCGCTGCGACATACCGTATCTTTCTACCGCGAGTGGCCGCTGGACTTCGAAAACAGCCGTTGCCGTGGCGCAGACTCGAATGACGGCAAGGGGTCGGCTGCTGACCGACGCAGCTGACCAACGACCCGACCACGCCGGCCGATCTATGTCAGACCGGGTTCGGCCATCTCCGGCCGTTGGCCGGCGCCTTCACACGGACGTTTGGACGTCTGCTCCACCCAGGAAACGGACTTTCCCCCGCCGAACATGTTCGGCGCGTCGCGATGGCGATGGCGATGGCACACGACTATAGCCTCAAGCGATGGGAGGCGCTTACGCACTATCTGGTCGCGTCCGGTACGTAGAAAGTCGCAGGCGCGAACGACCGCAATGCGCCAAATCGATGCTTGTCGCGACATCACGGACATCTGTCGC
Source organism: Paraburkholderia sp. BL10I2N1 (assembly GCF_004361815.1). Lineage (NCBI taxonomy): Bacteria > Pseudomonadati > Pseudomonadota > Betaproteobacteria > Burkholderiales > Burkholderiaceae > Paraburkholderia > Paraburkholderia sp. BL10I2N1. The sequence continues at coordinate 372,441 of NZ_SNWA01000002.1, read as the reverse complement.
CTTCTGCCATCAGTGCCACACCAGGCTCGACGCCGGCAGAGAGGCCGATACCGCGGTGCCGTCAGCGTCTCGCTAAAAAACCCACCGGATCATTTTGTTACACCTCTTACCGAGGTGGAACCGACGAGTTACAACAGCCTTTCGGAGGGCCGGTTATACTCGGCGCCGTCCCAAAAACGAAAGCCTTTTTATGTCGAAGAGAATCATCCAGATTGTTGCCATTGCAGCGCTCACCGCTGCGGCGTCGTTGCCGGCAGTGGCCGGCGATATGAACAACGCTCTTGGCGGCGCGCTCGGCGGCGTGGCCGGTGCTGCCGTTGGTGGCGCAGTAGGCGGCAGCACGGGTGCCGTCATTGGCGGTGCAGTCGGCGGCGGTGCCGGCGGCGCAGTCACGTCAAACCGCAGGGAGCGCACAGGCGCCATCGTCGGCGGCGCGCTCGGCGGCGGCGCCGGCACGGCGGCAGGCAATGCCATGGGCGGCCGCGCCGGAGGCCTCGTCGGCGCGGCCGTGGGCGGCGGCGCGGGTTCAGCGCTTGGCGGCAACATCTCGCGGTCCAACTCGTACGCGGACGACTATGCCCGCGGCTACCGACCGGGCAAGCGCCATCACAAACATCACCAATATGACTAAACAGTGAGTAAAAAAAGCGGCGTGGTTCAATCAAAGGTTAAGCTCGAAACGCCGAATACCTTTTGCAGCGCTGCACTCTTGAAACCGCCAAGCGAAAACGACAACAACCCGTCTGGTAACATTCCTTCGTGAGGCAACACGGGCGGACTTTCTAATTGACGCTCTACATGTTCCCTGTGAATCTCTACTTCTTCGTTCTACAGAGCTCGCTCAACGGTTTTTCAGCAGGATGTGATGATTCCTGCTCCGCTAGGGCCGCTTCATGGCGGAGAAAGCCTACCACGGCCGGTCGCGACAAAAGAGGATTGTTAGCGGCTTTCGAGAATCTTCCGCGCGAGCCTGACGTGAGGCTCGTCGATCATCGCTCCATCGAGCGCCCTGGCACCGTCGCCTTCCGCGAAAAATTCCATGAGTCGTAGAGCCCAGTCGATCTGGGCGGGCGTGGGCCGAAACGACTGCTTGATCGTGTCGAGTTGTGCCGGGTGGATCGCCGCCTTTGCATCGAACCCAAGACTGCGATGCATTTCGCTCTCACGTCTGAGTCCGTCGATGTCCCGGAAGGCCGTGTAAACGGCGTCGATGGCCAGTGCGCCGGCGGCGCGGGCCGCCACGAGGCAGCTATCGCGGGCGGTGGCATACGGACCCAGGTAGCTGCCGTCGAGCCCCCGGTTCGAGAATCCTCCGAGATCGCTGCACAGGTCTTCCGCGCCCCACATCAGCGCTTCGAGGCGTGGCAGTGCGTGCAGAAAAGTCGGCAGTAGCTGGACTCCTCTGGCGGTTTCGGTTGCAATGGCGACGATCGAGGCCGGATTGCCACGATTGCAGCGTTGCTCGGCCTCCGACAGCAACTCCGCCAGTCGCATAACGTCCGCTGGCCCTTCGCATTTCGGCAGCACGACGCCCGTTGCTCCTCCCGCCACGGCGACCGGAATATCCAGCCCGATTTCGTGGGATGCGAGCGCATTGAGGCGGACGTAGCAGCGCGTGCGATCGATATCGTTCCGTTCGAGGACACGCGTCAGAATGGTGCGGGCGCCTGCTTTGCGCCCGGGCGCCCGGCCCACACCGTCCTCCAGATCGAGGATCACCGCATCCGCGCTGCTCGCGAGCGCCTTCGCGACCTTCGCTTCGTCGTCGGCAGGCACAAAAAGCCAGGTTCGTTTCATGCGCTTACCTGCGCGGGGCGTTTGCGCATGAAAGCCTGGCGCGTGCATGTCGCGACCACTTCGTTGCGCTGATTGATCGCTGTATGCCGAAATTCCACAATCCCGGCCTCGGGGCGAGATTTGCTCTCGCGTCGGCTGACGACGCGAGTGTGGACCCGGATGGTGTCGCCGTGAAAGACGGGCTTCGGAAAGGTCACGTCGCTCATGCCGAGGTTGGCGATCGTCGTGCCGAGCGTCGTGTCGTTGACGGTCATGCCGATCATCAAACCCAAGGTGAAGAGGCTGTTGACGATTCGTTGTCCCCATTCGGTTTTCTGGCAGAAATGCTCGTCCAGATGTAGCGGCTGGACATTCAGTGTGAGGGTGGAGAAGAGGACGTTGTCCATCTCCGTCACCGTGCGCGACCACGGGTGCTCGAATTCCCTGTCCTGGGTTAGCTCTTCGAAGTACAGACCAGCCATCATTGCCTCCTTACTCTGAAAGGGGGGTTAAGGTGACGAGAATCGTTCCCTTGTTGACCGTCGCGCCCGATGCGAGAGGCAGTGTTTCGACAATACCTTCGCTGGGTGCCTCTAGCGTATGGAACAACTTCATCGCTTCGATCACGGCCACGGGTGTGCCCGCTGCCACCCTGTCACCCTGCTTTACGAGAAGCTCGGACAGCACGCCCGGCATGTCGGCAGTGACCGTGCGGCCGCCGTTGGAAGCGGCGCCTTCGTCGGCGAGGGTCGCGACGTCGGGTACGACGGTCCAGGCGGAATATCCGCCTTCGCACCACAGCCCGAGTTCTTTCGCGTCCGTCCTGCTCGGCTGGTAGCGTCTGCCAGAAGCAGCGATGACACTGCCGTCGGCGCAGCATACGAATGTACGGCTCGCGCCGTCGAGGTGGCATGCCAGGTTGGCGGCGTCGACGCATTCGACGGCGATGGTTTGCAGCTCGCTGGCGGACGGGCCAACTCGCACCGTATAGCGCGCAAGTCTTTTACTGTTCGCATCGCTGCCAAGCCTGAAACCCACCAGGCGATCAAGCGGAAGGTCCGACCTGGGCTGCATCCGGCCTGCGACCCATGAGGCGGCCGCGGCACTTCGTTGTTCCTCCGGGACGTCCGGCTGCGGCTGCCAACCTTGCGGGAAAGCGTCCAGCAGGAATCGCGTCGTCAATACGCCGGCGAACGACGGGTGCAAGAGAATTTCGTCGAGCATGCGCTGACTGGTGTGCACGCCTTCGATACGCAGCGACCGCACGCCTTCGAGCAGGCGGCGTCGTGCTACTTCGCGCGTGCCGCCGAATGCGATCGCCTTCGCGAGCATCGAGTCGTAGTGCGGCGTGATTTCGCTACGTTCGTCGATGCCGCTGTCGATCCGCAGACCTTCGATGACCGGCTCATGGTAGCCATGGACGCGGCCAAAGGAAGCGGCGAATCCCTCCTCGGGAATTTCTGCATTGATTCGCGCTTCGATGGCCCAGCCATGACGCTTGATATCCTGCTGCCGGAAAGTCAGCGGTTCTCCCAGCGCGCTGCGGATCTGCTGTTCGACGAGATCGAGGCCGGTGGTCAATTCCGTGACGGGATGCTCGACCTGCAGTCGGGTGTTCATCTCGAGGAAATACGGGCGGTCTTCGTCGTCAGCGTCGAGCACGAATTCGACAGTGCCGGTGGAGTCGTAGCCGATGCTTCGACCCAGTGCAGTGGCGGCGCCGTACAGCGTTTCGCGCACCGCGTCCGGCAGGTGGTTGGCCGGCGCCTCCTCGATGATCTTCTGGTAGTTTCGCTGGATCGAGCATTCGCGCTCGAACAGATGCACGAGTCCCCCATGCCTATCGCCAAGCAACTGAACCTCGAGGTGGCGCGGCCGCTGAATATACCGTTCCATCAGCACCTTGTCGTCGCCGAACGCGGCGAGTGCTTCGCGGCGCGCCGCCTCGATCTGGCGAGCGAGCGCCGGGGCGTCGTCGACCCGCTTCATGCCCTTGCCGCCGCCGCCGGCGCTCGCCTTGATGAGCAGGGGGAAACCGATGCGATGCCCTTCGTCGAACAGACGCGCGTCGCTCTGATCATCGCCGTCGTAGCCCGGCACACAGGATACGCCCGCGCCGCGCGCAATGCGCTTGCTTTCGATCTTCGAGCCCATGCTCGCGATGGCATTGCGATGGGGGCCGACGAAGACGATCCCGGCCTGGGCACAGGCATCGATCAGTTCGAGCTTTTCCGAGAGGAAGCCGTAGCCGGGGTGGATGGCCTGCGCACCGTGTTCGACTGCTGCCTTCATGATTGCTTCGACATTCAGATACGAGTCGCGCGCGGGTGGCGCACCGATCCGTACCGCGATATCCGCCTCGCGCACATGTCGGGCACAGGCGTCGGCATCGGAATAAACCGCAACGACCTCGATACCAAGGCGTCTGCAGGTGCGCGCGACACGGCAGGCAATTTCGCCACGATTGGCGATCAAAAGTCGGGTGAACATGGAATCACATCCGGTAGACAGGACTGGGGCCGTCGAAGCGGGGCGTACTTGCGTCGGCAAGCTGGAGGCAGATGCCGAGGACGTCACGCGTCTGGGACGGTTCGATGATGCCGTCGTCCCACAATCGTGCTGTCGCGTAGTACGGATCGCTCTGCATTTCGAACTGTCGTCGCGTCCGTTCGCTGAGTTCCGCGAGTTCCTCCTCGCTGGCGTCACCCTTGAGCGAGGCGAGCCGAAGTTCGGTCAGCACGGTGGTCGCCACTTCGGGGCTCATCGTGCAGACGCGGCTGTTGGGCCAGGCGAACAGGAACCGGGGGGCGAATCCGCGGCCGCACATGCCATAGTTGCCAGCTCCGTAGCTGCCGCCGATCAGTACGGTGATGCGCGGCACGCGAGCAGTCGCCATCGCGTAGACCAGTTTGGCTGAGTGCCTGGCAATGCCACCGCGCTCCGCCTCGGTTCCTACCATGAAACCCGGGATGTTCTGCAGGAAGAGCAATGGAATGCGTCGCTGGCTGCAGAGTTCGATGAAATGCGCACCCTTGACGGAAGACTCCGAAAACAGCACACCGTTGTTGGCCAGGACACCGACCGGGTACCCGTGAATGTGTGCGGTAGCACATACCAGGGTGGCGCCGTATTCGGGCTTGAACTCCTGTAGCGCGCTATCGTCGACCATGCGCATGATGACTTCACGAACGTCGTAAGGCCGTTTGAGGTCCGTGCCGATGATGCCGCCGATTTCCTCCGCAGCGAAGCGCGGGGGCACGACGGGTAGTCGGGTCGCGTGTGCGCGCACCGGCCAGTTCAGATTGGAGACGATGTCTCGCAGACGCTGGAGCGCTTCCCGCTCCGACATCGCCAGATAGTCGGTCACGCCGGAGACCCGTGCGTGCATGCTGGCACCGCCCAGGGTCTCTCCGTCGACTATCTCGCCGATTGCCGCCTTGACGATGGGGGGGCCACCGAGATGAATCCGGCCCGTTCCATCGACCATGACCGATTCGTCCGACAGCGCTGGAATATATGCGCCTCCAGCGGTGCAGCCACCAAAGACCGCCGAGAGCTGTGGTAGACCGTCCGCGCTCATGCGGCACTGGTGGAAGAATGTCGTGCCGAAGTGGCCGTAGTCCGGAAACACGCGATCCTGCTCGGGCAGATACGCGCCGCCGCAATCCACCAGGTAGATGCACGGCAGGCGGTTTTCCCAGGCGATCTCCTGCGCACGGATATGTTTGCGCGTGGTCTCGGGGAAGAAGCTGCCGCCTTTTACTGTCGCGTCATTGGCAACTATCATGCATGTCACGCCGTTGATCGAGCCGACGCCCGTGACGATGCCGGCGGACTGCACGTCGTTGTGGTGCAGCCCCCAGGCGGCAAGGGCCGAAAGCTCGAGAAAGGGGCTGCCCGGGTCCAGAAGGAGATCGATGCGATCGCGAACGGGAATCTTGCCGCGTTCAATGTGCCGCGCACTGAGCTTTTCGCCGCCACCTGCGAGTGCCCATCTCTGACGCTCATGCAACTGATCGAGCAGTTTCCCGTACCCCGCTGCATTCTGCTTGTACGTATCGGAATGGATATCGATGCGAGACTTCATATGCGTTTAGATGTCCGGATGACAATGGGGAGAGTGATGTTCCGATAAGTCTCAGCGCCTGGATCTTGCCTCGAGTCCATCGAGAAATAGCTCGGTCAATTCGTGTGTCAGTTTTTGGATGGAAGCGATTTCAGGTCTGTACCATTCGAGCGAGCCGTTCAGTGCGTTGATGAGAAACAGGCGCGTCAGACGGAGGTCGCGAGCCGGGTTAAAGGTGCCCTGCGACGCACATCGTTGTAACAACTTGTGCCAGAACGTCTCATAGGCATCCCGAACAACGATATGTTTTTCGCGGATCGAAGGCGGTACCTGTCCGAAGATGCGCACGTTGGCGGACGTGTAGTCCTGCAGTTCGAGCATGCCGTGCAGGTGCGCGAACACGGCCGCGTGCAGGATGGTTCGGGCGTCGCTTGCGGGATTGAGTGACATGACAGCACGCCGCACTTCTTCGGCCACACGCACCACGCCAATGCGCAGCACTTCGGTGACAATTTCTTCCTTTGATCCAAAGTGATGGTAAATGCTACCGGTTGTTACGCCGCACTCCGCGGCAATGTCGCGTAGCGAGGTGCTCGCGTACCCTTCGTGCCGGAAGAGTCGTGCTGCAGTATCCAGAATCAGCTGCCGTCCTTCCGCTGGTGCGATATCGTCAGCGCTGACGGATGCTCTTGCCGTTGTTCTGGTCTGGGAAGCCTGTTTTTTTGCCATTCTGCTACTCCCTGTGGAACGTTATGGCGGGCTTGGGGGCGTTGTGCTCAAACGCCACGGCGCCATCCCGATGCGAGCGTGCCTCCTTCCATGTCAGGACTGGCGTGGCGCACGCATCGCCTTGTGCAAACACCGTATCCCATTCGTCCCGCGTGCGGGCCGCGATCCGTTGTGACAGTATCTGTGTCAACGTTGGCCAGTATGAACGGTCATACTGGCGCGCGGCGTCGACTTCGACGTCGAGCTCGCTCACTAGCTCAGCAAAGAATTTAGGCTCAATTGCACCGATCGCGAGCCAGTGATCGTCGGATGTCCTGTAGCAGCGATAGAAGGGGGCCCCGCCATCGAGCAGATTCGATTGTCTGTCATCGATCCAGAGCCCCGAATCCAACATCCCGTGAAGATGCGCGGTGAGCGAGACACTCGCGCCGAAGATGCTCGTCTGCACGACGGCTCCCTTGCCGTCGCGTTTCGCTTGCAACAGGGCGGCAACAACGCCCAGCGCGAGATGCATACCTCCGCCGCCGAAGTCGCCTAGCAGATTGATTGGGGGGGAAGGGCATTCTTTCGGTCCGATCGCGCCCAGAATGCCAGCAAGCGCAAGAAAGTTGATGTCGTGTCCCGCAGAAGATGCTCGCGCACCGGTGGCAGCCCAACCGGCGCAGCGTCCAATAACCAGTGCGGGCTGCACGGAATGCAGATAGGCCGGCGCCAATTCCAGCCTTTCGAGTGTACCGGGCCGGAAGCCCTCGATCAACACGTCACTTTCACGAACAAGTGTTCCCAAGGCGTCTCGCCCAGCCGCTGTCTTGAGGTCAATGACGACCCGATGTTTGCCACTCTCCAGCGGATCGTCCGACATAGGTATGCCGAGATCGCGATGTCGTGGGGCGCAGACCACCGTGACTTCAGCGCCCAGTTGGTGCAGCATGCGGCCGGTAAAAGGGACGGGTCCGATCGCTGCCAGTTCGACGACACTCACACCGTCTAGAGGAAGGGCATTGTTCATATGCTGCAATTCTTTAAATATCCGATTGCGCCAATAGTACATAACGAGGGTTATGGTCGGCAAGAGGATTTGGCACGTTGTTGGACGACACGCGGCCGGATCATCCAGAACTCACAGGGCCAGGCGAAGGTGCCAAACATGTAGCGGTTTTAAAGGATGTATGTGACGTATTTAGATGCTCTAGGGGTTTCTCCCACCTCGACACGGAGAGATCACTGAACTTTAATGAACATAACGACTGTTACGGAACAATTCTAATTGAGCGAATCGCCATGAACTCTTCTGAACCCCTCCAGCTATCCGTTACGGCATCGATGCCGTACTTCACTGATGAACACAACATGCTTCGCGAAACCGTCCGCCGGTTTGTCGACCAGCGGGTAAAGCCGTATGCCGACGAATGGGAGGAGCAAGGGTTTGTGCCTCGCGATGTTCTGCGGGAGATGGGGGCGCTGGGGCTGCTGGGTATGCGGTATGCCGAGAAGCACGGAGGCAACGAGTTCGACACGCTGGCTACCGCTATCCTCGCAGAGGAGCTGGGTCGGTCCACCTACGGGGGCTTTGCAATTACGGTTCTGGTGCACACAGATATGGCGAGCCCGCACCTCTTTCACGCGGGCAACGCGGCGCAGCAGGACCGGTATATGCCGGACATCATTGCCGGTCGGCGCATCGCGGCGGTTGCGATGACAGAGGCGGATGCAGGATCGGACCTGGCGAGCATGCGGACAACTGCCCGGCGCGATGGCGAAGAGTGGGTGCTCAACGGCTCCAAGATGTTCATCACCAACGGCGTGTACGGCGACATATTCTTTGTCGCGGCCAAGACCGGTGAATCGAGGCGTAACCGTGATATCTCGATGTTTATCGTCGAAAAGGGCGCGCCGGGGTTTCGCGTCGAGCGACCGCTCAAGAAACACGGCTGGCTTTCGAGCGACACCGCGGAGCTTGTATTTGAGAACTGTCGAATTCCGTCGGAAAATCTGCTCGGTGAGGAAAGCAAAGGGTTCTACGCGCTCGTCAAAAACCTTCAGAACGAACGCATCGTGCTGGGCGCGCAAGCGATCGGAGAAGCCGCGAAGGCGATCGAACTCGCACTAGAATGGGTCACACAGCGTCGCGCATTCGGCGCAACGCTATGGGACAAGCAGGTCATCCGTCACCGGTTGGCAATGCGCAGCGCTCAGGTAGAAGCTGCCCGTACGTTTCTTTACAACACCGCGTGGCGTGTTTCCCAAGGGCAGGAGGTGATCAAGGAGGTCTCCATGATCAAGGCATTGTGTGGGACGCTCGTGAACGAGGTGATGTACGACTGCCTCCAGTTCCACGGCGGGATGGGGTTCATCCGGGAGACGGCCATCGAGCGCATGACGCGGGACGCGCGGGTGCAGTCCATTGGGGGCGGCGCCACCGAAGTGATGCTGGAAGAGATCGCAAAGCGTCTGGTCTAAACGCAATTCCTATCCCTATGAGGCCTTTAGACATTCCGCTTCGCGAAGTCTAAAGCGCGAGTTCGGTGCGGGGATGCTGTACGTGTTCCGGGCGCTATCCATGTGGCGTCGCTGGCGCAATACGGTGCTGGACCCGTTCTCGCGAACGCCGGAGCGGCGCGACGAGCTTGCGTTGATAGACTTGTACGAACAGTATGCCGACCACGTCGTTGCCGAGCTCGGCGACACCAACCTGGATGCATGCGTTAAGTTGCTGGAGCTTCCTGATCGAATCCGCGGATACGGGCATGTCCGTCAACACTCGATGCAACCTGCCCGCGAGGAGGGAGCGAGACTTGTAGAGGCGATCAGCCATGCAGGCGCTGCGCCGGCAACCGGACGTTCGGACTTGAGCCGATCATCGGTCTGATGCCTGTCGCGAGCGGGGTCCGGCATCTGCTCGCGTCGCCGCGCGAAGGTACCTGTAACTCACTATTCAGATCGATCCGGGGCAGCGCGCCGGATCGGGTTTGACCATATACCGAACAGAAGCTCTGGAGACGATATGACCGACATTCTTGCCGAACTCACCTCGACACCCCTGACGGATCTTCGTCCGGAATGGCGAGTGGAGAGCCAACAAAGGCTGCTCACGGAGGCGCGCGCGATCGAATCACAAGGGTCGGACAGGTACTGGGGATGGGTCGCCGACAGGATGCGCTGGAGCAGATCGTGGGATGTGATCCGCAAGGGCGGCTTCGACTCGCTGCGCTACTACGTCGGCGGTACGTTGAATGTCGCGGACAACTGCGTCGACCGGTACGCCGAGGATCCCGTCAGCTCGACGCGGGATGCCGTGATCTGGGAAGGGGAGGACGGTGCGGTCAGACGCCTCAGCTATCTCGACCTGCGCGACCAAGTCGTGCGTTTCGCTAGTGCGTTGCGTGGACTTGGCGTGCGCCGGGGTGACGTGGTAGCGATTCACCTGCCCAACGTACCGGAGGCGTTCGTTGCGATTCATGCATGCAACCGCATCGGCGCGATTTATACCGTGCTTTTCAGTGGTTTCTCGTCCGAGGCGATTTCGTTGCGCCTTCAGGCATCGCGCGCGGCGGTCGTCGTCACCGCCGACGCGGCGCTCAGACGCGGCCGGAAGGTGCCCTTGCTGCAGAACATGCGTGCGGGTCGTGCCGCATCGGTCCATGTAAGGCATACGGTTGTCGTGAACCGGACCGGCGATCCGCTTTCATTGGAACAGAACGAAATCGAGTGGAACGGGCTTCTCGAAAGACAGGATTCGCATTGTCCATGTGAGCCCATGGAGGCTAACGATCCCGCTTTTCTGATCTTCACGTCGGGCACGGAGAGCAGGCCGAAGGGGGTGGTTCACAGCGTGGCCGGCTTTCTGGTGGGCACCTGGGCCAACGTTCAATGGCAGGTGGGCCCGCAGCCCGACGACGTGTACTGGTGCGCCGCGGACGTCGGCTGGCTGACGTTCCCGATTCAGGCTGTCATTGGCGGCCTCGCACATGGATTGACGCTCGTCTGCTACGAGGGGGCACTCGACTTTCCCGACAAGACGCGCATGCTCGACATCGCGAAGCGGCATGGCGTGACGAAGCTCCTCGTTGCACCGACCGGCTTGCGCATGCTGCGGGCAGCCGGTGAGGCGGCGATACGGGATAGTCTTCCGCCTGACCTCAGGCTCGTAACCACCCAGGGGGAGACGCTAGACACAGCAACAGCGGAATGGACCTGCCGCACGCTGGACGTCCCCGTCGTGAACGCTTACGGACAGACCGAGACGGGCTCGACCTGGACGATGCCCGTCTACGGGGTCGACCCGATCAAGCATGGAAGCTGCGGGCGTCCGGTTCCGGGTCATTGCTTCGCAGTTGTGGATGACGGCGGCAAACCCGTCGGCGCGGGTGTGCGCGGCAATCTCGTTCTCACCGAACCGTTTCCCACACTGGCCCGAACCATCTGGGACGACCCCGGGCGCTATGTCGAGTCCTATTTCAAGCGGTTCCCGGGAAGCTATGCGACCTCCGACGAAGCCGTGGTGGACAACGACGGCCAGATCTGGGTGCTCGGGCGGGCGGACGACGTCATCAACGTTGCCGCACATCGGATCAGCACCATGGAGATTGAAAGTGCCGTAGCGAGCTGCGAAGGTGTCGTCGAAGCGGCGGTCGTCGGGGTGAACGATGCCCTACGAGGCACGCTTCCCGTAGCCTTCGTCACCCTGAAGCAGGGTGTCGATTCCAGCGATGCTTTGGCCGCAGTGTCCGCCGCAGCGGAGCGGGCAGTGGGAACGTTCGCGCGCCTTGGCTCTGTCTATGTCGTGACGGCTTTGCCGAAGACACGGGCAGGGAAGATCATGCGACGATTGCTGCGCGAGGCAGTGGAAACCGGGGCAATCGAGGGCGATTTGACCGGGCTCGAAGATCCGGCTTCGCTCGATGTAGTGCTTGAAGCAGTGCGCAAGGACGCCAAGCGATAGCGATGGTCCGGATGCCTGACGCCGGCGAGGCGCTGGCCGGTGGGTTATTTCTTCTGACAGGAGTGGTGTCGGATGACTACGCAATCTATTAACCGTGACGTGGAGGTTCTGCAGCGTCTGTCGGCAGGGCGGTTCACGTGCCGGGCTTATCAGGACACGTCGGTACCGCGCGAAGTCATCGAGAGCATCGTGACTTTGGCGGGAAGATGCGCGTCCTGGTGCAACGTTCAGCCCTGGCACCTTGTAGTTACAACGCCGGATACCACTGCAAAGTTCCGCGATGCCCTCGTGAGTCATGCGAGCGGGACATCTGAAGTGGATTCGGACATTCCGTTTCCGGAACAATACTGCGGTGTATATGCGGAACGCCGGCGCGAAGTGGCTTACAGGTTGTACGGCGCGCTGGGAATCGAACGAAGCGAGAAGGGACGCCAGGCCGCGCAGAGTTTCGAGAATTTCCGAATGTTCGGCGCGCCGCACGTGGCGATAGTCACGATGTCGGCCGAGCTTGGCGCGTACGCGGGCATCGATTGCGGCGCGTTCATCGGCGCATTCATGTGGGCAGCACAGGCGCACGGCGTGGCGACGACGCCTCAGGGGGCGCTCGCCCGACACGCGAAGTTTATTCGGTCGTACTTCGGAATCGGTGACGAGCGGAAGATGGTTTGTGGTATCGCATTTGGCTATGCCGACGCCGATCATCCTGCCAATGGTTTCAGAACAAGCCGCGCTTCTCTCGACGATGTGATGCAGCTGATATAGGGGACCGCATGGCGGTGGCCAAGGCAAATCGTTTCGTTTGCCGTCGCCTGGGATAGCGGCCGTAGTCCGGGTGCTCTATCCAGGTTATCCAGACGTATCGCATTCCTGATCAGATTTTCATCGGCCTTGATTCGAAGTCGATGCCGTGGACCGGGCTCGTGGCTGATACGTCGAGCCGGCGAAGCGGTTAGCGGAATCGTGACGAACGTGACGAACGCCGCATCGCGATCATCTCAGAAGCGATTTACGCCGCGAGTGAACAGGCCCGCGCCGTCATCCGCGAAGTGAACTGTGCGGCAATGGCGCGATAAACGAGCGGCGGCGCCGCGCCCTCATAGAGACGCGGCGAAAACGGATAGGGTTTGAAGGGGCGGCTCATGCGTGTCTCCTGAATCTTCGCTGCCGGGGTTCGCACGCCGGGGCTGGTCAGCTCTCCGAGGCGGTGCGAATCGATAGCGAAGCGCTGCTTACGGCGATCCGAAAGCTCGCTAACGGTGGACGAATCGTTGATTCTACGCTTGTCGATGCAATGGTATTTGGAAATCTTCGCGGTGATATACCGCCCCATGACGTCCTTTCTGAGCGGCAGTGTCAGGTGCTGCAAATGCTGGCAAAAGGAAAGAAGATAAACGAGATTGCCAATACTTGTGAAGTGAGTGCGAAGACGATCAGTTCGCACAAGTTGAGGATAATGCGCAAGCTCGGCTTTGAAAATAACGCCGATATGATCCGATATGCATACCGACATGGGCTCGGGTCCTCGGAAGTTAGCAGGCTGTTGAAATATCCGTCGTTGATGCACTCAGGTGCATTGCGACGGATGCTGAGTTCGCACTTCTGAAACGCGGAACACATTTTCCGGGCGTTCGAGGCTGCTAACGGTTTCACCATATCGATGTTATCCATTGCATCCCGGCCCTCAACGGGCAAGTGTGCGCATACGCGTCAAGTTGTAGCCGACCTGCGTCAGCACGAAGAGCTGGTCCACGCGTTCAAGTCCTCGATACATCGCCTGTCGAATTCGTCCGACTGTCTTGCCCCATCCGAACACCTGCTCAATCCGCTTACGTTTTTGCTGGCTGACCGCGTAACCCGGCCAACGCGTGGTTCGCTCGTCAATCGCTGAGCCTCCTGGACGCCCATCGTTTTGCGCGACATGAGGCGTGACGCGATTTGCTCGACAGGTGGCGACAAAGCCGGCCGTGTCGTAGTTCTTGTCTGCCCCGACCGTAATGCCGCCCGGGGCCACCTTCGCGGCGTCAGCAAGCATTTGCGCGGCGCAGTCGCGCTCGGCGGTGCCCGTCGCCAGCGTCACCTGCGCGTTGACTACCAGGCCGTGCCGGTTGTCAGTCAGTACATGGCCCATGTAGCAAAGCATCGCACCGGTTCCTTTGCTCTTGCGAAACAGGCGCGCCTGCTCGTCGGTCGTGGACTGATGCGTCGCGTTACTGCGCTTCTGACCGTGCCAGTTGTCATTGGGCGCCCGCGGTTCGTCGGGCGGCGTATCGTCTTTGTCCGGACTTGCCTTCGGCACAAAGCTCTTGTGTCCCGCCCATGCCTGAATCAGCGTGCCGTCAACGCTAAAGTGCTCACCCGACAGATGCCCACGCTCGCGCGCAGTCTCAACCGTCTCGTTGAAGAGCAATACCAGCACATCGTGCTCAAGCAGTCGGTCGCGGTTCTTGCTGAATGTCGAGTGGTCCCACACCGTCCCATCCATCGGCAAGCCGACGAACCAGCGAAAGAGCATGTTGTAGGAAATCTGTTCCATCAACATGCGCTCGCTGCGAATCGAGTACAGCACCTGAAGCAGTAACGCTCGCACCAGCTTCTCCGGTGCAATGCTCGGCCGCCCACCTTTCGCATCAGCCTCGTACATCCGGGCAAACACGTCGTCCATGCGTTTGAGCGCATCGTTGAGCCAAGTGCGAATCGGACGCAACGGATGGTCTTTCGGCACAAAATCATCCAGCTTCAACACCGTGAACATCGACTCCGTAAAACCATCGGCACCGCGCATCCGTTTCATCCCGCTCACATTCATGACATTACCTTCAACGTTTACCCCTTCGTCCCGGATGACGGAGAAACGAGGTATTTCAACAGCCTGTTAGTATATGAAACCGCAGAGGTTACAAAAAAGAAATTGCCGGAATGTTTTTCGGGCACGGTCATAAATTGCGGTGCGTGCTTCCCCCTTAGTCAGGCGGTCCGACGGTGGAAGTTTTCACCGCGGGCCGAACGAATCAGGCGGAACTCCCGCGGGTAGTGTTAGCAATTGAAGGTGAAAGATCATGGATATCGAAAGGATAGCGAGCGACTCGGGAATGCAGGTAGTTCTCGACGGTCGGATCGGCAGCGCAGAATACAAAAGCGTGTATGGATCCCTTCAGGCCCTTCAGCGCTTTGCAAACAGTATTCGCGAGTTGGGTGCCAGCGAAACAAACTCTGAGGGCATCGATCGGGCTCACGAGCGCGTGATGGGTTTGTCGGACGTAATCTGACAAGTATCAGGCCAAGCTTCTGCGAATCAGAAAAGCTCATGAATGTGGCAGCGTTCCAGCACGTCGGACCTAAATGTTCGACATTTCGCAAAGCTAGGTTCAATGTAGATGAGGTGTTGCATGAACTGGTTTTATGGACTGACAACTGCGAATGTACCGGCTCCGGTTGTCTGGACACGCTTTTGCAGCTCAGGCGGCCAGCTTCATCAGCCGTTCCTGACGGGCTTCGAGGGGTGATTTGAAGCCCAACTTTTCAAGACGCCAGTCGCGATTGTATCGATCCTTGAACGCGATGGCGGCGGCACGAACTTCCTCCAGGTTTTTGAAGATGCGTCCATGAATAGCCTGTTCCTTCATTGTCCGGTTGAATCGCTCGGCGACGCCGTTGGTCTGGGGTTCGGCGACGAAGGCATAGCTCGGCGCGATGCCCCAGAACCGGATCTGGTTACGGAAGTCGTCCGACGTGTACTGCGAACCGTGATCCATACGCAGCGACAGCCCGCGGCCCGCATCGGCGAGCACGGAACCGAATTCGTCCAGCAGCCCCTGGGAGATCGGCTCGAGGGCAGCAAAGCGGTCGCCAATCTTCGCGGCATGAATGCCGGTACACATGCCGTCGCAATGATCAACGGCCGAGAAGATCCACACCATGCCGTCGTCCACGGTCGCGATGCGCACGCCGTCGGTGCCCCACATCTCATTCGGGCAATCGGTTGTGATCCGGCCATCGTGAAGGTTGGGTTCGCCTCGCGCTTGCCGGTGCGGCGACAGCAGGCTGTGCTCGCGCATCAGTCGCAGCACGCGGGTCCGGGAGACCCGGATGTCGTGCAGGATACGCAAGCGCGCCCAGACCTTGCGATGCCCCTCGCCGATGAAGGGGGAAGCCACCAGATCGTCGCGGATGGCCTTCAGCAGGTCAGCATCGGGCATCTTCGGTTTCGGGCCGCGGCGGCCCGGGATGATCGGCACCACGTTGTCCGCTGTCCTCGCGCGGACAGCATAGATCGTCGAGCGGGGGAATCCGAGCACCTGGCAAACCCGTTGCAATCCAAAGGGCTTGTTCGCACTAACGGAGATCGCGCGGCTCATGTCGACGATCTCCGAGCGGTCAAAGGGCGACGGGCCTGCAGTTCACGTTCCTTGCGCAGGATCTCGTTTTCCATAGACAACTCGCCGACGCGCCGCACGGCGTCATTGAGCCGGGCTTCCAGGGGATCGCTGGTGCGTGCCTTCAGGCCGGCCTCCATGCCGGCCAGTGCCAGCTCACGCCATTGCTCGAGCACGGCGATCGTCACACCGACTTCACGGGACACGGCGTCGACGGGTTCGCCACGCAGCAACCGAAGCACCACGCCGCGTTTGCGACCGGTCGACCAACGCTTGACTTCGGCGGCGCCAGAGGCGCTTCCAGTCGCGCTACGCGCTCCTTCCAGCGCCTCTGGCGCAACCCCGTTTACATCTGTTTTCTTCAACATCAACAACTCCAGTTTGGGACCCACGTTTTACCCCAAATCTGTGTCCAGAAAAACAGGAGGCGCGGCACTGACAACTGCGAAGCGCCGCAAGGTTTTCGTCTTGAAGGTGGTGTGCGGTCTCACGTTAATCGCTGTGGCCGTCTACGAAATAAGACCGGTTGACGAACCAGTTACAAATCCAAGTGGTAAAGCGGCTCCCGGTCTTGTCGTTCTCGACAACACCCAAGCAAGTTTCGATGCAATGCGAGCACTGACTTATCAGCAGTTGTTTCGTAACCTGAAGACTTTCTGACGGTAAAACATTTACTGACTCACTCGGCGCTCTCGAAAGTTCACGAGGGTATCGATCGCGTCGGTAGCCCGCTCGATCTGCGTGTCCGTTGTGAGATAACTCACCAATACGCCAGCTAGCTTTGAAAGCCGTCGGTGCAAGTAATTTTGGGGTCTTCGCGGAAAAGTGTGATGGTTTTTCATGATGAAAATGTCGGAGAGCCAATCTGGGCAAGGGTTTGCGCGTCTTGATGGCCTCTCGAAATCGGGCATGATTTCGCGATGGCTACTTCACGCAAACTCAAGCGTCTTTCCGACGCATACCGGTTCGACGGGTTCCGTCCTTGCGAAGCGCTGCGCGGTGTCTTCGGTGATCGCATGGCACGCGTCGTCACGCTGTTTCGGCGCTCAAAAAAACGGCCTGCAAGGGATGTGGTCGGCGGTGCTCGATCCACGATCGCAGGGTGCGTCGCGTTCGAGATCTGCCGAACGGCGATGTACGGATTTACCTGGAACTCGAAGCTCGTCGGGTCCGCTGTCGATGCGATGGCAGCGTGAAAGGCGAACGACTGAGCTTTCTGGCGGACAACCCTCACTACACGAAGCGCTTCGCGTGGTACGTCGGTCGCCGCTGTCGCGACAGCACGATCAAGGACGTGGCTGACGAACTGCAATTGCACTGGCACACGGTCAAGGACCTCGAGATGCAGTACATGC
Organism: Paraburkholderia sp. BL10I2N1; assembly: GCF_004361815.1. Classification (NCBI taxonomy): domain Bacteria; kingdom Pseudomonadati; phylum Pseudomonadota; class Betaproteobacteria; order Burkholderiales; family Burkholderiaceae; genus Paraburkholderia; species Paraburkholderia sp. BL10I2N1. Next base: position 355,200 of record NZ_SNWA01000002.1, on the reverse strand, counting down.
GGGCGCAACTGGAGCGGTTCGGCACGCCCGGGCCGAAGGTCATCGGCATCGACGAGATTTCGATTGGCAAGGGACAGACGTACCGCATTGTTGTGAGCGACCTGATACGGGGCCGTGCAATCTGGTTTGGTGGCGAAGATCGAAAGGAGGCCAGCATGCATCAGTTCTATGACTGGCTGGGCGAGAAAAAGGCCCGCGGCATCCGGCTTGTCGTGATGGACATGTGGCGGCCGTTTTACAACGTCGCGCAGGAACGCGTGCCGCATGCGGCCATCCTGTACGACAAATTCCACGTCATAAAGCAGCTCAACGAAGCCCTGGATGAAGTGCGCAAGAGCGAATACGCTCGCCTGCAAGGCGAGCAGCGGCGCTACATCAAAGGCCAGAAGTACGTTCTGCTCAGTCATCGCGAGAACCTGTCGATGGAAGGCAGGAACTCGTTGAAGACGCTGCTCGCAGCGAACCGACGTCTGAATACCGCGTACCTGCTCAAGGAGTCGTTCGGGCAGTTGTGGGACTACGAGCGCGAAGGCTGGGCACGTCGCTTCTTCGAGAACTGGAAATCCAGCTTGAAGTGGCAGCGTTTGAAGCCCTACGAGAAGTTTGCCGCGATGGTCGAGCGTCATTGGGACGGGATTGCTTCCTATTGCAAGCCAGAAAACAAGGTGCCGCTCGGATTCGTTGAGGGACTCAACAACAAGGTTCGGGTTATCCAGCGACGCGCGTACGGATTGCGAGATGAGGAATATCTGCGCCTGAAGATCCTCACTTGCATGCTGCCTCGAATCTGAAAAATGGCGATTTTTCATCACACCTTTCCGCGAAGATCCTAATTTTGTTACTACTGGACCGCCGGAAATTAGCGGCTGCCACGACCATCGAGAACAAAATTGCTTGCAAAAAGTTCAAGCAAAATTGTGCCTTCGGCCGACAGTACAAGCAATTTCGTATCCTTTTCAACACGTTGTCGCTCATTCGGTGGGTCAAAAGCCCGAAGGGCTGGGCCTTCTGCAGGCGTTTCGCGACGGACCGGCTGGACCAGGGAACAGAATAACGACGTGGAGCCCAACAAAAATGCTTCGACGTGAGCTGCTCACTGCGGACCAGTGGCGATCATGACCCGCTCGGCGTAGCCGTGCTCATGATCTGTCTGCGTTGTCCTGCAGAGTGGATGTACGGGCTGCTCGCCGAGCCGCTGACCGACGAGCACGACGCGCCGGAAAGCTCACCCTTGGTCGCTCGCCTTGGGGGTTGGGAACAAAATTACTTGCAAAACGGAAACAAAATTACTTGAACCAACGCGAGGCTGTATGGAACAACAACGATCCACTCAATTTGACATAAAAGAAATGATCAACATTTATAGGTAGTCCTAATATATAACACTGGTGCTCAAGTGTTCAACGACGTTAGCGCTCCGCCTTGCGCGTGTCGGAACGTGGTGAGCGTGGCTTCGCGCTGCTAGAGATCACCGCTCACATCCAAGGATGTCGTAGCTTGAACTCATACACCCACAAGCTAGTGCAGCGGTGCGAGAGTTACTCCTCCACGACGATAGGCGAGCTTTCCGTTCCTGCGAGAAAATCCCTGAGTTGCGCTTCGGCGTGAAATACCGCATGCAGTGGTGCGCGGGCAAGTTGCGCGTCATACAGAGCTATCAGTTCTTCAAAGTCGACGATGACGTCCGGCGTCAGACGCCACTCACCCGTCTCATGCGCGTGCGCCAGCGTCACCTCCACAGCACACTCGGCGACCTTGAAGTGCTCGGCGGGATGCCTTCCGTAGCCCGCGCGTTGCAGAAAATAAGCAAGGTAGACGGCGCGCATCAGTTCGTTGATCAGGTGACTATTGGCCTGGCACTCACGACAAGCGACAAGCGCCAGATGCAGCCTCAGGGACTGTTCGCTAGCGGACGCACGATCCATCGGTAATAACAGCGCCTTTGTCAGCGGCCGGCGTGGCTGACCGGCCCGAGACCGGTTACGTTTGACGGACATCTACTGGAAGCAGGGTGGTGTGGGAAGATAGCCCGATTATAGCGAAGCTGTTTGCCGGATCAGTTTCGGTGGTCACACCACCGGCTTATGCGTCCAGGTATTGGAAAGGGAGTGTATCCGCAAAAAGTTGTGAAAAAGCCGTGCTCCTGGACGTCAATAGGTCGGCAGCAGCTCAATTAATCCTGATTTCTCGCAAATCATCCCGCGCTTCCGTAGACCGCCATGAATCTGTCACGGTTGCGACAATAAATCCGTTACCGGCCACGCCTCTTGTCCCCCTAGGCAACCACGCCGGCCCCGTGTCATCGAAGAGGTGCCGGTCGGCCAGAACGATACCGTCAGAAGGAACAAGCCGATCGACCGCCTCGGCTGATTTCGGCCGACCGCATCAGGCAGTAGCCGGCCAACAGCGGACCTTGAGGTTGCCCTTTCATTTTTCTCATGAACAGCCATTCAAGGACTCGCTTGCTGCCGGCCAGCATACATCGCAGCGAGGAAGGCTGTCGCGGCAACCTAGCAGTCTTTTGACAACCATGCCCCGTGAAATCCAGAGGGAATTCGCCTGGGCAGTCGTACTGTCGCGATCGGAGCGGCCTCTATACTCTGGCCGTCGAGAATGACCAGATCGCTGGTGTCGGTCGCGTGACGATAGACACAGACGAGCAGCCAGCCATCGTCTTCGGCCGAGGACAGAGGACGCGCTACGAACACCGGTTCACTGTTTTGGTCCCCTTCCGGAACCCTATATCGCTGTATTGAACCGGATTCGAAATCATAGCGAACGACGCCACGAATTTCCGTATTTGTAGGTTGCTCAGCGGCGTAGAGAAATCGATAGGGGCGGCCAGTTCGTCCTTCGTTGATGCGAGGCAGCTCGATACAAACATCCGTCATTTGCTTTTCAGTCACGATTCCTCTACCGAGGTCAATGACATAGCGCCACAAGACTCCCAGCGGCGGGTCTTCAAAAGTCAAACCCTCCTCATGCAGCCGCAAATACCGGGGATATCGAATCGCGTCGAGCACCACTGTAGCCTCGTCTGCGTCGTATGCGTTCACAACGTGCAGGATAAAGCACGGCGCTATTTCAAACCAGCGCACCTCGCCGCCATGGCGCGGAATGATCCCCAACTTTGCCTTATGGTCGTCGCGCCAACGTAGCGGCATCCGATGACCACGAGATAGCATCGAAAAGTCATAACCGACATTAAGATCTAGAAAGATACTTCGGGTGGCGGTGATTGCCATATCGTGCATCATTGAGGGCGATGACATCTCAATGTCGAGCTCAACGCTTGGCATGCCGTTCGCGTCCGTCACGGCATAGCGCAAATACGGCTTTTTCCAATCCGCGCGAAAGCTCATCAGTTCGCCCGTCTGGGGGTCAACTTTCGGATGGGCGGTCATGCCGTTTGCGAGTCCCGGATGAGAACGTGTCGCGCCGAGTGTCTCGAGCTCGGCTGTTATGGCGAGCGGGACACCGCCTTCAGCCAATGCCAAAATTTCGCCTGCGTGGTAAAGCACATTCACGTTCGGATTCGTATCAAGCAGCATCGGCGAGGCATCCGGGTCGTGTACGTGTGCCCATCTCTTTGTGCGAGCCCAGCGATTTCTGTAGCTCGTTGCACGGTCGCCCTGCAGAGAGATGCCATGCAGCATCGCATCTTCCGGCCACCAATCCAACACGTCGTGTCCGTTGAAATGCCCGCGCAATGGATTGGGCCCATTGCGTACCAGTACACCATTGAGATCTTGCGGGATTGTTCCCGTAACGGGAAGATCGACAAGATGGACTTCGTTAAAGACGGCCGCTGTTGCGCCTGAATTTAAGTCGATTGTGGTCATTTTTTGTCTTTCTATCTAGGCGTTAAACGGCACCATCATGGTTGGTACCGAAAGCGAGCGCGATGGCGTGATCGCGCACGTCCCCGGGCCACGCAGCAACAAGATCGCGGAAGCGTTGCTGATCGTTCGCAAAAAGCACGCGCGCAGCCTCTTCGAAAAAGGGCATGTCTCCGGCCATCGCAGACATGAAATGGTAGGTACGCTCCTGCGCTCTGCGACGTCTGTCTTTCTCGCCGTGCGTTCGCTTGGCTTCATCGACCAGTTTTCGCAAAACTACGGAAGCACCGCCGGGCTGTGCAGTTAGCCATTCCCAGTGACGCGGCAGCAGAGTAACTTCGCGAGCTACTACGCCTAGCTTGGGACGCCCCCGCCCGCGACGTTGATCTACCGGCTCCCCAGTTTCGGGCGAGTTGATAGCGGCGTCGAATGGGTTGCCAGGTTGCGCCGACCCGGCACGATCATCGGCTTTAGCCGGGTGCGTGGCGAGACGCGCCAACATCTCGTGATCCGAACCTCTCGTATCGATGTCGATCGAACGCCCGGTTGTGTCATCGAAAATCAGGACGGGGCCGTGGGCCCCGGTCTCGACTGCCTGTTTAACCGCTAGGGCGACCGTTTCCAATGGACCCGACGCAATACGCCGATGACCGTCGAAGGATGTATATAGAGAGGGGAAATCGTGTGACATCGCGCGGATCTCGGATCGGGAACGGCCACCAATTTATACCCGGGTAAAAATGTTGTCAATAACACCCGGATAAAAATCCTGCGATTCGAGTCACTCGACCGTGCGCTCCGTGCGGTCGGGGTGATCGCGAGTGCGCTGCACAAACTCCGGCTTGTTGCGGCTTCTGGAAGCGGGAATAGCCGACAGTGAGCGTCGGTTTCTGCGCGTTGGAACGGCCGGTTTCGGGAAGTGCGTAAGGCAGAAACGGGTCGACATGAGTCCGTCGCTCCACACACGCTCAGGATTCGAAATTTTGCGATGCAACAAAGAACGCAAGCATCAGCCAGAAATGCGAATACCTTCCCCGCTTACGCGCATCAAAATGCAGCACGTTGCTGCGCCCGAATTCTTCCTGCTACCCGCGCGGCAAGGCTCCCAGGGTTCGGCGTCGGCTGCATCAAAACCCCAAGCGGAGCGGGCAGGCGGCGAGGGGACTGCATTTTCAGCAGGTCAGGACGAGTCCGGCCGTTCGCCAGCAGAGCCAGGCGACTTCCCCGCCAGGTCCTTCGGTCGACTGTCTGTCTGGAGGCATTTTTTTTGCTTTCATCGATAGTCGGAATCACCGGCGGATCGCTGGCGGGTCTATAACAGTATCGGCAGCCCGAGACGGACGTCTGTCCATCTGCGAGGCATGGAAGCGGCGAACTTTTGACGTTGGAGGTTTAGCGATTGCGACCGGACGAATCCATGCTTTGTCGTTTCGAATCCCGATTAGGCTGAGTATCGGAGGTGATCATGGAATGCGGATACCGTGGGTGGATCATCGATGCGACCCCGAATTTCTCCATTGGGAAATTTTTCGCCCATGCGAGGCTGGTCCACGCATCGACTGATGATGATGCTGCTGACTGTGAAATGCACATCGAGCGTAACCTTGCCTGGTGCGACACCGAGGAAGAGGCGACCGAAGTTGCCCAACAATGGGCATTTGAGTGGATCAATGAGCGCGACGGCAACGTCGCTAGCAGGCAGGGCGACACACTGACATCCTGAAGCAGTATCCCGGCCGAAACATCAGCCAAACGAAAAGCCTGATACGCCATGCCGGGATGGATTAATCGCACAACTAACAATGGCACCGGTTAATCCGAACGTTCGGCCCGTCCTGCCGGATGGGCCGCTTTTATCAACAATGGAGCGGCACCATTTCATACGTTCTGTGCTTCACACACCCGGTTACGGCCCGTTGATTTGGCTTCGTACAGGGCCGAATCAGCCATCTTCACCAGCACCGCTCCATCGTGAGCCGCGCGGTCCTGGGTCGTGACCACGCCGATGCTCACGGTCACGCGGCCATACCGGCTCTGGACATGTTCGATATCCAGGTCGTAGACCGCGTGCCGGATGGTTTCGGCCATTCCCATCGCGCCTGCCGGATCGGTATCGGGAAGGGTCACCACGAATTCCTCGCCACCATAGCGCGCCACCTCGTCGGCGGGGCGACGAACGCACAGGGCCAGACATTGAGCGATGATCCTTAACACTTCGTCGCCCGCCTGATGACCATAGTAGTCGTTGTATGCCTTGAACTGATCGATGTCGACGAACAGCAGTGAGAGTGGACGCCCCGTTCGGTGGGCCCGCTGCCATTCCTTCTGCAGCGTTTCATCGAAGGTGCCCCGGTTACAGAGTCCAGTGAGTGCGTCCGTACGCGCGAGACGCGTCAGTCTTGACTCGGCAAGCTGCCGCCGCTGGAGTTCCCGCGACAGTACCAACGAGCCGCCGACAATGATCGCACTGAATACGGCCATCAGGATCGCAAGCCGGCGGGCGCGCTGTTGCCATCCAGCGTAAATGTCCGCTTCCGCAGGTGCTACATCGACAATGAGTGGAAGCCCTGCCAGGCGCCTGTACACGTAGAGTCGGCGAATCCCGTCGATCGATGCAGTACCGGTGAATGCACCATCGTTCCTCGACATCGCCTGAATGAATACGGGAGCGTTCCGGATGTCGCGTCCGACTACGTTCCGGTCGTACGGTAATCGCGTGATCATGGTGCCGTTTGTCTCGACCACCGCAGCTGTTCCGTGCTCCCCCACGGACAGCCCGTCCAGTAAAGCGCGGAAATAGTCGATGCTCAATGTTCCGACCACGACCCCACCGAACGAGCCGTCCGCGCGCGTGATCCGGCGACTCAGCGCAATTGTGAGCGCCCCATCGCGCAGCCGTGAAGCGTAGGGTTTGCCGATGTAGAGGCCGGTGTTGCGGTGATCACGGTGGACGGTGAAATAGTCACGGTCAGCGAAGTTCCCCACGCGCGCGGGCATGAATCGGGAGTCAATGATGATGTCGCCGCGTTCATTCATCACGAAGATGGATCCCAGGTACTTGCCGGAGGCAGCCCGGTCGAACAACACTTCGCTCCGGATCTTCGGCGAAAGTGCCATGACCTGCGGATCAGCTACTCCGTCCACGGCCGCCTGTAACGAAAGATCGTAAAGTTCGACGTTGCGGGCAATGTCGCGCTCGATGACCAGCATCAGATTCCGCGCGTTCTCCTCGGCGTGTTCGTAGGCATCGTTACGTGACTCGTACAGGACCCACGCGCACAGCCCGCATGCGAACACTAGCAGCAGGACCCCGCATACGATTACACCAGACGGCGACAACGCCCGGGCGGCGGCCGACCGTACATATCGGAGCAGAAAAGGAGTCAACCGCAATCGCATGGAGCCTCTGGAAACAAATCATCCGCGCGTCCCAAAGGAATGTCGGCGCATTTCGGCGATGCCAGCGCGCGTTTTCGCCAAATCGGGTCGTTATTTTTCACGGCGCGCCATTATCGATGCAGCCCGGATTATCGCCGCCTTGCACCTGTCAGAATCATTACTTGAGTATTTTAGTAGCACGCCAACGGTCATTTATCGCAGCCTCGTGCCCGAGACGGGCCCCTGCGGTGTTCAGTCAGCAGCGACCGTTATGTCTAGGAAGTAGCCACGCGCCGGTTGACGCGGCGACGCGCTGGGTAGGGCCGCGGGGTTGCCGCGACCGCGTCCTAGTCCGCGAGCGCCTCCCGCACTTCGTCGAGGGCTGCCGGATGCGGTTCGAGCAGCCGCTCGAGCGGCGCGACGGCACGCTTCACGCGACTACGCGCACTGGTAGGGAGCGCTTCGCACGCATCCGCAATACTGCCGGGATGATGCTCGCCGAGAAAGCCGATGACAACGGCAGCCTGCTGCAGATCCTTGAGGGACTTCGTGCTGTCGTTCGTGCGCAACTGGGAGACGAGCAGCTTGTGCACGGCAAATCGGTTGGCATCGGGCACGCGTACCGGCACTGCACCGTGGCGCGAGAGCAGCACGCCGTTCTGTGAGGTCCCAAGGACGTAGGCGAGGTACGGAAGGCCAGCGGCGTGCGCGTTGAGTTCGGGTACTGGCCGGATTGTAAAACTCTCGTCGGCCGACGGCACAAGCAGGTCAACATGAAAACGCGACGCTCCCGCCTCCTTGAAGGACGTTGCTGGCGCCGATCGGTCAAGCCCTGGCACCTCGACAAACCGGATGCCCGTCTGCTTGAGGATTTCGAGAAGACCGCCGGCCGGGATATCGGAGAGCGCGAGCTGCTCGCGTCGCGCGATGTCGATGTCCTCGGTGTGATAGCTCGCGGCGCGGATGCCGAGCCGGTTCAGGATCACGCCGTACGCGTGCGAACCGACCAGCGTGCCGCCCGCGACGAACACGCCGTGGTTGAACAGTGCGCCGACCGTCGCATAGGTCTTCGCATCGGCCACACCGAAGTTGAGCTTGGCGAGTTCGCGCACCGTCTTGATCACCGCCTTGACCTCGTCGATACGGTCCTGCACCGACTGTTTCAGCGCATCCGCCTCTGGCGAGCCGACAGGCCCCGCGAGATACGCCTGCCGCTGTCGGCCGTCGCCATCCAGATACTGGCGCGCGTAGTACTCAGCCTCGCCTTTGCGGTGCTGGACGATGGTCCCGGGCGCGCCGATGAAAACCTTGTCCTGCATTTGCGCGACGCGTTCGAGGTCGGCGTACATCGCGTGCAGCGCGGTCTCGTGAAGGGTGTAGAGGGATCCGGTTGGCGAGGTGATCACGGTTTTCTCAGTAGTTTTTCATAAATCACTGAGAATGATACTCCATACCATGCAATCGGGTATCAGTAGTTTTTTAAAAACTACTGATGCCCGAACAGACCGTTCGTCGACTACCAACTGGTGGTATATGAACGCGTCCCGATTGCGCCAGTGTTTCGTGCGTTCCGACATTGACAGGATGGGTTGCAGCTGTATATCCGGCCTTGTTGCAGCCGATACTGTCGCTGCGGGCCCCGATGAAATCCGCTGACTCACGCCTCATTGCGGGTACGAGCTCGAAGCTCGGCAACCAGTTCAAGTTTAGTGAGTCCCGGTCCGACCTGTCTTGTCATCTCACGCGATTGCCAACGCAACTTTTCGACATCCACCCTGTGTTAAACGTTAATCCTCTACGTTTCGGCCGCCGCTCAGACGGGCTTCATGCTCACGTACCCTTTTTCATACGATCGGTCATGAGCGAGCACCGCCCAGATCGTCCGTGCCATCTTGTTCGCCAAAGCAGTCACCACCACGTTTGGTGGTCGCCGTTTTTTCATCTGCTCAACCCACGGACCAGGGTCCTTCGCGCGTCAGCACGGCCCGCGCGCCGTGGATCAGTAGCGTGCGCAGGTAGGTGTCGCCCCTCTTGCTGATCCCGTGCAGGTTCACCTTGCCGCCCGAACCGGTCTGCTTCGGCACAATTCCGACCCAGGCCGCAAACTCACGCCCCGATCTGAACGCCTTCGGATCTCCGATCATCGCGACCGCAGCCGTCGCCGTCAGCAGGCCCACGCCCGGAATCTCGATGATCGCCTTCACTGCCTTGTCTTCCTTCTTCCACTCGCGCAACCGCCTCTCGATCGTCGCGATTTCTTCGTCCAACTTTTCAATCCGCGTCCACTGTTCGCGTAGCGTATCAATCAGCACCTTCGGCAGACACTCTTCGACACGCATGAGCGCATCGGGAATTGCTTTGCCCAGCGCACTGCGGCCTTTGCCCATCGCTTCGCCGAACTCGGCCAGCATCCCGCGCAGGCCGTTGATCTGCATCGTGCGGAACTTCACCAGTTGCTCTCGCTGCCGGTGCATCATCAGCACCGCCTGTTGCATCTCCGTCTTTACCGCCACCGCCTTGCACGGCTGCTGTACTGCCAGCCAGATTGCCTTCGCGTCTGCCGCATCGCTCTTGTTGCGAATGTTGAATGCCTTCACGAACTGCGCGGGCATCAGCCTGACCTCGTGGCCCATCTTCGTCAGTTGCCGAGCCCAGTGATGCGCACTGCCGCATGCTTCCATGCCAATCAGGCACGGCGCGCAATTCGCGAAGTGCTCGAGAAACTGAGCGCGTTTGATCGGCCTGTTCATGATCTCACCTGTCTGCGCGTCGACGTAGTGCACCTGCGCGTCGACGTAGTGCACCTGAAACACATTCTTCGCAATGTCGATTCCAACTGGCGTAGCATTCATCTGTGGATCCTCCGGTTGCTGGGAAATGCGTGCATTTTCCACTTGGGCACATCGATGCCGTTGGCCCGTGAGGATCCACCTTACTTCGCTTTCGTTCACGGGTGGGACGCGTTCATTTCATTGCGGGTTTTTTCCAGCTGGCGGAATCGGTTGAAAGGCCCCCGGGCTTGGGTTCTACCCGCCTGGCACGAATCGGCTAGAATCCCGATGCTTTGAAGGTCGAAATGGCCGAAAGTCAATCGTGGCAAGAGATTCCAACGAAATTGAGCGTCGGAGAGTTTCGAGCAATTTGTCTGGCCTCATCTGAGCAAGGGCCGTCGCGGACCAGCGCGAAAGCTCAGCGCGCATGCGATTTTCAACTACATCCTGAAGGCGCTCTATCTCGGCTGCCAGTGGAAGGAGTTGCCCATCGAGAAGGATTGGCACGGCCGTCCCGAGATCGATTACACACGCATTTATCGCGCCTTCCGGCGCTGGGAATCGGACGGATGCCTTGATGCCATTTTCGAGGCTTCGGTGTTCAGGCTTCATGGCGATCACCGCCTGGACACGCGCATCATCCATGGCGATGGCACCACAACCGCCGCGAAGAAAGGCGGCGACAATCTCGGCTTCAGCGGCCACAAGAAGCTCAAGGGCTGCAAGGTGGTTGCCCTGTGTGACCGGAATTGCAACGTCATCGCGCCGTTCGTCAGAGCACCGGGCAATCGCAATGAATCACCGCTGTTACGAGAAGCGCTGCCGCGCCTCACGAGCATCGCCCGTGCGGTGGGGCTGGATCTGCGGGGCACGGTCATGAGCCTGGATGGCGTGTACGATTGCCGGCCCAACCGCAAAGCCATTTTCAATCGCGGCATGGTGCCTAACATCAACCCTAATTCGCGCGGCAGAAAAGGACCGAAGCGCGGGCGCAAGCCGCTGTTCGATCCGGCCATCTTTAAAGAACGGTTCAGGACAATCGAGCGGGTGTTCGCGTGGGAAGATAAGTTCCGGCGCCTGCTGCTGCGCTTCGAGCGACTCAGCCACCTGCACTACGCATTGAAAACCCTCGCGTACACGATGATCAATATTCGGCACTACTGCCGAAGCTGATCACTTGCTTCGAGACCTTTGTTTCATCGCCGGCCATCGCGCCGTGGTCACGCTCGCCCGCAAGATGCCGATACCTTCGCACAACGACACACATGGTCGCATCGCACGCCTGGCCGCCGCGATTCCTTCCCATCCCATGGGCTTGTCCAACCGCGCTGCGCCGAGCCTGCTCGAAGCGCGCAACCAGTTGATAGTCTGCCACTGTGTTTTAAATCTCATCAAGGCGACGCCGCCAACCTTCATCGCCGCTCCAATTACCGGACAAGGTGCAATGTGAAACCTATTCCTTGCTCTGCGGACTTCTCACGGGCGTCGTGACCGATTTCAGACCGATGCCTTTCGAGAACATCAGCATTTGCTCGGCAATGTAGCAGGAACCGTTGTCACTGAGCCATTCGATTTCGCTGTCAGCCTTCAGTGCACCGGCGAAGCGGTTCTCGACGGCCTGCAGCATGACGTCGCGCACCAGGTCGCCGGTATAGCCTCCGGTGGTCGCGGCGACGCAGACGGTCAATCCGTTCATGACCGCTTCCTGAAGTGTGCCCAAACTGTGCCGTAGTTTCTCGGTATGCCCCGAGAAGCTGCTGAATGCCGTGACAATCTCAATGCTGACCGGCGCGAGACTGTTCGTTAAAAATCAAATACTTATCTTGCTTTCGTAAATCCGGCTTCGGATCCGGCATCCGGATAGAACGGGCGCGCCGTCGGCGACCGTGCGTGACTGGCCTCCGGCCGCGTAACGGAGCCTTCACTGTCCCGCGGCTAATGAGCGTCCACCGGCAGCACACGCGACGCACCTTGCGCGCTCACGCCCACGCCGCGAGCCGGCGCGCCATTCGCCACGAAGTAGGGCACGTCTGCCCGCGTCAGCGGCTTTTGTCCACGGATCCGGTCGGCGATTTTCTCGGCGAGCATGATTGTCGGCGCATTGAGATTGCCCGTGGTGATGCGCGGCATGATCGAGGCATCCACGACACGCAGGCCCTCGATGCCATGCACGCGACCCTCGCCATCCACGACGGCCATGTCGTCATACCCCATCGCGCATGAACAGGACGGGTGATAGGCCGTCTCGGCACGTGCACGCACGAATGCGTCGATTTCGCCGTCGGTCTGAAGTTCAGCGCCGGGGTTGAGTTCGCGTCCGCGAAAACGATCGAGGGCGGGTTGGCGGATGATCTCGCGTGTGATGTGGATCGCGTCGCGGAACTCGCGCCAGTCGAGCGCTTCGGCCATATAGTTGAAGAGGATCGACGGATGCTCGTGCGGATTGCGCGAGTGCAGCTTCACCCGGCCGCGGCTGGGTGAGCGCATCGAACCGACATGCGCCTGAAAGCCGTGCATCCTGATCGCGTTGGTGCCGTTGTAGTTGATCGCGACCGGCAGGAAGTGATACTGGATGTTGGGCCATGGATCGTCATCGCGCGTGCGGATAAAGCCGCCTGCCTCGAAGTGATTGCTCGCGCCGATGCCGGTGCCCTTCAGCATCCATTCGAGCCCGATAGCCGGCTGGTTGCGCAGCAGCAGGGCCGGGTACAACGAGACCGGTTCCCTGCATTCGTACTGCATGTACACCTCGAGATGGTCCTGCAGGTTCTGGCCGACACCAGGCAGATCGAGCACGATGGGGATGTCGAGTTCGCGCAACCATGCCCCAGGCCCGACGCCCGAGCGTTGCAGGATCTGCGGCGAGGCGATCGCGCCGCCGCAAAGCAGGACTTCGCGTCGCGCGTGGGCGGTGAGCTGGGCGCCGCCTTGCAGGTAGGCGACGCCGTTGGCGCGCTTTCCCGAGAACAGGATGCGATCGGTTGTCGCGTGGGTGACGATGGTCAGGTTGGGGCGCTGCCGTGCCTGGTCGAGGTAGCCGCGCGCGGTGCTCGCGCGGCGGCCGTTTGCCGTGACGGTGCGGTCCATCGGACCGAAGCCTTCCTGCTGGTAGCCGTTCAGGTCGTTGGTGCGCGGGTAGCCGGCTTGCACGCCTGCTTCGACCATTGCACCGAACAGCGGATTCACGCCTGGCTTGCTGGTGGTCACATGGACGGGGCCCTCCCCGCCGTGATAGTCGTTCGGACCGACGTCGCGCGTCTCGGCTTTCCTGAAGTACGGCAGACAATCGAGGTAGCTCCAGTCTTCCAGACCCTTGCGCTCGGCCCAGCCGTCGTAATCGAGCGCGTTGCCGCGGATGTAGCACATGCCGTTGATCAGCGACGAGCCGCCAAGACCCTTGCCGCGCCCGCACTCCATGCGCCGGTTGTTCATGTGCGGTTCCGGTTCGGTTTCATAGGCCCAGTTATAGCGCCGACCCTGCAACGGATACGCGAGCGCGGCGGGCATCTGCGTACGGAAATCGAACCGGTAGTCGGGGCCGCCTGCTTCGAGCAGCAGCGCTGTAACGTCCGGGTCTTCGGTCAGGCGTGTGGCGAGCACGTTGCCCGCCGAACCCGCGCCGATGACGATGTAGTCATACTCTTTCTGTGCGGCCATGCTGTGCTCTCCTGAACCCGTCAAAACACCGGCTGATACTTGCCCAGTTCGACCTGGATGGACTTGATGCGCGTGTAGTGCTCAAGCGTCGTGATGCCGTTCTCGCGGCCGACACCCGACTGCTTGTAGCCGCCCACCGGCATTTCAGCCGACGATTCGCCCCACGTATTGATCCAGCAGATGCCGGCTTCGAGACGATGAATCACGCGATGCGCGCGCGAAAGGTTCTCCGTGACGACGCCGGCCGCTAGGCCATAGACCGTATCGTTGGCGCGGGCGACCACTTCGTCTTCGTCGTTGAACGTCAGAAGACTCATCACCGGGCCGAAGATTTCTTCCCGGACGATCTTCATGTCGTCACGGCAATCGGCGAAGACCGTCGGCTGCACGTACTGGCCGCGCGCGTAGTCTCCATCGACGATCCGCGCGCCGCCTGTCACCAGCCGGGCGCCTTGCTGTCTGCCGCTTTCGATGTAACCGAGCACCTTGTCGAGCTGCGCGGCGCTGGCGAGTGGGCCGAAGTTTGTCGCATCATCGGATGGCTTGCCGATGCGGATCCGCTTCACGCGTTCGACGATGCGTGCTTCGAACTCCCGCTGTACCGATTGATGGACGAAGACGCGCGTGCCATTGGTACACACCTGGCCCGCGCTGAAGAAATTCGCGGTGACAGCGATGTCGGCGGCGCGATCGAGGTCCGCGTCTTCGAAAACGATGAGTGGGGACTTGCCGCCCAGTTCCATCGTCACCTCCTTGAGCGTCGAACCGCCCGCGAGCGACATCACTTTCTTGCCGGTTTCAACGCCACCGGTAAACGAAATCTTTGCGATGCCGTCGTGGGCCGCGAGCATGGCGCCCACGCGTCCGTCGCCCTGCACGACGTTGAACACGCCAGGCGGTACGCCGGCTTCAACGTAGATTTCCGCCAGCTTCGAGGCGGACAGCGGTGTCACTTCGCTCGGCTTGAAGATCATTGCGTTGCCGGTAGCGAGCGCGGGGGCGGATTTCCAGCACGCAATCTGGATCGGGTAATTCCATGCGCCGATGCCCGCCGTGACGCCGAGCGGCTCGCGCCGCGTATAGACAAACGACTCGACACGCAGCGGAATCTGCTGACCTTCGATGGCCGTCGCGAGCCCGGCGTAGTACTCGATGACGTCTGCGCCCGTCACGATATCCACTGCGCGTGTTTCCGCAATCGGCTTGCCGGTGTCGTGCATTTCGAGTTCCGCAAGCGCGTCGTTGCGTTCGCGCAGCAACTCGACCGCACGGCGCAGGATACGGGAGCGCTGCATCGCGGTCATCGCGGCCCAGGTACGCTGGCCTTCGCGGGCCGACTGCACGGCACGGTCGATATCGGCCGCGCTCGCCTGCTGCACGGTTGCGAGCTTTTCGCCGGTGGCGGGATCGAAGGTATCGAAGGTTTCGCCGCTGGTGGCGTCGACGTACTCACCGCCGATATAGAGACGTTGCAGACCGTAAGAGGGCATCGTGGATTCTCCGTGAATGCTTTTTGCTGAGAGACGTGGGCGCCGTGCTTTAAGCTGGTTGCGCCAGCAGCATGTCGATGTAATCGTTGGCGAGACGCAATGCGGCGCGCGTATCGAACGGATCGCCGGACAGTGCGCCGCGCAGCCAGAGTCCGTCGATCATCGCGGCGAGGCCGCTTGCGGCCCTGCGCGCCGCACTGCGCGGTAAGGTCCTGGCGAATTCCGCGCACAGGTTCGAATAGAGCCGCCGCGTATTGACGCGTTGCAGGCGGCGCAGCGCCGGCTCATGCATGCTCTGGGTCCAGAACGCAAGCCACGTCTTCATGACCGGCCCGCTCACCTGCGTCACATCGAAATTCGCCGCGACGATGGCCCGCAACCGCGCGCGCGGCTGCGGCTTCGCGGCGATCCGGCGGCGCGTCGTGGCGGTCCATAGATCCCGCAGGATATGGCGCATCGTGGCTTCGAGCAGGCCGTCCTTGTCGCCGAAATAGTGACTGACGATGCCCGTCGAAATGTTCGCGCGCTGCGCCACCGATGCCAGCGTGGTGCCCGCAAGGCCCGCCTGATCGATGGTAAGCAGGGTGGCGTCGATCAGTTGCGCGCGACGCACTTCGCGCATTCCAAGCTTGGGCATGGCGTAGGGGGCGAGTCGCCTACCGTTTGACCAGAAGTCGCCAGCTTAGCGGTTTTTTATTGAACGTTCAATCAACAAAAACTGCGTTACGTCCCGCTTTGTCGGTTTGGGGAAAGCGCGTGTCGGGTTTTGCACGATTGCCGCAGGGCATCAGGGACTACGCTCGAACGAGCGGCATTCGCCGAATGTCGCGACCAAAGACGTCATCAGACGAACATGGAGACGAAACAATGAGCGGTAATCGTGGTGTCGTGTATCTGGGGCAGGGCAAGGTCGAGGTCCAGCGGATCGACTATCCGAAAATGGTCGATCCACGTGGCCGCGCCATCGGCCATGGCGTGATCCTCAAGGTTGTGTCGACCAATATCTGCGGCTCCGACCAGCATATGGTGCGCGGCCGCACCACGGCCGAAGTCGGCCTCGTGCTCGGCCATGAAATTACCGGCGAGGTGATCGAGGTGGGCCGCGACGTCGAGACGCTGAAGATCGGCGATCTGGTTTCCGTACCCTTCAACGTGGCATGCGGGCGCTGCCAGACCTGCAAGGAGCAGCACACGGGGGTGTGCCTGAATGTGAACCCGGCGCGTGCGGGCGGCGCGTATGGATATGTCGACATGGGCGGCTGGATCGGCGGCCAGGCCGAATATGTCCTCGTGCCGTATGCCGACTTCAACCTGCTGAAATTCCCGGATCGCGACCGCGCGATGGAGAAGATCCGCGACCTCACGTGTCTGTCCGATATCCTGCCGACCGGTTATCACGGCGCAGTGATGGCGGGTGTGAAGCCAGGCTCGACGGTTTATATCGCCGGCGCGGGACCGGTCGGGATGGCGGCGGCCGCATCGGCGCGTCTTCTGGGCGCCGCCTGCACGATCGTCGGCGACATGAATGCGGACCGTCTGGCGCATGCGCGTGCGGTGGGCTTCGAAACCGTCGACCTGTCACGCGATGCTTCGCTTGGCGAGCAGATCGCGCAGATTCTCGGCAAGCCGGAAGTGGACTGTGCGGTCGACTGTGTCGGTTTCGAGGCGCACGGCCACGGCAGCCATGGCAGCCAGGAAGAAGCGCCCGCGACGGTGCTCAACTCGTTGATGGATATCACGAAGGTGGCCGGCGCAATCGGCATTCCGGGCCTGTACGTCACGGACGATCCGGGTGCCGCCGACGCCGCCGCGCGCAAGGGCAGTCTCAGCATCCGCTTCGGCCTGGGCTGGGCGAAGTCGCACTCGTTCCACACGGGACAGACGCCAGTAATGAAGTACAACCGCAACCTGATGCAGGCGATCCTGTGGGACCGCCTGCCGATCGCCGAGATCGTGAACGTGTCGGTGATCTCGCTGGATCAGGCCGCCGATGGTTATCGGCAATTCGACGGCGGCGCACCGCGCAAGTTCGTCATCGATCCGCACGGGTTGCTGCAAAAGGCCGCTTGATGCGGTGCGGGCCGCCGTCGCGCAGCGTTGCGCTGACGGCGGTCCGGTGCTTGCGCCTATCGGGCCGCCAGTGGGCAACCATCACGTAACCCTCGGGCAACCATCGCCTAGCCGCATGCGCCGATTTCTCCGCATGCGGTGCAGAAGTCGCAGCCGTCTTTTCTAATGACCGCATTTGCTCCGCACGTGTCGCATTTCCGGCCCAGCATCGTCGGCGCCACCGCCGGTGCGGCATGTTCCTGCAAAGACCCGTCGTCGCCTGCATCATTCGGCCGCGAGGATGTTCGGCCCGCCTCCGTCATCAGCCCGCGAGGCAGCCGGGCCAGCAGGCGCGACGGCACCTGGTTGCCTTCGGAATCGAGAAAGCCGCGCCGGTGGAGGATCTGCTGGATCGCGTAACTCAATGCCGCGACTTCGGAATCATGCCAGCGCGGCGTGCGATGGCCGTCAAGCCGCTGTACCTCGCCGAGCCTCACCTGGCCACGATCCCACGACACCTTGCGCAGATCCTGCAGATTGCGTGCGACGAAACCGCCACGCGCGGCGAGTGACAGCGAACGCATGGTGGCGGTGATCCATTGCTGGGATTCGTCGCGTTGCCCGGCGGGAATAAAGAATTCGATTGGCCGCTCGATCGTGACTTCCTTGCCGCCCACGCGCCCGGTGACCTCGATGAACGACACGGCGACGTACAGCGACTTCTTGCCCGCCTGCGTGAGATATTCGACCTTTTCGATGATCGCCGGCAGTTCGCCCCTGGGGCGATGATCGATGGCGACCCTCAACGGGTCGAGATCACCCGCGCCGAGCGATTCGTCGGGCTCAGCAGGGGAAACGCTTAGCACCGCGCCTAGCGTATCGTTGGGCCGGTAGGTCGCGAGGCCCTTCAGGCCTCTTTTCCATGCGTCGAAATACAGGCCTTCGAAATCCGCAAACGGATAATCGGCGGGGACGTTAACCGTCTTCGAAATCGAGGTATCGACGAAGGGCTGCACGGCCGCCATCATTTCCAGATGGTCGCGTGCGGACATTTCCAGCGCGCTGACGAAGTAACCGGGCAGGGCATCGATATTGCCGCCCAGTTCCCGATAGAGACGCCACGCGTGATCTTCGACGGCGAACGACTGGCGGCTGCCGTCCGCCATGATCTTCATCCGCGTATAGGTCCAGGAAAACGCCGGCTCGATGCCGTTCGAAGCATTGTCCGCGAACGCGAGGCTCACGGTGCCGGTCGGCGCGATCGACAGCAGATGGCTGTTACGGATGCCGTGACGACGAATCGCATCCTTGATGTCGTCGGGCAGGCGCGATGCGAACGTGCCTTCTTCCAGATAGCCGGCCGCGTCGAAGTGCGGGAATGCGCCACGCTCACGCGCGAGTTCGACCGACGCGCGATACGCCTCGTCGCGCATCAGGCGCGCGACACGCGCGGCGAAATCGCGGCCTTCCTGCCCGTCATAGCGAAGGCCCAGCATGACGAGCGTGTCGCCAAGACCGGTCAGGCCGACGCCAATGCGTCGCTTGGCGGCGGCTTCGTCAAGTTGTTCGGTCAACGGCCAGAGCGTGACGTCCAGCACATCGTCGAGAAAGCGCACCTGCGTGCGTGTGCGCGCTGCAAGTCCGTCCCAGTCGAACGAGGGCTTGCCGCCGTGCATCTGCGCAAAGGGATCGAGGACAAAGCGCGTGAGGTTGAGCGGCCCCAGGTTGCAGCATCCATAGGCCGGCAGCGGTTGTTCGCCGCACGGGTTGGTCGCGCGTATGGTTTCGATCGCGCGCAGGTTGTTGTCCTCGTTCATCCGCGACACGAAGACGACACCTGGCTCCGCGACGTCGTAGGTCGAGCGCATGATCGTGTCCCAGATGGCGCGAGCCGGCTTCTCGACGTAGATCCAGTAGCCATCCTCGCGTTGCCGCAGATCTCCGGCGGCCCGCAGGGCGGGCGAGGGCTCGGCACGATGCACGAGCTGCCATGGTTGATCCTGTTCGACCGCACGCATGAATTCGTCGCTGACCGCGACCGAGACGTTGAAGTTATTCCAGCGCCCCTTCGAATGCTTCGCCTCGATGAATTCGAGCAGGTCTGGGTGGTCGCAGTCGAGCACCGCCATCTGCGCACCGCGTCGCGCGCCCGCGCTTTCCACCGTGCGGCACGACGCGTCGAAGACGTCGATATAGCTGCAAGGTCCGGATGCCGACGAACTGGTAGTGTGAACGCGCGCGCCCTTCGGACGGATGGCGGAGAAGTTGTAGCCGACTCCGCCGCCGCGCCGCATCGTCTCAGCGGCCTGCAGCAGCGCGACATAGATGCCCGGCAGGCCGGCTTCATCGACGCCCTGGATCGAGTCGCCGACGGGTTGAACGAAGCAGTTGATCAGCGTGGCCGCGATGCCGCTGCCGGCCGCGCTCATGATGCGGCCCGCACCGAGCGCGCCATGCTGAAAGTTCTCAAAGAAGCGTGCCTCAATTGTCTCGCGCAACGCCTCAGGCTCCGCCATCGCCACGCCGCGGGCGACGCGTCGATAGACATCGTCGACGGTCTGCTCGTCGCCTTTGGCGTACTTCTCGAGCATCACCTCGGTGGAGAATTGCTGCGGAGCAATCGATAGCTTCGGATCGTTTTCGGCCATGGCCCATCCCGAACGGCATGTGCACGCATGATGCAATGCGGCGTTTCAAGCGGATTGGTACTGGCCAGCGCGCAACGCGCGAGGACACGGTACCGCGATTCATCTCACGGTACCGCACACAGCCGATCGCCGCAATGGCAGCGATCAAGGGCGCGATGAAAGGGAAAAAGCCGGGGATCAGGCGGTCACGGCGAGGCCCGGGTGCAACGCGGGCGTCAGGGTATGGGCGAGCGGCGCAACCTGCTTGCGGCGTTCGCGGGTCGGCGCCGTGCCGAACGCATCGCGATAGCTCTTGCTGAAATGACACGCTGACTGGAAGCCGCACGCCATGGTGATGTGCATGATGGACATGTCCGTTTGCAGCAAAAGCTCACGGGCGCGCCGCAGACGCAGCGTCAGGTAGTAGTGCGTCGGCGTCATGCCGAGATGTTCGCGGAAAAGGCGCTGCAACTGGCGTTGCGACATGCCGGCCAGTCGCGCGAGCTCTTCGCGCGACAGCGGCTCCTCGATGTTGTTCTCCATCAGCGAGATGACTTCGAACAGCGACTTGTTCGCCGAGCCCAGCCGCGCGACGAGCGGCATGCGCTGCTGTGCGCTGTTGTCGCGCACGTGCTCGACGATAAACTGTTCGGCGATCTGCGTCACGCGCGCAGTGCCGACGCGCGAAGCAATCAGGTTGAGCATCATGTCGAGCGGCGCGACGCCGCCGGTGCAGGTCACGCGGTCGCGGTCGATCACGAACAGCTCTTTCAGGAAGCGCGTGTCGGGAAACTCCTCCTTGAGCGCCGACATGTTTTCCCAATGGATCGCGCATGCGTAGCCCGCCAGCAGACCGGACTTCGCCAGCGCATACGTACCGGTGCACAGGCTGCCCAGCGCGACGCCTGTGCGCGCGAAGCGGCGCAGCGTCGACAGATGGGCGGGCGTGGTTTCGCGTTGTACGTCAATGCCGCCGCACACGAACACGATGTCGGGCTGCCCGACGCATTCGGCCGGACCCGTGTCGACGCTGAGTCCGTTGCTTGCCGTGACGAGGCCGCCATCCGGGCTGATGATCGACCACCGGTAAAGCGGTTGCCCGCTCAGGTAGTTCGCCATGCGCAGCACCTCGATAGCGTTCGTGAACGCGATCATCGTGAAGTTGGGCAGCGGCATGAACGCGAAGTGCGACAGCGACGCGGTACGGTCGGGCGACATGGGGCTGATGTTTCCTTCGACTCTGTAGTGTTGCAGCTGTCTTGAAGTATCGGGGGGACGGGCTGTTTATTCTGGGATCGAGGCAACAAGCATGCCATACGGCTAAACCCCAGGCTCGCGCCTCGGTGATCGCCTCAAAGCTCCGTCTGCCGCACCTTGCCTGTGCGTGTCAGGCACTAACGGCGGGCGTGACGCGCACGTATGCAGTGCGGTTGTGCTGCGCCGCAGCACGCGCAGAAAAATGATGTGCAGCTCCCGTCACAGGCTGTCCGTTAGCCGTTGAACGGGTGTTTGGCACGGTCGTGCGCCATAACCTGCACTTGTCCAAAACGGACTTGAATGGCGGAAAAGGTAAAGAACGCGTCTGAATTCGTAAATTGGCGTTTGGGGCGAGGGAGAAGAATAGAGCCGTCGGTAACCGCTGCCGGCAGGCCGTTCAAGGCAACGCAAAAGGCCCGCCCCGCGCGCATGCAACGCTTTCCATGACCAACGGATTTCTCATGTCGAACGCCACTCCCTTCTTCACTCAGACTCTCGCCGAACGCGATGCGCCGGTGCGCAGTGCGCTTCTCAAGGAACTCGAACGTCAACAGTCGCAGGTCGAGCTGATCGCGTCGGAAAACATCGTGTCGCGCGCGGTGCTGGAAGCGCAGGGCTCGGTGCTGACCAACAAATACGCGGAAGGTTACCCCGGAAAGCGTTACTACGGCGGTTGCGAATTCGCCGACCAGATCGAATCGCTGGCAATCGATCGCATCAAGCAGCTTTTCAAGGCCGGCTATGCGAACGTCCAGCCGCACTCGGGAGCCCAGGCCAACGGTGCGGTGATGCTCGCGTTGACGAAGCCGGGCGACACGGTGCTGGGCATGTCGCTGGACGCAGGCGGCCACCTCACGCACGGTGCGAAACCGGCGCTGTCGGGCAAGTGGTTCAACGCGGTTCAGTACGGCGTGGATCGCGAAACGCTGCGCATCGACTACGACCAGATCGAAGCACTCGCGCATGAGCACAAACCGGCTCTGATCATCGCCGGTTTCTCCGCTTACCCGCGTGTCCTCGATTTCGCGCGCTTCCGCGCCATTGCCGATAGCGTGGGCGCGAAGCTGATGGTCGATATGGCGCACATCGCCGGGGTGATCGCGGCGGGGCGTCATCCGAATCCTGTCGAACATGCGCATGTCGTGACATCGACGACGCACAAGACGTTGCGCGGCCCGCGCGGCGGCTTCGTGCTGACCAACCACGAAGACATCGCGAAGAAGATCAACTCGGCAGTGTTCCCGGGGCTGCAAGGCGGTCCGTTGATGCACGTGATCGCCGGCAAGGCGGTCGCATTCGGCGAGGCGCTTCAGGACAACTTCAAGAGCTATATCGACAACGTGCTGGCCAACGCACAGGCGCTCGGCGAGGTGCTGAAGGCGGGCGGCGTCGATCTCGTCACGGGCGGCACGGATAACCACCTGCTGCTGGTCGATCTGCGACCGAAGGGCCTGAAGGGCACGCAGGTCGAGCATGCGCTGGAGCGCGCCGGCATCACCTGCAACAAGAACGGGATTCCGTTCGACACCGAGAAGCCGACCGTCACGTCGGGGATTCGCCTCGGCACGCCGGCCGGCACAACGCGCGGCTTTGGCGTCGGCGAGTTCCGCGAGGTGGGCCGTCTGATCCTCGAAGTGTTCGACGCGCTGCGCCACCACCCGGACGGGGATGCGGCCACCGAACAGCGCGTGCGCCGCGAGATTTTCGCGCTGTGCGAGCGCTTTCCGATTTACTGATTCGCCCAATCGCCGAACGTTGCGCGCAGCTATAGCGACCCCACACGCCAGAACCCTATACGGAGCATCGAATGAGCAATCTGCATGAGAACAGCATCATCATCGACGGCCTGAACATTTCGAAATTTGACCGCTCGGTGTTCGAGGACATGAGGAAGGGCGGCATCACCGCGGCGAACTGTACGGTGTCGGTGTGGGAGAGCTTTACGAAGACCGTCGACAACATCGCGTTGATGAAGCAGCAGATCCGCGCAAACAGCGAGCTGCTAACGCTCGTGCGCACCACCGAAGACATTGCGCGTGCGAAGAAGGAAAACCGCACCGGCGTGATTCTGGGTTTTCAGAACGCGCATGCCTTCGAGGACAACCTCGGCTACATCGAAGCCTTCGCCGACATGGGCGTGCGCGTCGTGCAGCTTTGCTACAACACGCAGAACCTCGTTGGCACCGGTTGCTACGAGCGCGACGGCGGGCTGTCGGATTTCGGCCGCGAAGTGATCACCGAAATGAACCGGGTTGGGATCATGGTGGATCTGTCGCACGTTGGCGGCAATACGTCGTCGGAGGCGATCGCGTTCTCGAAGAAACCGGTCTGCTATTCGCATTGCCTGCCGTCGGGTCTCAAGGAGCATCCGCGCAACAAGTCCGATGAACAACTGAAGGAAATCGCCGATGCCGGCGGCTTCATCGGCGTAACGATGTTCGCGCCGTTCCTCAAGCGCGGTATCGATGCGACGGTGGAAGACTACATCGAAGCCATCGACTATGTCGTCAATCTGGTCGGCGAGGATACGGTGGGCATCGGCACCGATTTCACGCAGGGCTACAGTGTGGACTTCTTCGACTGGCTCACGCACGACAAGGGCCGCTATCGCCGTCTGACGAACTTCGGCAAGGTCGTGAACCCGGAAGGCATCCGCACGATCGGCGAGTTCCCGAACCTGACCTCGGCGATGGAGCGCGCCGGCTGGAGCGAGACGCGCATCCGCAAGATCATGGGCGAAAACTGGGTGCGCGTGTTCCGCGATGTCTGGGGCGCATAAGCACCGAAGCTCGATCTTCATTCATTGAAACGCGACGGGCGCCGTGATGAGCGCCCGCACGAACCGAAACTCACCCCACGGAGCACCCTCGCGATGCAACCGCAACTGCCGATCGACGTCGATCCGAACACTGGCGTCTGGACCTCCGACGCACTGCCGATGCTGTACGTCCCCCGTCATTTCTTCACGAACAATCATACGGCTGTCGAAGAAGCGCTCGGGCGTGACGCCTACGCGGAGATTCTCTACAAGGCTGGTTACAAGTCGGCGTATCACTGGTGCGACAAGGAAGCAAAGCAGCACGGTATCAGCGGCATGGCGGTATTCGAGCATTACCTGAAGCGTCTTTCGCAACGCGGCTGGGGCATTTTTACGATTATCGAAGCCGATCCGGGGAGCGCGCGTGCGCGTGTCGAACTGCGTCACTCGTCGTTTGTCCTCGCGCAGCCGGGCAAACACGGCAAACTTTGCTACATGTTCGCGGGCTGGTTCGCCGGCGCGATGGACTGGGTGAACGACACGACCGAAGCCGGCAAGGGCGCACCGCGCTCGCAGTCGAAGGAAATTCAATGCGCAGCGGAAGGTCACGACCATTGTGTGTTCGAAGTGTCGCCAGTCGCTCAATAAACCAGGCCTAACCGTACACCGTCCGAGGTCGTCCGCGATGCGTTATCCGAATCTGTTCAAACCCTTGACGCTGAACAAGCTCACGTTGCGCAACCGCATCGTCAGCACGGCGCATGCCGAGGTTTATGCCGAACCGGGCGGTCTGCCGGGCGACCGCTATATCCGTTACTACGAGGAAAAGGCCAAGGGAGGTGTGGGGCTTGCCGTGTGCGGCGGCTCGAGCCCGGTGTCGATCGACAGTCCGCAGGGATGGTGGAAGTCGGTGAATCTGTCGACGGACCGGATCGTCGATCCGCTTGGGCGGCTGGCAGAAGCCATGCATCGTCACGGCGCGAAGATCATGATCCAGGCGACGCACATGGGCCGCCGCTCGGCGTTCCATGGCGAGCACTGGCCGCATCTGATGACGCCGTCCGGTGTGCGCGAACCGGTACACCGCGGCAACGCGAAGATCATCGAGGTCGAGGAAATCCGCCGCATCATCAGCGATTTCGCGGCAGCGGCGAAACGCGTGCAACAGGCCGGCATGGACGGCATCGAGATTTCCGCCGCGCACCAGCATTTGATCGATCAGTTCTGGAGCCCACGCACGAACTTTCGCACTGACGAATGGGGCGGCTCGCTCGAGAACCGTCTGCGCTTTGGCGTGGAAGTGCTCAAGGCCGTGCGTGAAGCGGTCGGCCCGGATTTCTGCGTCGGCCTGCGCATGTGCGGCGATGAATTTCACGAAGATGGTCTGGATCACGAGCAGTTGAAGGAGATCGCGCAGGCGATGTCCGAATCCGGCCTGATCGATTACCTCGGTGTGATCGGCTCCGGCGCGGACACGCACAATACGCTCGCGAACTGCATGCCGCCTATGGCATTGCCGCCTGAACCGTTCGTGCATCTGGCGGCAGGCATCAAATCGGTTGTCAAGGTACCGGTGATGCATGCGCAAAGTATCCGCGATGCAGGGCAAGCCGAACGTCTGCTCGCCAATGGCATGGTCGACCTCGTCGGCATGACGCGTGCGCAGATCGCCGACCCGCACATGGTCATCAAGATCCGCGACGGCCGCGAAGATGAAATCAAACAATGCGTCGGCGCCAACTATTGCATCGACCGCCAGTACAACGGCCTCGATGTGCTGTGCGTGCAGAACGCCGCCACTTCGCGCGAAGCGACGATGCCGCACGTGATCGAGAAGACACGCGGGCCGCGCCGCAAGGTGGTGGTCGTCGGCGCGGGTCCTGCTGGTCTGGAAGCGGCACGCGTCGCGCGCTCGCGCGGCCACGAGGTCGTGCTGTTCGAAAAGGCCGACGCTGTTGGCGGCCAGATCATGCTCGCGGCGAAAGCGCCGCAGCGTGAGCAGATGGCGGGCATCGTCCGCTGGTTCGATATGGAAACGAAGCGCCTTGGCGTGGATCGGCGTCTTGGCGTTGAAGCCGACGAGAAGATGATTCTCGCGGAAAAGCCGGACATCATCGTGCTGGCAACGGGCGGCTCGAGCTTCACGCAACAGGTGCCGGCATGGGGCGTCGACGAAGGGCTCGCCGTCAGTTCATGGGACATCCTCGCCGGTCGCGTCGAGCCAAAGCAGAACGTGCTGGTTTATGACGGCGTCAGCACGCATGCGGGCGCCGGCGTAGCGGACTTCATCTCCAGCCGCGGCTCGAAGGTCGAAATCGTCACGCCGGATGTGAAAGTGGCCGACGACGTCGGCGGTACGACATTCCCGATCTTCTATCGACGCCTCTATGCGCAGGGCGTGATTCACACGCCGAACTACTGGCTCGATCGCGTCTACGAAGAGGATGGCAAGAAGATCGCCGTGCTGCGCAACGAATACACCGAGGAACAGGAAGAGCGGGCGGTCGATCAGGTGGTGATCGAAAACGGCAGCACGCCCAACGACGCGTTGTACTGGAAGCTCAAGCCGGAATCGGTGAACCGCGGCCAGGTCGATGTGCACAAGCTGTTCGCTGCGGAGCCGCAGCCGTCGCTGTCCGAGGAACTGGGCAACGGCCGCTTCCTGCTGTTCCGTGTTGGCGACTGCATCTCGATGCATAACATTCACGGCGCGATCTACGACGCGCTGCGTCTTTGCAAGGACTTTTGACGATGAGCCCGGCGTTTCTCATCACCGCATTGCTGTGGGTATCGGTCGCCGGTCTTGCGTTCGCCCTCGCGCGCCGGGCGTCGTACTGGCGGCTCGGCCGTGCGACCGCAGCGGGCGCGTTCGGCTGGACCAACCTGCTGACCATCCCGAAGCGCTATTTCGTGGATCTGCACCACGTCGTGGCCCGCGATCCGTACATTGCGAAGACGCACGTTGCGACAGCGGGCGGTGCAATCGCGGCGTTCGCCTTCGTGTTCATCAACTACGGACTGGCGATCTATTCGCCCTGGCTCGATCGCGCGATTTTTCTTGCCGCGCTGGTGATGCTGGTGGGCGCGGTGTTTGTCTGGCGTCGCCGGCATGGCGCCAAGGCGGTGCCTGCAAGACTGTCGCGTGGTCCGTGGGATACGTTGCCGTGGCTGCTCGGTTCGTTTGCTGTCGGCCTGTTGCTGTTCGTGCTGGTGCCGGCGTCGGCGATGTCGGGTGGACTCGCCGTCATCTTTGCCGTCCTGATCGCCGTGGGCGCATTCGCGATGACGGTAGGCGCGGCACGTGGCGGTCCGATGAAGCACGCGCTTGCCGGCTTGCTGCATCTCGCATTTCATCCGCGTCAGGAGCGGTTTGCGGGCAATGGCGATGTGCGCGCCGCCGATGCCATACCGCCCACCGCACTCAAGACGCCCGCACTCGATCAGAACGAATACGGTGTCGGCAAGCCCGTCGAGTTTCGCTGGAACCAGTTGCTGAGCTTCGATGCCTGCGTGCAGTGCGGCAAGTGCGAAGCAGCGTGTCCCGCGTTCGCCGCCGGGCAGCCGCTCAATCCGAAGAAGCTGATTCAGGATCTCGTCACCGGGATGGTCGGCGGCACCGATGCCGCGTATGCCGGCAGTCCCACGCCGGGCCTTCCCGTGGGGCAGCATGGCGGCGATCCGCAACGCCCGATCGTATCGAGCCTGATCGAGGCAGACACGCTCTGGTCGTGCACGACGTGCCGGGCCTGCGTTGAGGAGTGCCCGATGCTGATCGAACATGTCGATGCAATCGTCGATATGCGCCGCAATCAGACGCTCGTGCATGGCATGGTGCCGGGCAAAGGCCCTGAAGTGCTGGCGAATCTGCGCGAAACCGGCACTGCCGGAGGCTACGACAAGACCGCCCGCTACGACTGGGCCGTCGATCTGAACGCGCCGGTCGCACAGCCGGGCAAGCCTGTCGACGTGCTTCTTGTCGTCGGCGAAGGCGCTTTCGACATGCGCTATCAACGCACCTTGCGCGCGCTGGTCAAAGTGCTGAACAAGGCCGGCGTCGACTACGCCGTGCTCGGCGGCATCGAGACGGATACGGGCGACGTGGCCCGCCGCCTGGGGGACGAAGCCACATTCCAGCGCCTTGCGAAGCAGTTGAAAGGCACGCTTTCTACCCTCTCGTTCAGGCGCATCGTGACGGCGGACCCGCACGTGATGCACAGCCTGCGCAACGAATATTGCGCACTGGGCGGACGTTTCGACGTGCTGCATCACACGACGTTTGTCGCGGAGCTCGTCGCGGCGGGCAAGGTGACGCCGAAGGCGAACGAAGCCATGCGTGAGCAGAAGATCACCTATCACGATCCCTGCTACCTGGGCCGCTACAACGGCGAGACGGAAGCGCCGCGCAAGCTGCTGCGTTCGATCGGCATCCAGATCGTCGAAATGGAACGCCATGGCAAGCGTGGCCGTTGCTGCGGCGGCGGTGGCGGCGCGCCGCTGACCGATATTCCCGGCAAGCAGCGCATCCCGGACATCCGCATCAACGACGCCCGCGCGATCGGTGCCGATGTGGTCGCCGTGGGTTGCCCGAATTGCACGGCGATGCTGGAAGGCGTCGTGGGACCGCGTCCGGAAGTGCTCGATGTGGCCGAACTCGTTGCAGCCGCGCTGGAGTGAAGCAATGAACACGATCAAACGTATCGATCCGCGCCGGCCTTACACGATCACAGCCGCGGGCCTGCGGCGCATCACGCTGGGCGCTGTGGCTGAAGCCGGTGCGATGACGGGCGGCGACGCGCCGCGCGCCGTGCACGGCGGCGCAGCGAAGCCGCGTCGTACGACGCTGACTGCCACGCGCACGATCCTCGTCGCCGCGCACAGCGATCGCGGCTCGCTCGACGAACATGCACGCCAGACGATCGCGGCTGCCGCGTTGATCGCCGACGCGCATACGCAGGTCGCGTTGCTCGTCTTTGGCGAGATGAAAGACGACGCCGCGGCGCTAGGCGCTGACAGGCTGATCGAGTTGCCCGCCTTCGATCGCCGGGTGTTTGCGCCCGAAAGCGAATTGCAGACGCTGTCCGCCTGTGTCGCACAGATCGCACCGGCACACATCCTCCTGCCCGACAACGCGACCGGTGATGGCGATCTCGGCCGCCGCTATGCCGCGTACGCCGGTGCGAGCGTGGCGACGCATGTGGTGGAGATCGACCCGGCGCGTGTCAGCGTGTACATCCACGCCAGGAAGTCGTTTGCAACCCGGGCGTTGCCGGACCTGATACTGCTCGCGCCGGGCGCTGTGGACACGCGTTTGCCGTTCACAGGCGCGGGAGAGCGTATCGAATTGCCCGGTACGGCTGCGGACCACGCGCACGGCTCCACGTATGTGGACCTCGGCATTGAAGAGATCGACGCGGCCCAGGTCGCGCTCGAAGAAGCCGATTTCATTGTCTCCGCCGGCAACGGCGTGACCGACGTCGGCGCGTTCGAGCGTCTGGCAGGGGCTTTCGGTGCGGCGATCGGTGCAAGCCGTGTGGCGGTCGATAACGGCATGTTCACGCGTGACAAGCAGATCGGTGCGACCGGCAAGACCGTCGAGGCGAGCGTCTATATCGCATTTGGCATTTCAGGCGCGGTTCAGCATCTGCAAGGCATCAAGGATTGTCGTCACGTGATCGCGGTGAATCTGGACGGCAGCGCGCCCATCGTCAAGCGCGCGAACCTGACGATCATCGCGGATACGCAGGCGACGATCTCGTCGCTGATCGACGAGGTCGCGCGTGCACGCTCGCCGGATTCGCGGGCCGTGGCGCCCGCGGTTACGACCGCTGTCGAAGGAGTCGCAGCATGAACAGAAAGCTCGAACGGATTGCCGTGCTGGTTTCGGTGGGGCGTCACCCGGTGAGCGGCGTCGCGCGCTATAGCCGCAATGACGCTGCTGCGCTCGAAACCGGCCTCGCACTGGCAAAGGAACACGGCGCCACGCTCGACGTGCTGCATGCAGGCGACCCCACGAATCCCGCGCTCGAGGATTATCTGGCGCTGGGCGCTCCCCGTGTCGAGGTGCTCATGTGCCGCACCGATGGTGACGCTGCCGCGACGCTTGCAGTCCGCGTCCAGGGGTACGACCTCGTTTTGACCGGTACCTGTGCCGAAGGGGCCTACGACAGCGGCATGCTCCCCTATCAGATTGCCGACGCGCTCGGCTTACCGCTGCTCGGGTCGGCTGTCGATGCGGCTGTCGCCGGCGGCAAGGTGACGGTGCGGCAGTTCCTGCCGAAGGGCGTGCGCCGCCGGGCGCAGGCTTCGTTGCCCGCCGTGGTGGCCGTGCACCCGCTGGCGGCCGTGACGCCGCACTATGCCTACGCGCGCCTGCGCGCCGGCTCCATCGATACGCAACACGTCGCGCCGCGCGAACACGCCGATGCGGCGCAATGGACCGTAGCTGCGGCCCAGCGCAAGCCGGTCCGGCTCGCCGCCGCCGAGAAGCGTTCTGGCCACGCGCGGATGCTGTCCGCAACGACCACCGAGAGCCGTGGCGGAAGCGTCGTAATTGAAGGGACTTCGGTCGAAAAAGCACAAGTGATACTCGGCTATTTGCGCGAGCATCAACTCATCGATTACTGATTTTGCGCCGAACATAACGGCACCCATGCAATCCGGAGCAGAACGATGAAAGTATCGGCAGACATTCGCGCGCTGGTCGATCGGCGCAAAAAGGGTTTTAGCCTCGAAGCGCCGTTTTACACGAGCGACGAAATCTTCGCGCTCGACATGGAAGCGATTTTCCGCAAGCACTGGATCCAGGTCGCGGTCGAGCCGGATATTCCCGAGCCGGGCGATTACACAACCGTCGAGCTGGGCCACGATTCGATCCTGATCGTCCGCGACGACGATATGGAAGTTCGTGCCTTTCATAACGTCTGCCGCCATCGCGGTGCGCGGCTCTGTAATGAGGACAAGGGTTCGGTCGGCAACATCGTGTGCCCGTATCACAGCTGGACCTACAACCTGACCGGCCAGCTGATGTTCGCCGAGCACATGGGCGAGCAGTTCGATCGCTGCAAGCACAGCCTGAAGTCGGTGCATGTGCAGAGTCTGGCGGGACTCATTTTTATCTGCCTCGCGGAAGAGCCCCCTGTCGATTTCGACATGATGCGCGCTGCGATGGAGCCGTACATGCTGCCGCACGATCTGCCGAACCTCAAGATCGCGGCTTCGGTCGATCTCATCGAAAAGGGCAACTGGAAGCTCACGATGGAAAACAATCGCGAGTGCTATCACTGCGTCGCGAACCATCCCGAGCTGACGATTTCGCTTTACGAGTACGGCTTTGGCTACCAGCCGTCGCCGGCAAACGCGGAAGGCATGGCAGCGTTTGAGCGCACCTGTGTCGAGCGCAGCGAGCAATGGGAAGCGATGGATCTGCCGTCGGTCGAAGTCGACCGCCTGCTGGATGTGACGGGCTTCCGCACACAGCGCCTGCCGCTCGATCGCAGCGGCGAATCGCAGACGCTCGATGCGAAAGTGGCATCGAAGAAACTGCTCGGCGAGTTCAGGCAGGCTGACCTCGGCGGCCTGTCGTTCTGGACGCAGCCTAATTCATGGCACCACTTCATGAGCGATCACGTCGTGACGTTTTCGGTGATCCCGCTGTCTGCGGGCGAAACGCTCGTGCGCACGAAATGGCTCGTGCACAAGGACGCGAAAGAGGGCATCGACTACGACGTCAAGAACCTGACCGCCGTGTGGAACGCGACCAACGATCAGGACCGCGCGCTGGTGGAATATTCGCAGCTCGGCGCGACGAGCAGCGCTTACGAGCCGGGTCCGTACTCGCCCTTCACCGAAGGGCTGGTGGAGAAGTTCAGTGACTGGTACCTGAGCCGGCTCGCTGCGCAGATCGACAACTGACGAATCAATCGACAACCGACCGGAAGCCTCGCGGCAAGTGGAGTGGACAATGATGCGGGATACGGACAACTTCGACCCCGTGGCAAGCCGGCTGACGAGGCCGGAATTCTGGCACGCGCTGCCGGGGCGCTGGACGAGCGATGACGAAGAGACGCTCGTCTGCTGTCAGGTGCGGCAGGAAACGCACGACGTCAAGAGCTTTTTCTTCCGGTCGCAGCGAGGTCGCGCGTTCGTGTTCGAGCCCGGGCAGTTCGTGACGCTCGAACTCGAGATCGACGGCGAGCGGATCAACCGCTGCTACACGATTTCGTCGTCACCCACGCGGCCGCATACGATCTCCATCACGGTAAAGCGTGTACCTGGCGGCAAGGTATCGAACTGGCTGCACGACAACCTGCAGGCCGGCCACAACGTGCGCGTGCTCGGTCCGGCGGGTGAGTTCACCTGTGCGCGGCATCCGGCGCGCAAGTATCTGTTTTTGTCGGCAGGCTCCGGCATCACGCCGCTGATGTCGATGAGCCGCGCACATCACGAGTTGAGCGAGGACCGCGACATCGTCTTCGTGCACAGCGCTCGCACGCCGGACGACATTATCTTCTCGCGCGAACTCGATTTGATTGCGTCGAACCAGGAGCGGTTCAGGACGTCGTTCGTCTGCGAGCGCGTGGGATCACGCACGAACTGGCCCGGCGTAACCGGATTTTTGACGCTGCCGCTTCTCAGGCTGATCGCGCCTGACTTCATGGAGCGCGAGGTGTTCACGTGCGGTCCTGCGCCGTACATGAAGGCCGTGAGAGATCTGCTCGATGAAGCCGGTTTCGATTGCAGGCAGTATCACGAGGAAAGCTTCTCGTTCGAAACGCTGACCGAAGCGACGCCGCTTGTCGACCCGATCGAGTTGCCCGCACAGAACGGCTCCACCTCGGCCTTTTCCGTGAGCTTTGCGCGCAGCAATCGCGAGATCACGTGTGGAACGGAGCAGCATGTGCTCGACGCGGCGCGTCAGGCGGGCGTGCGGCTGCCCGCGTCGTGTACGCAGGGTATGTGCGGCACCTGCAAGGTGAAGCTCGTATCCGGGCAGGTGGAGATGAAACACAACGGCGGAATCCGCCAGCGTGAAATCGATCAGGGAATGGTGCTGCTCTGTTGCAGCAAGCCGCTCTCGGATCTGGTGGTAGATAAATGATCAGACAAGCCGCGCCATAAGCGGTCGTTTTTCGACAAACGGATGTCGTAAAGCATACTCACCTGCGATTTCTGGCTGGTGATGCTGGATACATACCGCAACTGCGGCAATCAAGGAGATCAGTCATGAAAGGCTTCAAAAAGCTGTTGCTGTGCAGTGCCATGGGCACCGCGCTGATTGCGACGATGAGTGCGACGGTCACGGCGACTGCCGACACCAAACCCACGATCAAGATTGGTTATGTCGAAGGTTGGGACGACAGCGTGGCGACCTCGAACGTGGCGGCCCGCATCATCGAGAAGCGGCTTGGCTATCCGGTGCAGCTCGTGCCGGTGGCGGCGGGGGTGATGTGGCAGGGCGTGGCGCGTGGCGATCTGGACGCGACGTTGTCGGCATGGTTGCCTGTGACGCAGGGCGCCTATTGGGAGCAGTTCAAGGGGAAGGTGACGGACCTCGGTGTCAATTTCCCGGATGCAAAGATCGGTCTGATCGTGCCGGCAAGCGTGCCGGAGAAGACCGTTGCCGATCTCGAAGCGCACAAGGCTGATTTCAACGACCGGATCGTAGGGATCGATGCCGGAGCGGGCGTAATGAAGAAGACCGACGAGGCAATCAAGGCTTATAACCTTAGCCTGCAACTGATGCCGAGCTCGGGCAGCGCGATGACGGCTGAACTGGCGCGCCAGATTAATGCGAGCAAACCCGTGGTCGTGACGGGTTGGGCGCCCCACTGGATGTTCGCCAAGTGGAAGCTCAAGTTCCTTGAAGACCCCAAGAAAGTGTTTGGCGAGGCCGAGCACGTCGATAACGTGGTCAACCCTCAGCTTGAGACCAAGGCTGCGCCTGTGGTGGCCTTTCTCAAGAAGTTCCAGTGGAAGCCGGGTGAGATCGATAGCGTGATGCTCGCCACCGAGAACGGTACCAAGCCGGTTGCAGCGGCCGACGCCTGGATTGCCGCGCACGGCGATCGGGTTGATAGCTGGGTTGCGGGCGCGCAGTAATTCCTTCTGTTTTCCTCCTGGCGTTGGTTGGCGAGATAGCGGCTTGATTGACGCTTTCTCGCCTTTTTGCTTTTTTGCTGATGCTTGATCGGTTATCGGTTCATCGACGTCGCCTCGGGTCCTGCGCGCGCATCACGATGACCGGCGCCTTTCGACGGTCCTCGGCGCGGCACCCGCGTTGCACGTTGCCTGGGCAGGCTCATGCGCCGTTATGTGGCGAAGATTTCCTCTGTGCCGCGGTACACCGTTGATCGATGTTGGCGCGCACTATTGGATCGTCGAGCAAATGACGCGTTTCGAGCACGCCGTAACGGGTCCGTAAGACATCCTGGAGTGCTTGCCAATAGGGATACCTGCCGCTATCGGCAAGACTGTAAGCTACGCGCCGGACGGCCTCGCGCCGCCCCGTGCCTAACACATCCCGGTTCTCCATGGCCGACCTCTGATGCGAGTGTGTTTCTTACATCATAGGTCGCATGGCAGCGTGTGGGGTGGCCGTGTCCGGCGGCCCGCAGCGCGGTCAGCGCGCGGCTTCGTGGGGGAGCGGCGGGTGATGCATTGCGTACCCCAAAATAACGACATGCCTGATGCGGAATGTCTTGCTTGATTGTTGCAAATCGAGCAATAGCGCGAAGTTGATATCGGCATCGTTCCACGATTCAGCTGACGTCATCGCGCTTGCTATTCCCCGGTTCTCGGGGTGGGGCGCGGAAGGATTTGCGTTTTTTATGGCGGCAGCGATGTACGTCGGCGAGGGGAGTGCGACGTGTTGATCGTCAGCACTCCGGCGGATGGCGTCTTGCACGTCATCCTGTTCATGGAAAGGACGACCAGGTAGTTTGGATTCTCAGCAAAGCACAGACAGACCTGGCGTAGCGGCAGACTGTCCATCGTCCAGTGCCAGGGCCGCGAATTTCTAACGGTTGTCTGCGAAGGCCTTGCCGAATGCAGTAATGATATCGACGGTGTGCATCCCGCCCGCGAGTCCTGTTGCGATGCCCGCGACCATCACCACAAGGAGCGCGTTGAAGCGCAACGCGAAGCCGATCACCACGATCGGCACTCCTACCAGAACCAGCATGTCTCCTCCTCCGTTGATTTCTGACGTGTCGTAGCGCGAGCACATCGGTGGCGTATGGCGCAACCGGGTTGCTGCGGTCAATGCGACGAAATCTAACGCGATAATTTATCGATAAAGAGTCGATAAACTGTGTTTTAAGGGTAATCCCCTGGCAGAGGCGGTGGCCTTGGTCCTAGATCACAACCGTCCGATCCCCATTAATAAAAACCCGCCGCTCAACGAACGCCTTGACCGCCCGCGCAAGCGTAATACATTCAACATCGCGGCCAACAGCAAGCAGCCTCTCAGGTCCATAGGAATGATCGACCCGTTCGACGACCTGCTCGATGATCGGCCCTTCATCGAGATCATCGGTCACGAAATGCGCGGTAGCGCCAATCAGCTTGACCCCACGCGCATGCGCCTGGTGATAGGGTCTCGCCCCCTTGAATCCCGGCAAGAATGAATGATGAATATTGATTGCCCGCCCCGCGAGCCGACGGCTGGTCTTGTCAGAAAGAATCTGCATATAGCGCGCAAGAATCATCAACTCGGCACCGGTAGATTCAAACAGATCAAGCATCTGCGCTTCCTGCGAATCCCGCGTCTCCGAAGTGACGGGCAGATGCCAGAACGGCAAACCATGCTGCACTGCAAGCGGCTCGAAGTCAGGATGATTCGACCCAATCCCCACAATGTCCATCTTCAACTCACCCATGCGCCAGCGAAACAGCAGATCCGCCAGGCAATGTTCAAGCTTTGACACCATGATCAAGACCTTGGGCCGCGCGGCGATATCGTGAATAGCCCAGTTCATGCGGAAGTCCGCGGCGATCGCGGCAAACTCACGCCGCAGCGCATCGATATGCAGCGTGGCATCGGACGCAACGCCTACGCCGTGAAAAACACACCGCACGAAGAACCGGGAACTGATGTCGTCGTCGAAAACGGCAAGTTCATCGATATAGCAGTGATGCCGGTCGAGAAAGCCGACTACGGCGGCGACCTGGCCCGCCGCGCTGGGGCAGTCGAGCGTCAGGGCGAACTGGTGGAGGCGATCGGTAGCAGGCATGCGGGTCCTTGATTCAGTATGGAATCCGCACGCAAGCGAAACAACGGGAGCGCGCGGGATGCTGAAGTAGACCAGTCCAGATTCCACGCGAATAGAATCAATGCGCCGCGCCTATGGTATCGACGCGTCAGCGCCCTGTGCGGCCGCAGCAATCCGTCATGCCATGTCAGGCCGCCTCGGTGCATTCCTCGAACAGCCAGCGGCGAAAGAGCGGTACGGCTGGCGCCTCGGGACGCGCCTGCGGGCATACCAGAAAATAGCCGCGCGTGGTCACAACCGGCGCGTCGAGCAGCCGCACCAGTTGGCCGGTGGCAAGCAGGTCGTCAGTCAGTGGCGTCCAGCCCAGCGCGACGCCCTGGTTCATCAACACGGCATGAATCACCAGCGCATAGCTGTTGAACGTCACGCCGTGCTGGTCCGCAGGCGGCGGCAGGCCCTGCGCCGCGAACCAGCCATCCCACGCCAGCCAGCGCTCGGGTTCTGTCGGTTGCAGATTCAGCAGCGGCAATTGCGCGAGATCCGCGGCGTGCGACACGCTTGGGTGTGCATCGCGAAAGGCCGGTGTGCAAACCGGCGTGACCTCCTCGCGGAAAAGCCGGGTGGAGGTGCAGGGCGCCCAGTTGCCGTCGCCGAACGCGATCGCGATGTCGGCGCGGTCCCGTTGCGGGTCGTAGCCAGGCTGCGACGTGATGATCCTGACGTTGACATCGGGCATCAGATGCTTCAGACGCGTCAGGCGCGGCATCAGCCAGTAGGTCGCGAAGCCGAAGTCGGTCAGGATCGTCAGTTCGCCTGTCGCGCGGCGGGTCCGGATATCGGCCGTCGCCGCGCGAATGGTTTCGAGCCCCTGGCGCACGGCCTCGAAAAGGCGGGCGCCGTCGGGAGTCAGCGTGACGCCGCGATGTCCGCGTTCGAACAGTGGCGTGCCGAGATCGGTTTCCAGTTGCACCACGCGCTGGCTGACGGCCGGCTGCGTCGAACCCAGTTCGCGCGCAGCAGCCGTGAAGCTCGCAAGCCGTGCCGCCGATTCGAATACCGATAACGTCTGCATCGGCGGCAGTCGATCCTGTCTCGGCATAAGTCCCCCTTATGGGTCTATAAGCGTTCAGCGCCTTCACACCGCTTTATTAAGCGGCAATAGTGCATACACCTGTGCCCACGACTGGCCACGAGTCAAGCCGCCGACAGCACGCAGGGCAATCCCGACGATATTAATCGACCCAGTCCATGAGCCTTAACACAAAGCAGAATATCCTTATCCTGATGGCGGATCAGATGACGCCGTTCGCATTGCGCTCATATGGCCACCAGGTCGCGCTCACGCCGCGCATCGACGCTCTTGCCCGCGAA
The DNA here is from genome assembly GCF_004361815.1 of Paraburkholderia sp. BL10I2N1. Taxonomy (NCBI): domain Bacteria; kingdom Pseudomonadati; phylum Pseudomonadota; class Betaproteobacteria; order Burkholderiales; family Burkholderiaceae; genus Paraburkholderia; species Paraburkholderia sp. BL10I2N1. The sequence continues at coordinate 317,794 of NZ_SNWA01000002.1, read as the reverse complement.
GGCGTGGTGTTCGATTCGGCGTATTGCGCGAGCCCGCTATGCGCACCAGCGCGTTTTTCGATGCTGGCGGGCAAGCTCCCGTCAAAGATTGCAGCCTACGATAACGCCGCCGAATTTCCGGCGCAAACCCTGACTTTCGCGCACTACCTGCGCGCAGCCGGATACCGCACGATTCTGTCCGGCAAGATGCATTTCTGTGGCCCCGACCAGCTGCATGGTTTCGAAGAACGCCTGACCACCGACATCTATCCGGCCGATTTCGGCTGGGTGCCCGACTGGGACCGGCCCGGTGAGCGTCCGAGCTGGTATCACAACATGAGTTCGGTGCTGGATGCGGGCCCATGCGTGCGCACCAACCAGCTCGACTTCGACGATGAGGTCACGTTTACCGCGCGTCAGAAGCTCTTCGACATCGCGCGCGAACGGCAGGCCGGCAAGGACGACAGACCCTTCTGTCTCGTTGCGTCGCTGACGCACCCGCACGACCCGTACGCGATTCCGCGTCAATACTGGGACCTCTATCGCGATGAAGACATCGATCTGCCCAAAACCTCGCAGAGCTACGAGGACAGCGATCCCCATTCGCGCCGGCTGCGCCATGTGTGCGAAACGGACCGCACGCCACCGACCGAGCAACAGGTGCGCAACGCGCGCCACGCCTATTACGGGGCACTGTCATACGTCGACGCACAGTTCGGCGCCATTCTGGACGCGCTCAACGACACGGGCCTCGCCGACGACACCATCGTGCTCGTCACATCCGACCACGGCGAAATGCTCGGCGAACGCGGCCTCTGGTACAAGATGACCTTCTTCGAGGGTGGCGTGCGCGTGCCGCTGATCATTCACTCACCGGGGCGCTTCAGTGCGCGCCGCGTGGCGGCGCCCGTGTCGCACGTGGACCTGCTGCCCACGCTCGTCGAACTCGCGACAGGCACGCGGGATACCCGCTGGCCGGACCCGGTCGATGGCTGCAGCCTCGTGCCGCATCTGCGCGGGGAGGGTGGCCAGGGCGAAGCAATCGGCGAATATCTGGCGGAAGGCGCCATCGCCCCGATCGTGATGATCCGCAACGGCGACTACAAGTTCATCCACTCGCCCGTGGATCCTGACCAGCTCTACAACCTCGCCCGGGATCCGCAGGAGGTCCATAACCTGGCAGGAGATCCCGGCGCAGCCCAACTGCTTGCGGCATTCCGCGAGGACGTGGCACGCCGCTGGAACCTTCCCGCGTTGCATCAGGACGTACTCACCAGCCAGCGCCGCCGGCGCTTTCATTTCGAAGCGACGACACAGGGCCGCATCCAGTCGTGGGACTGGCAGCCGTTTGCCGATGCGAGCCAGCGCTACATGCGCAATCACATCGAACTCGACACGCTGGAAGCGATGGCGCGCTTCCCACGCGTCACACCTTGACCTCAACCTGTCACGACAAGACTGATCGACCCCGGAGCCGGCCATGAAAATATTCAGGACATTCCTGTTCTCCCTGATGCTCGCCGCGGTGTGCGGCATATCGGGCGTCGCGGCCGCAGAGCCGCAGAGCTGCACTCAGGTGCGCATGGCCGACCCGGGCTGGACCGATATCGACGCGACCAACGCCGTCGCTGGCGTGGTGCTGAAAGCGCTTGGCTATCAGCAGAGCGTGTCGAACCTGTCGGTGCCGATCACCTATCAGGGCCTCAAGAAAGGGCAAATCGACGTGTTCCTCGGCAACTGGATGCCGGCGCAGGGGCCGCTCGTGAAGCCGTTTGTCGACGAGCATTCGATCGACGTACTGCACGCGAATCTCACCAACGCGAAGTTTACGCTTGCGGTTCCCGACTATGTTGCGGCCGCTGGCGTGCACTCGTTCGCCGATCTGATGAAGCATGCCGACGAGTTCGGCGGCAAGATCTACGGGATCGAACCGGGTGCACCGGCTAACCAGAACATCAAGAAGATGATTTCGGACAAGGCGTTCGGCCTCGGCAGCTGGTCGCTCGTGGAGTCGAGCGAGACCGGCATGCTGACCCAGGTGGAACGTGCGGTGCGCGACCACAAGTGGATCGTATTTCTCGCGTGGGAGCCGCATCTGATGAACACGAAGTTCCATCTGAACTACCTGTCCGGCGGCGATGCGTACTTCGGGCCGAACTATGGCGGTGCGACGGTCAACACCGTGACGCGCGCCGGCTTCGCAGACCAGTGCACGAACCTCGCGCGCCTGTTCCAGCAGATGACGTTCAACGTCGACCTCGAAAACCAGATCATCACGAATGTGCTGCAAAACAAGGTCGACCTGAAGACGGCGACATTGCACGCGCTGCAGGCCAACCCTGAGATGCTGACGACCTGGCTCAAGGGCGTGACCACGGCGACCGGCGCAGACGGCTTGCAGGCCGTGCATGCATCGTTGGGCATCCACTAGCCTGGCGCGCCAGCTTCCCTCTCAGCGAGCGCGACATTCATGTCGCGCTCGCTGCCTTGCAGCATTCCGTCGCGTTTCTACACGTTGTCGTTATCGGACCAATCGACGTCGCTTGCCGTTGAGTTAGGGGAAGTATGAGCTTGTACTGTGCCTCATTGTCGCGCGAAGGGTGGTTCACGCGATGAGCGCCTGACCGGAAGCTTCATGGTCGGCGCGTCAGTCAGGCAAGCTCGGGCGGTTCCGCGCCATTGCGTGGAATCCTCTTCCCCAACCGACAGGCAGGAGAGAAACACACAATGAGAAGACTGAATGCCGCAGCACTCTCCGGCGTCGCGTTTGCGCTCGCCAGCATGCCAGGCGTAAGCGAGGCGCAAAGCAGCGTGACGCTATACGGAATCATCGATGCAGGGATTACCTATGTCTCCAACACCGGCGGCTCGCACGTCATCAAGTTCGATGACGGCGTTTCGTACGGCAACCGTTGGGGCATCAAGGGTTCGGAAGATCTCGGCGGCGGTCTGTCTGCGGTGTTCGTGCTCGAAAGCGGCTTTCACCTGAGCAACGGCCAGCTTGGATTCGGCGGCTCGCTGTTCGGACGGCAGGCGTATGTCGGCCTGAAGAACGACTGGGGTACGCTGTCGTTCGGTAACCAGCTCGACATGACGGAAGAGATGGTCTACTCGTACAACATCTCCGGATGGGCGAGCGGCTATGCGATCCACCAGGGCGACTTCGACCGCTTCAACGGCGACCGTCTGCCGAACGCGGTCAAGTTCCTGTCGAACGAGTTTCACGGCTTCATGTTCGGTGGCATGTACTCGTTCGGCAACATCGCGGGTAATTTCCATGAGCAAAGCGCCTGGAGCGTCGGCGCGCACTACGCTAACGGGCCGTTCACCGTCGGTACGGCCTACACGCAGTTGAACGATCCCCACGGTATCTATGCGTTCGATCCGTATGCGATGATCGGCGTGCACACCTTCCTCGGCCAGCCGACGGTCAGCGTCGATCCCGCAACGGGCGCCGTCACCAGTCTCTTTTCGGAAAACCCGTTCCCGGTCGACAAGCAGGGCACGTTCGGCATCGGTTCCAGCTACGCGATCGGCGACGTCACGCTGATGGGCAACTTCACGTTCACGACGATCAAGGGCCTTGGCCAGTCGTCGCACATGCGGGTGGCCGAAGGCGGCGCGGACTGGCAGGTCACGCCGGCCTTCAGCGCGATCGGCGGTTACCAGTACACGAACTTCGAAGGCCATCACTGGAACCAGGTGTCGGCCGGGTTGCACTATCTGCTGTCGAAGCGCACGGACGTGTATATCTCGGGTGACTACCTGAAGGCATCGAGCGGCGTCGATGCGGTGATCGGCTATAGCTTCACGCCATCGTCGACAACCACGCAGGCCGACGTCCGCATCGGTATGCGGCATTCGTTCTAAGGTCGTATTGAGGGAAGGTGAACCGGCGCGTGTTGTGCCGGCTCGCATCATGATCCGGGCGACGCCGGTTTAGCCGCCCGGCGGCCGCGACGATGCGGATCGATCGCGCCTTGGGCTCGCGCCAAACCGCGCCCGATAGGTGCGTGAGAAATGCGACGGCGACTCGAAGCCACACGCGACGCAGACCGATGTGATCGACATGTCGGTCTGTTGCAGCAGCTCGCGCGCACGGGTGAGCCTTAGCTGCAGATAGAAATGCGTCGGCGTGTCTTTTAGCGCCGAACAAAAGAGCCGTTCCAGATGACGGCGCGTCACGCCGATTTCCTGGGCGAGTTCGTCGGGCGCGAGCGGGTCTTCCATGTGCTGCTCCATCGCGCCGATCACCTGGATCAGCTTCGGATTGTGCACGCCATAGCGCGCGGCGATTTCCATTCGCTGATGGTCCGAGCGCTGCCGGATCCGGCTCAGGACAAACTGCTCCGATACCTCTGACGCGAGCGCATCGCCATGACTGCGGGCGATCAGGTCGAGCATCATGTCGATCGAGGCCGTGCCGCCCGCGCACGTGATGCGCCGCGTGCCGATTTCGAAGAGTTCCTGGCTTGCCTGCAACGACGGATAGCGTTCATGAAACGCGGACAGCGCTTCCCAATGCACGGTCAGGCGATCGGCCTGGCGAAAGAGACCCGCTTCGGCCAGCACGAAGCTGCCCGTATCGATGCCGCCGAGCGTCGCGCCTGCGCGATCGAGACCCTTGAGCCAGTCGCCGAGCGCGCGCGTGTAGCAGGCGAGCGGCTCGAATCCCGCCACCACGAAAACCGTGTCCGCCTGCGCGACATCGCCGAACGCCGCCTCTGCGTTCAGCGAGATGCCGTTGCTTGCGCTCACCGGCGCGCCGTCGGCGCTCAGAATGTGCCAGCGATACAGCTCGCCGCGAAACCGGTTCGCGACGCGCAGCGGTTCGACCGCCGACATGAAGCCGATCGCAGAAAAGCCCGGCAGCAGCAGAAACGAAATGTCTTGAGGCATTGGGTGAGCAACGTGTGTGACGCAGTTTATTCCGCCCTGGTCCTGGGCGTCTTCCGGGCCACGCAAGGGCAGACGCGCCATAAAGTGCCGCTGGGGTGCGCCGAGGGTAGCAAGCGGCGCGGCCGGCGGCAAGACCGTCAATATTCGCGTGACGCCCGTGCCACGGGCTTTCGGCGCGCCATGCTGGTTTTCCCTCATGGTCGCACGTGAGCAAGAACGGGTCGCTGGCGGTCGCTTTGGGGACAATATGGGGTTGTACCTTTTACCTCATGCAATTGGTCTTACGGTGTCGATGGATGTCCAGGTAGCCGCCCGTCTTGCGGCCTGATTCGAAACACGCCGAATAGCGTGTCAGAGAGGGGATCGTCATGAAGTTACGCGTCAAAACCTTATCCGCTGGTTTGAGTTGTCTCGTCGGCCTGCTGGCGTCGCCCGTTTTCGCGCAGGATCCGCCGGCCTGTCGCGCGGTGCATTTTGCGGACATCGGCTGGACCGATATCACATCGACGACGGCGCTTGCCACGACCGTGTTCGAAGGCCTGGGCTATCAGCCGGTGACGACCGTCGCTTCGGTGCCGATTTCGTTTGCGGGCCTGAAGAGCAGGCAGCTCGACGTCTCGCTCGGCTACTGGTGGCCGGTGCAGGAAAAAGCGATTCAACCGTTCGTGCAGGCGAAGGCGATCCAGGTGATCGAACCGCCGAATCTCTCCGGCGCGAAAGCGACGCTCGCGGTGCCGGGCTATGAGTATCAGGCGGGCCTGAAGACCTTCGCCGATATCGCGAAGCATCGCGAGGAACTCGACGGCAAGATCTATGGCATCGAGCCTGGCAGCAGCGCGAACGCGAAGATCCAGAAGATGATCGACACGAACCAGTTCGGGCTCGGCGGCTTCAAGTTGATCGAATCGAGCGAGGCCGGGATGCTGGTGACGGTCGAGCGTGCGATCCGCGACAAAAAGTGGGTGGTCTTTCTTGGGTGGGAGCCGCATCCGATGAACATCCAGTTCAGCATGAACTATCTGTCTGGCGGCGACGATGTGTTCGGTCCCAACTACGGCGAAGCGCGCGTGTACACGCTGACCTCGCCCGATTTTCTGCAGCGCTGCCCGAACGCCGGCAAGCTGGTGACGAATCTGCGCTTTACGACGCAGCTGGAAAACCAGGTGATGCAGTCGGTGATGAACAAGGAAAAACCGGCTGAAGCGGCGAAGGCCTACCTGAAGAAGAACCCGCAGGTGCTCGACGCATGGCTCGCCGGCGTGAAGACCTATGACGGCAAGGACGGCCTGCCGGCTGTCAAGGCCTACCTCGGCCTCTGAATGAGCGCCGATCCGATCATCGAAGAGGATATGTACGCATGAACTACGAAGTCATCGTGACCGCGGCGGTCACTGGCGCAGGTGATACCGTCGGCAAGCATCCGGCGATTCCGGTTACGCCGAAACAGATCGCCGATGCAGCCATCGAAGCGGCAAAGGCTGGTGCGACCGTGGCCCACTGCCACGTGCGCGATCCGAAGACGGGACGCGGCAGCCGCGACCCGAACCTGTATCGCGAGGTAGTCGATCGCATCCGCTCGGCGGATACGGACGTCATCATCAATCTGACGGCCGGCATGGGCGGCGACCTCGAGATCGGACCGGGCGAGGATCCGCTGCGCTTTGGCGCGAACACGGACCTGGTCGGCGGCCTGACGCGTCTTGCGCACGTCGAGGAGTTGCTGCCGGAAATCTGCACACTCGACTGCGGCACGCTCAATTTTGGCGACGGCGACTACATCTACGTGTCGACGCCCGCCCAGTTGCGCGCCGGAGCGAGGCGCATCCAGGAACTGGGCGTAAAACCGGAGCTGGAAATCTTCGATACCGGCCATCTGTGGTTCGCAAATCAGCTTCTGAAAGAAGGGCTGCTCGATGCGCCGCCGTTGTTCCAGCTTTGCATGGGCATTCCCTGGGGCGCGCCCGCCGACACCACCACGATGAAGGCCATGGTGGACAACTTGCCCGCCGGCGCGCAGTGGGCCGGCTTCGGCATCGGCCGCATGCAGATGCCGATGGTCGCGCAGGCGATGCTGCTCGGCGGCCATGTGCGCGTCGGTCTGGAAGACAACATCTGGCTGGATCGTGGTGTGCCCGCGAGCAACGGCTCGCTCGTGCAGCGTGCGGTCGAGATCATCGAGCGGCTCGGCGGCAGGGCGCTCACGCCCGCGGAAGGGCGCCGCAAGCTTGGCCTGCCGGCACGCGGTGAACGTCAGCTTGAACGTCGTGAGATGGCGCAATTCGCCTGAGCACGATGCGTACGCAAAAAACCATCTGAATGAAGGGTTTTCATTAATGGCAGTGATCGTCGATATCAGGACATTTGCGGCAATCGGGGCGGGGGTTATCGGCAGCGGCTGGGTGGCGCGCGCACTCGCGAACGGACTTGATGTGCTCGCGTGGGACCCCGCGCCCGGCGCAGAAAAGCAGTTACGCGACAACGTCGCCAATGCGTGGCCCGCGCTCGAGCGCGTGGGATTGAAAGAGGGCGCTTCGC